>NZ_JBHXMU010000065.1:0-48200 GCF_042720685.1 Kitasatospora sp. NPDC058492
GGCGGGACCGGACGATCGTCCGGTCCCGCCCGCGCCCGTCTCCACTGCACGCCACCGGCAGCAGCCAGACATGAGAGGAACGAATGAGTTGGGGGGATTGCTGCCCTTGGCGGCCACTCAACCTGTGCGTTCGTCCCGAGTCCGAACGTGGAGGCCGCCCAGTGCCACCCGGTCGGCGTGGGGTAGCCGTGCTTGGTCGGCGCCCAGGGCCGACACGGAGGCCTCATGCGAGTCGCACGCGAATGACCACTGTCCTTGCGACCCCTGCCCGCAGGCCGCGCGCGGCCTGCGGGTGAGTCGTAGGTTCACTGTGACGACCGCTGGCCGATGAGGCATGGAAGTGGTTGTGAGAAGCGGAAACGCCTTCGATACGGACAGCGGTGTGGCATCGACGGTCGCCCTGTTGGAGGTGCGGCAGCCCGCCGTGCAGGATCGAATCCGTCGAGGGGAGACGGAACTGGCTGCCGTTGCCAAGGCGCTCGAAGGACTGCGGCTACTCGGCTGCGGCAGTCCCCGGAACGACGCCGATGAGCCGCGCACCGGCAGACTGCCTCCGGCACCGGACGCCCGGGCTGTGCCGGAAACCAGGGACGGTCGCACGCAGCGACCCGGGCGCGGCTTCTACACGGTGACGTCCGGCCGGTCTGAGAACGGGAGTTGACTGCGCCGTCGCAGAGCGGCGCCCCAAGCCGTTGTGGGCCCCCGTCGGCGGAGGGGGTGGCCCGGGGGGCGGTGGTGTTCAGCCGTGTTTGGACTCCGGGAGGCGGGCGCGGGGGGTGCCGTCCGGGGTGGCGGGGGCGGTGGTGTCCCAGGCTCGTAGGGCCGTGAGGGCGGCGGCGCGGGCGGGGGCCGTCGGGCGGACGCCCTCCGGGGCGAGGAGGAAGTCGGCGACGGGGGTGAGCAGCAGGGTGGCGGGTCCGGCCGGGAGGAGGCGGGCCTCGTCCCACTGGTGCCGGATGACGGTGCGGCGCAGCAGGGTGCCGTGCCGCGGTCGGAGCGGGCGGGTGAGGGCTTCGCGGCGGTGGAGTTCGGGGGCGACCTCGGCTTCCAGGACGGTGCGCACGCCGCCCAGGGAGCCCAGCGGCACGTGTTCGGCGGCGAGGTCGAGGAGCGCGACGGCCTCCGGGGCGAGCCGGTAGGCGGCGACCACGGCGGCGGTCTCGACGGCTTCGAAGGACTGCCGGGCCAGGCGGGCCACGTCGATCACGTCACCTGCCCGGAAGGCGCGGCCGAGCCCCTCCTCCGCGAGGGCGATCAGGCATTCGACGTGGTCGTCGGCGGCCAGGTAGGGCCGGACCGGGACGGTGGCGAGGTCGCCGGTGAGCGCGGCGGTTCCGAGCCGGACCTGGTACCACGGGTCGAGCAGCGGGTCCTCGGCCGGCCAGCGCAGGGTGACGGAGGTGTGCCGGGGGCGCTCGCCGAGCAGGGTGACCTCCACGGACTCCACCGGGTGCTCGGTGACCAGCCGGCTGACGGCCTGCCAGAGCGCGGCCTCGGTGGGGCTGACGAGGGTGAGCTCGCCCAGCGGCCGGGGCAGGTCGGACGGGTAGTAGCCGGCCAGCGGGAGGTCGCGGATCGGGCGCACCCCGGTAACGTCGGCGAGGTCGCGGGCGAGCCGGGCGTAACAGTCGGCCCGGTCGCGGGCGCGCTGCAGTTCGGCGCGGGCGTGCTCGCCCATCCGGACGTCCTCCCGGACGAGCGCGGCGAGCACCAGGTAGGGGAGGTCGCGGGCGCCGCGGGCGCGGTGGAGCAGTTCGACCGGTCCGGCGACCGGGTCGACGTCGAGCAACCGGTAGAGCAGGTCGGTGTTCACTGGCGTCGGCCTCCGAGAAACGTGGTGGTCGCCCGGGCGGCGGCACCCGGGGGGTGTGGCGGGCCCGGCGGGTCGTACCGGGCCGACGGCTGGGGGGCCACACCAGTGATTGTGACGGTGGGCGATCAACACCGGATCACTACGGGGTCGACGATCTCTCGACAGCCCACCGGCTGGCGTGGGTTGATAGGGACTCATCAATCGGGGGGCGGACGCGTGCGTGGGCGGGGGCGGGCACATGAAGCGGGCAGGTGCACGAATGAGTGATTTCCGGTTCTCGGTGCTGGGGTTGATGAGAGCGCAGCGCGGCACGACCGTGCTGAAGGTCGGCAGTCCCCAGCAGCAGGCGATGCTGGCGGTGCTGCTGCTCCGGCCGGGGCACGGCGCGAGCGCCACGGACCTGATCGACGCCCTGTGGGGCGAGGAGCCGCCGAGCACCGCGGTGACGACGGTGCGGACGTACGCCTGGCGGTGGCGCAAGATCCTGCACGGCGACGAGCCGGACGCGCCGACCGTGCTGACCTCGGTCGGGGACGGCTACCGGCTGGTGCTGCCCAAGCACTCGGTGGACGCGGCGCAGGGCGAGGAGCTGGCGGCGCAGGCCGAGCGCACGGCGGCCGCCGGACAGCCGCAGCAGGCGCGTGACCTGCTGAACCAGGCGCTGGAGCTGTGGCAGGGCGAGCCGCTGGCCGGCATCCCCGGCCCGTTCGCGCAGCGGCAGCGCCAACGGTTGCAGGAGCTCCGGCTGACCCTGCTGGAGGAGCGGATCGCCCTCGATCTGACGCTGGGCCGCTTCTCCCGGTGCATCCCGGAGCTGACCGCGCTGACCACCGAGCACCCGCTGCACGAGCGGGCGTACGGGCTGCTGATGCGCGCGCTGTACCAGGCCGGGCGGCAGGCGGACGCGCTGGCGGTGTACCGGGGCGTGCGCCAGTTGTTCCTGGACGAGCTGGGGGTGGAGCCCGGGGCGGAGCTGGACCAGCTGCACCGGCGGATCCTGGAGGGCGACCTGTCGCTCGCCGCCCCGGCGCCGGCCGCGGCGCTGCTCCCCGGCCCGGTGAAGCCGGCCGGGCCCGGGCCCGAGGCGCAGGATCCGCCGGACGGCCCCACGGCGGCGGGTGCGCCCGCCGCGCCCGCCGGCACCAGCACGACGGCGCCCAGACCGGCCCAGCTGCCGCCCGACGCGGCGGACTTCACCGGCCGCACCGTCCAGGTCGAGCGGCTGGGCGAGGCCCTCGGCGCCCCGGGCCAGCAGGCGCTGGTGATCGCGACCGTGGTCGGCATGGGCGGGGTCGGCAAGACCGCGCTGGCCCTGCACGTCGCCCACCGGGCCCGGGACTCCTACCCCGACGGGCAGCTCTACGTCGACCTGCGGGGCGCCGACACCACCCCGGCCGACCCGGAGGCGGTGCTCAGCAGCTTCCTGGTGGCGCTCGGCGTGCCGACCGACGGGGTGCCCGAGGGGCTGGACGCCCGCTCGGCGCTGTTCCGCTCGGTGGTCGACGGCCGGCGGCTGCTGCTGGTGCTCGACAACGTCCACGACACCGCGCAGATCAGGCCCCTGCTGCCGGGCGCGGTCGGCTGCGCCGTGCTCACCACCAGCCGTACCCGCCTCTCGGGCCTGCCCTCGTCCGTCCAGGCCGACCTCGGCGTGTTCGAGCCGGCGGAGGCACTCGAACTGCTGGGCCGCACGATCGGCGCCGAGCGGCTGGCCGCCGAGCCGGAGGCCGCCCGGGAGCTGCTGCTCGTCTGCGGCCACCTGCCGCTCGCGGTGCGGATCGTGGCGGCCCGGCTGGCCGCCCGGCCGAGCTGGACGGTCCAGACACTGGGCCGCCGGCTGGCGGTCGAACGGCGGCGGATCGACGAGCTGCGCATCGGCGACCTGGCGGTGGAGGCCGCCTTCGAACTGAGCTACCGCCAGTTGACGCCCGCCCAGGCCCGGGCGTTCCGGCTGGCCGCCTCGGTGGACGGCCCCGACATCGGGCTGCCCGCCGCGGCCGCCCTGCTGGACCTGGACGAGTACGACGCCGAGGACCTGCTGGAGTCCCTGGTGGACGTGGCGATGATGGAGTCGCCGTTCCCCGGCCGCTACCGCTACCACGACCTGCTGCGCGCCTTCGCCCGGCGGCGCCCGGACCACCCGGGCGCGGCCGTGGAGGCCCGTGACCGGCTGCTGGACCACCTGCTGGCCACCGCGTGCGCGGCCTTCCAGCACGCCGTCCCGGGAGATCCGGCCGCCGGTGCGCTCGGGCCGGCCCGCAGCGCGGGCGTGGACCTCGGCGGCCCGGACGGCGCCCGGGCCTGGGCCGAGGCGGAGGGTTCCGGGGCGATCGCGCTCGCCGCCCAGGTGGCGTGCTGGACCGTCACGGACGACACCGCGCCGGCCCCGGCCGACGGCGGCGCGGCACCGGATGCGTTGCGCGCCGCGATCGACCTGCTGATCGCGCTCACGCCGTTCGTCCTCGCCCCGCCCAGCCGCCAGCTCGCCAGTACGGCAGAGGCCCTGGCCACCGCCGCGGACCACCACACCGACCACCGGGCAGCTGGTCGGGCGCACTTCCTCCGCGGCAACGTCGCCCTGGCCGCCACCCGCCTGGAGGAGGCCGAGGCGGCCTCCCGGCTGGCGGTGGCCGCCTCCCGCTCGGCGGGCGACACGGTGATCCTGCGCCAGGCGCTGAACGACCTCGGCCTGGTCTGCCAGTTCCTCAGCCGCTACGACGAGGCCGTCGGGCACTACGACGAGGCACTGCTGCTGGCCCGCGAACTCGGCCACCGCTCCGGGGCGCTGGTGACGACGGTGAACGCCGCGCTGGCCCGGGTGCGCAGCGGGCGGGCCGCCGAGGCCGTACCGATCTGCCACGAGGCGCTCGCCGAGCTGCGGACCCGGCACGACGATCCCGGCCGGGCGTACACGCTGTACGTACTGGGGCTGGCACTGCACGGGCTGGGGCAGCACGAGGAGGCCGTCACCTGGTTCGGCGAGTGCCTGGCGGTGGCCTCGGCGGCCGGGCTGCGGGCCCGGGCCGCGCACGCCCGCTACCGGATGGCGGACAGTCTGCGCTCGCTGGGCCGGACGGACGAGGCGCTGGAGCACGCCGGGCAGGCGCTGACGCTGTGCGAGGAACTGGGGGCCGAGCGGGACCAGGGCCACGCGCTGGTGGTGCTGGGCCGGACGCTGGCGGACCTCGGGCGGGAGGCCGCGGCGTGGGGCCGGCTGCGGGAGGCGCACCGGATCTTCGTCCGGCTGGGGCTGCCGGAGGCGGAGGAGGTGGCGGGGCTGCTGCCCCGGGGGGAGGGTTCGAACCCTTCGGCCGCTACGGCTGCTTCGGCCTCTTCTGCCGCTTCGGCTCCGTCGACGCCGGCGGCTCCGTCCGTCTCGGATGGGCGTCGGGGCGGTGGCCGGGGGGCGGCGGGCGCTCCGGTGACGAGCTGCGGGCCGGGCCGCTGACGAGCTGATGACCAGCTACTGAAGAATCGATCCTGCCGCTGTTCCGGTGCGGTCTGGAGCCAGTGAGGCCAGGAGCCGGTGCGGTCTGGAACCGGTGTAGTCAGGAACCGGTGCTGTTCCAGTCGCCGGTGCTGCCGTGGACGGTGCCGGTGGGGCTGGGCTGGGCGGGGGTGGGCGTCGGCGTTGCGCCGCCGCCCACCACCGTCGCCGTCCCGGTGCCGGCCGTCTCCGCCACGGCGGCCGTGGCGGAGAGACCGGCACCCAGGGCGACGGCCACCCCGAGACCGACCGTGAACAGGCGGAGGCGGATGGGGGCGGTGGCCGGACGCTGCGTCATCTCTGGTGCTCCCTTGGCTCGCTTCCCTGGTGGGGAAGGGCTTCCGTCGTGGTGTGGCACCAGTCTGGCCGGGGGCGTTCAACGGCGGATCTACAACCGAGCACCGGTGATCACTGCCGCCCGCTCAGGCCGCCCGTCGAGGCTGCCGTTCAGGCCGCCGCGCGGATCTCCAGGGTGCAGCACTTCACGCTGCCACCGCCCTTGAGCAGCTCGCTGAGGTCCATCCCGATCGGCCGGAATCCGCGCTCGCGCAGCCGCGCGGCCAGGCCGACGGCCGCCTCCGGCAGCACCACGTGCAGGCCGTCGCTCACGGCGTTGAGGCCGAACACCGCCGCGTCGGCGCCGTCCACCAGCAGGGCGTCGGGGAACAGCCGGCGCAGGACGGCACGGCTGCCGGCCGAGAAGGCCTCCGGGTTGTACATGATCTCGTCACCGTCCAGCACGGCCAGCGCGGTGTCCAGGTGGTAGTAGCGCGGGTCGATCAGCTCCAGGCCGATCACCGGGCGCCCGAAGAACTCCTGGGCCTCCGCGTGCCCGTCGGCCACGCTGCGGAAGCCCCGCCCGGCCAGCACGGAGCCCGCGGTCAGCAGCAGGTCCCCCTCGCCCTCGTTGACGTGCTCCGGATCGCGCGTCTCGAAGCCCCGGGCGCGGAACCACTCCAGGTAGGCGGGGCCCTCGGCGGCCCGCTCGGCGTTGCGGAAGCGGGCGCCGAGCACCTTGCCGTCCACCACGGTGGCGCCGTTGGCCGCGTAGACCATGTCGGGCAGGCCCGGGATCGGGTCGATCAGGTCGACCCGGTGACCGAGCTCCTGGTAGAGCGCGTACAACCGCTCCCACTGCGCCACGGCGAGCCCGGTGTCGACCGGCTTCGCCGGGTCCATCCACGGGTTGATCGCGTAGGTGACCTCGAAGTGGGTCGGACGGCACATCAGGTAGTGGCGCGGGCGGGCAGTGCGGGTCATCGGAGGGCTCCGGGGTGAGGGATCGGGCGGTCGGGGCGGGGTATGCGGGTCAGGCGGAGGGGTCAGACGGCGGGCTCAGGCGGCGGGGTCAGACGGCGGGCTCGGGCCGCGCGTCGTCGGCGCGGTGGTCGCCGTGTTCGGGGCGCGCCGGGAAGTCGCGCATTCCGCGCAGCGGGCTCGCCAGCAGCACGGCGCCTGCGGACAGCAGCACACCCGCCATGATCCAGATCGTGGTGCGCGGGCCCAGCACCTCGCCGAGCCAGCCGCCGAGCAGGGCGCCGAGGGGGATCGCGCTGTAGTTGACGGTCGAGGCGCTGGCCCTGATCCGCCCGATCATCGCGGGCGGGCAGTAGGACTGGTAGAAACTGCCGGCCAGCACGTTTCCGGCCACGACGCCGCAGACGGCCACCGACCACGCGAGCGCGCTGACCGCGAGCGGCAGCTGGTCGCCGGCCATCGGCAGCAGGAAGATGAAGGGCGCGACCACCAGCTCGCACAGCAGCAGCCCGCGGGCGCTGCCCAGCCGCCGGGCCAGCCGCCCGGCCACCGCCGCGCCGGCCAGCCCGCCGATGCTCACCACCGCGAACACCAGGCCCACCTCGCCGGATCCGATGCCGACGCTGCGCACCAGGAAGACCGTCTGGACGGCCTGGATGCCGTTCAGCCCGAGGTTGCCGACCGCCCCGAAGCAGGCCAGCGTCCGCAGGTACGGGTCGCGGGCCAGGAAGCCCACGCCCTCGCCGATCTCCTTCAGGATGCCCCGCCGCTGCGACGGCGGCGGAGGCTGCTCCACCACGGTGATCCGGGCCACGCAGACCGCCGAGACGAGGTAGCTCACCGCGTCGGCGAGCAGGCCGCTGGTCGCGCCGAAGACCTGCGACAGCAGGCCGGCCGCACCGGGACCGGCGATCTCCACCGCCGACTCCCCGGAACGCAGCTTGACGTTCGCCTCCAGCACGTCCTCCTTGGCCACCAGCGACGGGAGCACCGCCCCGTACGCGGTGGAGAAGAACACCTTCACCCCGCCGGTCAGCAGGGCCACCAGCACCAGTTGGGCCATGGTCAGCACGCCGAACCAGCCGGCCACCGGCACGCTGACGAACAGGACGAGCAGCAGCAGGTCGCAGACCAGCATCACCCGCAGCTTGGGCCAGCGGTCCACCCAGGCACCGGCCGGCAGCCCGAGGAAGAGCCAGGGCAGCCAGGCCGAGGCGGTCAGCAGGCCGACCGCGAGCGGGCTGGCGTGCAGGGTGACGACGGCCACCAGGGCCAGCGCCACGTTGCCGACCGCCGTACCGAGACCGCTGGTGGTCTCACCGATCCAGAGCCGACGGAAGTCGGCCTGGGCCCACAGCCCCCAGCGGCTGCGGGACGGCTCCGGCGGAGCCATGGCGGGGGTGGTGACGGACATCGCGGGTCACTCTCCAAGCTTCTCGGCGAGCACGGAGGCGATCCGTGCGAGGGGTTCCGGACGGGTCAACTCGCCGTGCGCGCAGGCGAGGCGGTGGGGCTCGATCCGGCCGTCCAGGTACGGCCGCCAGGACCGCTCGTAGGGCCAGTCGGCGGGCTTGTCGAGGGTCGCGCCGAAGAAGACGGCATCGCCCCGGTAGCGGCCGGGCACGTGCTCGGCCATGAGTTTGCGGTGCCGCTCGAACATGCCGGGCAGCTCGGCGGCGGCCTCCCCCAGGACGGCGGCCAGCTCGGCCTGGCCGCGCCCGGCCTCCGGGTCGTAGCCCAGTGACAGCAGCAACTCGGCCAGGGTGTCGACGGGTTCGTCCTCCTCCGGCCCGTCGGCGGCCGCCGGACCGTGGCCGGTGACCGGTGCGCCGTCGAGCAGGGCGAGCACACCGACCGGTGCGCCCTCGACCTGGAGCCGGACGGCCATCTCCTGCGCGACCACCGCCCCGAAGGACCAGCCGAGCAGGTGGTACGGGCCGGACGGCCACACCGCCCGGATCTGCCGCACGTAGTCCTCGGCGATCTCGGTGACGCTCGCCGGTGCCTCCCCGCGCAGGCCGCGGGCCTGCAGACCGTAGACCGGCCGGTCGGCGCCGAGGTGCGGCAGCAGGCCGGAGTAGACCCAGCTGATGCCGGCGGCCGGGTGGACGCAGAACAGCGGGGCCAGGCCGCCACCGGTGCGCAGCGGCAGCAGCACGTCCAGGGCGTCGGCAGCTGGCCCGGCACCGAGCCGGCCGGCCAGTCCGGCGACGGTCGGGGCCTCGAACAGCGCGCGCATCCCGAGGTCGGCGCCGAGGGTGGCGCGGATCCGGGCGAGCAGCTTCATCGCGAGCAGGGAGTGACCGCCGAGCGCGAAGAAGTCGTCGTCGATGCCGACCCCGGCGATCCCCAGGACCTCGGCGAACAGCCCGCAGAGGACCCGCTCCTGTTCGGTGCGCGGCGCGCGGCCCCCGGCGAGTTCGGCGAAGTCCGGGGCGGGCAGGGCCCGGTGGTCGAGCTTGCCGCTGCCGGTGAGCGGCAGCGCGTCGAGCGGGACGACGACGGCCGGCACCATGTAGCCGGGCAGGAACCCGCCCGCGAAGGCCCGCAGACCTGCCTGGTCCAGCCGGCCGTCGGCCACCACGTAGGCGACCAGACGAGTGCCCGCTGCCCGGTCCTCGACCGGGCGGACGACGGCCGCCGACACCCGGGGGTGCCGCCTCAGGACCTGTTCGATCTCGCCGAGTTCGATCCGGAAGCCCCGGATCTTGACCTGCTGGTCGGTGCGGCCCAGGTACTCCAACTCACCGTCCCGCGAACGGCGCACCAGGTCGCCGGTGCGGTACATCCTCTCCCCGGACACGAACGGGCAGGCCACGAACCGCTCGGCGCTCAGCCCCGGCCGGTTCAGATACCCCCGGGCCAGACCCGCCCCCGCCAGGTACAACTCCCCCGCCACCCCCGCCGGCACCGGGTTCAACCACTCGTCCAGCACATAGGCCTGCGTCCCGGCGACCGTACGGCCCAGCACCGGCTGCTCCGTGGCGGCCAGCGGGTGGACGAGCGTGTCCACCGTCGCCTCCGTCGGCCCGTACAGGTTGTACGCCTCCGTCGCCGGAGCTTCCCGCAGGGTGGTCCACAGGGTCTGGCCCACCGCCTCACCACCGAGCAGCAACAGCTCCGGCGCCGACTCGGCCAACAACCCCTCCTCCACCAACTGCTCGGCGAAGGACGGCGTCACCTCCAGCACCCCGATACCGCGCTCGCGGACATGGCGCACCAACGCTGCCGCGTCCCGGCGTACCTCATCACCGACCAGGTGCAGCTCATGCCCGGCCACCAGCCAGAGAAGGCCGTCCCACGACGCGTCGAAGCACAACGACGCCGTCAACGCCACCCGCGACCGCACCCGACCCGCCATCACACCGACACGATGCGCCGCCAGCAGAGCGGCCAGGCTCCCGTGCGACACCACCACGCCCTTCGGACGACCCGTCGAACCCGACGTGTGAATCACATACGCCGCGTCCCCGGCCGAAGCCCGCGCGACCGGTTCCGACTCCGGACCGGCCACGTCACCGGCCTCCACCACGGTCAGCCCGGCCAGCAACTCCGGGTGCGGCCAGCGATCGTCGGTCACGGCGAGGACGGGCTGCGCGTCGGCGAGCGTACGGGCGATGCGGTCGGCGGGGTACTCGGCGTCCAGCGGGAGGTACACCCCGCCGGCCTTCAACACCGCCAGCAACCCCACCACCGACTCCACCGAACGCGGCAGCGCCAACGCCACACCCGACTCCGGCCCCACCCCCGCAGCGATCAACCGATGCGCCAGCCGATTCGCCCGCACATTCAACTCCGCGAACGTGAGGCGCTCCGAGCCGACGACCAGCGCCACCGCCTCCGGAGTCCGCGCGACCTGCGCCTCGAACACCTCCGGCACCAGCGACACCCGCGACGGCAGCGACGTGAACCCGCCACCCACCAGCCCGGCCCGCTCCTCCGCCGCCAACAACTCCACCCGGCCCACCGGCAGTTCCGGACTCTCCACCACCGCCCGCAGCAACCGCCCGAACCGCACCGCCAGCGACTCCACCGTCTCCCGGTCGAACAGATCCGTCGCGAAGTCGATCGCGCATTCCAGGCCGGCGGGCTCGCCGTCCGCGTCGAAGGTCTCGCCCATGCCGATGCTCAGATCGAACTTGGCCACCGATCCGGCCGTCGACTGCACGGTGGCGGGCAGGGCGCCGAGGGTGAGCGGCGCCGAGGCCGTCCGGTCGCCTTCCAGCAGCAGCATCACCTGGAAGAGGGGGTGGCGGGCCAGCGACCGCGCCGGATTCAGCTCCTCCACCAGACGCTCGAACGGCACATCCTGGTGCCCGAAAGCCCCCAGATCCGACTCCCGCACCCGACCCAGCAACTCCGCGAAACTCGGGTCACCCGCCGTATCGGTCCGCAGCACCAGCGTGTTGACGAAGAACCCGACCAACTCGTCCAACGCCTCATCCGAACGACCGGCCACCACCGTGCCGATCGGCACATCCGTCCCCGCACCCAACCGGGTCAACAACGCCGCCAACGCCGCCTGCACCGTCATGAACAACGTCACCCGATGCGCACGCGACAACCCCACCAACCCACGATGCAGCTCCACACCCAACGGCAGCACCACCCGGTCGCCCCGATGCGACGCCACCACACCACGCGCACGATCCACCGGCAACGCCAACTCCTCCGGGAGATCGGTCAAGACCCCGCGCCAGTAGTCGAGTTGACGTGACAGCAGGCCGTTCTCGTCGGACTCCTCCCCCAGCAGTCGGCGCTGCCAGAGCGCGTAGTCCGCGTACTGCACCGGCAGCGGCTCCACCACCGGCACCCCGCCCCCGGACCGGACCGCGTACGCCGTCGACAGATCCCGCAGCAACGGACCCATCGACCAGCCGTCACCGGCGATGTGGTGCAGCACCAGCACCAGCAGGTCTCCGTCGGACCCGCCCGGAATCACCTGGACGCGCATGGGCAGGTCGGCGGACAGGTCGAACGGCCGGTCGACGCAGCTCTCGGGGTCGGTGCCCACGGGCAGGACCTCGACGGTGACCCGGGCCTCCTCGGGCGGCAGGATCCGCTGGTACGGCTCGCCGTCCACCTCGGCCACGAGCGTGCGCAGACTCTCGTGCCGCGCCACCACATCACCCAGCGCCGCCTCCAGCGCCGCCACATCCAGCTCACCGCCCAAGCGGAGCAGCACGGGGAGGTTGTAGAGCCCGCTCGGGCCCTCCATCCGGTCGATCAGCCACAACCGTTGCTGCGCGAACGACAACGGCACCCGCTCCGGACGCTCGACACCTCCCGACAGCACCAGACGACCGACCCCGGCACCCGAACGGGCCGCGAGCCCCGCCACCGTCGGCGCCTCGAACACATCCCGCACCCCCAGCTCCACCCCCAGCACCGACCGCACCCGGCTCAACAACCGCGTCGCCAGCAGGGAATGACCACCGAGCGCGAAGAAGTCGTCGTCGATGCCGACCCCGGCGATCCCCAGGACCTCGGCGAACAGCCCGCAGAGGATCTCCTCCGCCGCCGTCCGCGCCGCCCGGCCACCCGCGAACTCCGCGAAGTCCGGCGCCGGCAGGGCCCGGTGGTCCACCTTTCCGCTGCCGGTGAGCGGCAGGGCGGTGAGCGGGACGACGGCGGCCGGCACCATGTAGCCGGGCAGTGCCCGGGCGACGAACTCCCGCAGGTCGAGGGCGATCCCAGGGATCTGCTCGGTCACCGCGCAGTAGGCCACCAGCCGGCGGTCGCCGTCGTCGCTTTCCCGGGTGGTGACGACCGCCTGGCGGACGGCTTCGTGGCGGACCAGCACCTGTTCGATCTCGCCGAGTTCGATCCGGAAGCCGCGGATCTTGACCTGCTGGTCGGTGCGGCCCAGGTACTCCAACTCACCGTCCCGCGAACGGCGCACCAGGTCGCCCGTACGGTACATCCTCCCTCCTTGCCCGCCATCGGGCCGGAGGGGCCCAGCGGACGCGAACGGGCAGGCCACGAACCGCTCCGCGGTCAGCCCCGGCCGGTTCAGATACCCCCGGGCCAGACCCGCCCCTGCGAGGTACAACTCCCCCGCCACCCCCGCCGGCACCGGGTTCAACCACTCGTCCAGCACATAGGCCTGCGTCCCGGCGACCGTACGGCCCAGCACCGGCTGCTCCGTGGCGGCCAGCGGGTGGACGAGCGTGTCCACCGTCGCCTCCGTCGGGCCGTACAGGTTGTACGCCTCCGTCGCCGACGCCTCCCGCAGGATGGTCCACAGGGCCTGGCCCACCGCCTCACCACCGAGCAGCAACAGCTCCGGCGCCGACTCGGCCAACAACCCCTCCTCCACCAACTGCTCGGCGAAGGACGGCGTCACCTCCAGCACCCCGATACCGCGCTCGCGGACATGGCGCACCAGCGCTGCCGCGTCCCGGCGCACCTCATCACCGATCAGGTGCAGCTCATGCCCGGCCACCAGCCACAACAGGCCGTCCCAGGAAGCGTCGAAGCACAACGACGCCGTCAACGCCACCCGCGACCGCACCCGACCCGCCATCACACCGACACGATGCGCCGCCAGCAGAGCGGCCAGGCTCCCGTGCGACACCACCACGCCCTTCGGACGACCCGTCGAACCCGACGTGTGAATCACATACGCCGCGTCCTGCGCGGTGACGCGGGGGGCCGGATCGCTCTCGGGGCCGGGGCCGTCCTCGGTGACGTCCAGCGTCCGCAGGCCCGCCAGGACCTCGGGCAGCGGCCACCGCGGGTCGGTCAGCACCAGCGACGGACGGGAGTCCGCCAGGGTGTCGGCGGTGCGGTCGGCGGGGTATTCGGCGTCCAGCGGCAGGTACACCCCGCCGGCCTTCAGCACCGCCAGCAACCCCACCACCGACTCCACCGAACGCGGCAGCGCCAGCGCCACACCCGACTCCGGCCCCACCCCCGCGGCAATCAGCCGATGCGCCAGCCGATTCGCCCGCACATTCAACTCGGCGAAGGTCAACGTCTCGGCCCCGCACACCAGCGCCACCGCCTCCGGAGTCCGCGCGACCTGCGCCTCGAACACCGCCGGCACCAGCGACACCCCCGACGGCAGCGACGTGAACCCGCCACCCACCAGCCCGGCCCGCTCCTCCGCCGCCAACAACTCCACCCGGCCCACCGGCAGTTCCGGGCGCTCAACCACCGCCCGCAGCAACCGCCCGAACCGCACCGCCAGCGACTCCACCGTCTCCCGGTCGAACAGATCCGTCGCGAAGTCGATCGCGCAGTCGATCCCGGCAGGTTCGCCGTCCGGGCCGAAGACCTCCTCCATGATCACGTTGAGGTCGAACTTGGCGACCCCGGTCCCGGCCGGCAGGGTCTCGACGTGCAGTCCGGGCAGCTCCAGTTCGGCTTGCTCGTTGCTCTGCAGGACCAGCATCACCTGGAAGAGGGGGTGGCGGGCCAGCGACCGCGCCGGGTTCAGCTCCTCCACCAGACGCTCGAACGGCACGTCCTGGTGCCCGAACGCCCCCAGATCCGACTCCCGCACCCGACCCAGCAACTCCGCGAAACTCGGGTCACCCGCCGTATCGGTCCGCAGCACCAGCGTGTTGACGAAGAACCCGACCAACTCGTCCAACGCCTCATCCGAACGACCGGCCACCACCGTACCGATCGGCACATCCGTCCCCGCACCCAACCGGGTCAACAACGCCGCCAACGCCGCCTGCACCGTCATGAACAACGTCACCCGATGCGCACGCGACAACCCCACCAACCCACGATGCAGCTCCACACCCAACGGCAGCACCACCCGGTCACCCCGATGCGACGCCACCACACCACGCGCACGATCCACCGGCAACGCCAACTCCTCCGGAAGACCGTCCAACACCCCACGCCAGTAATCCAACTGACGTGAAAGCACACTCCCGGAATCCAACTCCTCCCCCAGCAGTCCGCGCTGCCAGAGCGCGTAGTCCGCGTACTGCACCGGCAGCGGCTCCACCACCGGCACCTCGCCACCGGACCGCACCGCGTACGCCGTCGACAGATCCCGCAGCAGCGGACCCATCGACCAGCCGTCGCTGACGATGTGGTGCAGCACCAGGAGCAGCACGTGGCTCTCCTCGGCCGTCCTCAGCAGGGTCGCGCGGAAGGGGGGTTCGGCCGCCAGGTCGAAGGGGCGGCGGGACTCCTCGTCCACGGCGTCGGCCAGCGCGTCGGCCGGGCAGTCCCGGCGTTCGACGGTGACCCGGGCCTCCTCGGGCGGCAGGATCCGCTGGTACGGCTCGCCGTCCGCCTCGGCCACGAGCGTGCGCAGGCTCTCGTGCCGCGCCACCACATCACCCAGCGCCGCCTCCAGCGCCGCCACATCCAGCTCGCCGCCCAAGCGGAGCAGCACGGGGAGGTTGTAGAGCGCGCTGGGGCCCTCCATCCGGTCGATCAGCCACAGCCGCTGCTGCGCGAACGACAGCGGCACCCGCTCCGGACGCTCGACGCCCCCCGACAGCACCGGCCGGCCGGCCGCCGCGCCCGAACGGGCCGCGAGCCCCGCCACCGTCGGCGCCTCGAACACATCCCGCACCCCCAGCTCCACCCCCAGCACCGACCGCACCCGGCTCAACAACCGCGTCGCCAGCAGGGAATGACCACCGAGCGCGAAGAAGTCGTCGTCGGCGCCCACCCGTTCGACACCGAGGACCTCGGCGAACAGGCCGCAGAGGATCTCCTCCTCCGCCGTCCGCGCCGCCCGGCCACCCGCGAACTCCGCGAAGTCCGGCGCCGGGAGCGCGGAGCGGTCCAGCTTGCCGTTGGCGTTGAGCGGCAGCGCCTCCAGCCCCACGAAGGCGGCCGGCACCATGTGGGCGGGCAGTTCGGCCGCGACGGCAGCGCGCAGCTCGGCCGGGTCCGACGCGGCCGGGCCGACCAGGTAGGCGACCAGCCGGGCCCCGCCCGGGCCCTGCTCGTACGGCAGCACCGCGGCCTGGAGCACCCCGGGCTGCGAGGTCAGCGCGGTCTCGATCTCGCCGAGTTCGATCCGGAAGCCGCGGATCTTGACCTGCTGGTCGGTGCGGCCCAGGTAGTCCAGGTCGCCGTCCGGGCGGCGGCGCACCAGGTCGCCGGTGCGGTACATCCTCTCCCCGGGCTCGAACGGGCAGGCCACGAACCGCTCGGCGGTCAGCTCCGGCCGGTTCAGGTACCCCCGGGCCAGACCCGCCCCCGCCAGGTACAGCTCACCGGGCACCCCCGCCGGCACCGGGTTCAACCGGGAGTCCAGCACGTAGGCGCGGAGGTTGCCGAGGGGGCGGCCGATCAGCGGGCGCTCGCTGTCGGCGAGGCGGTGGTACAGGGCGTCGACGGTGCACTCGGTCGGGCCGTACAGGTTGTACGCGATCAGGTCCGGGGCGTCCCGCAGGGTGGTCCACAGGGCCTGGCCGGTGGCCTCGCCGCCGAGCAGCAGCAGGGCCGGCGGGCAGCGGGTGAGCAGTCCCTCCTCGATCAGCTGGTCCGCGTAGGTGGGAGTGAGGTCGAGGACGTCGATCCCGGTGCGCTCGGCGTGGCGCACCAGCGCGGCGGCGTCGCGGCGCACGTCGTCGCCGATCAGGTGCAGCTCGTGCCCGGCCGCGAGCCAGAGGAAGCCCTCCAGGGAGGCGTCGAAGGACAGCGAGGCGGTGAGCGCGACCGTCAGCCGGCGGCCCGGCCGGGCTCGCTCGACGGCGGCCCCGACCTCGGCGCGGTGGAAGGCCAGCAGATTGGCGAAGTTGCCGCGGGAGACCACGACGCCCTTGGGCCTGCCGGTGGAGCCGGAGGTGTAGATGACGTAGGCGGCGTGCCCCGGGTGGGCGGTGCCGGGCAGGTCGTGGTCGTCGTGGAAGGCCCACAGCTCGTCGTCGACGGGCAGCACGGTGCGTCCGTCCAGCGACTCGGCGAGCGGCCAGCGGTGGTCGGTGAGCACGACCGCCGGGGCTGAGTCGGCCAGCATGTGGGCGATCCGCTCCGCCGGGTACTCCGGGTCCAGGGGCAGGAAGGCCGCGCCGGCCTTCAGTGTCGCCAGCGTGGCGACCACCGACTCCACCGAGCGCGGCACGGCGAGGGCGACCACGGTGTCCGGCCCGGCGCCCTCGTCGGCGAGGGCGCGGGCCAGCCGGTTGGCCCGGGCGTTCAGCTCCGCGAAGGTCAGCGACTCGGGGCCGCAGACCAGGGCGACGGCCCCGGGGGTGCGCGCGGCCTGCTCCTCGAACACCGTCAGGTAGGGCGCGCCCGCGTCCGGCAGCGCCGTGTCGTTCCATGCGGCGAGAGCGTCCCGCTCGGCCTCGCCGAGCACCTCCAGGGCGGCGACCGGGCGCTCGGGGTCCTCGACCGCCTGGCGCAGGATCAGCTCCAGGGCGGTGGCGAGCCGCCGGACCGTCTCCCGGTCGAACAGGTCGGTCGCGTACTCCAGGCCGCCGCTCAGCCCGGCCGGGGAGCCGTCGGCGGCGAGCCGCTCGACCAGGCTGAGGGTGAGGTCGAAGGTCGCGGTGCCGAAGTCGACCGGCTCCTCGGTCACGGTGACGCCGGGCAGGTCCGGCCCGTCCTCGGGGGTGCCGGCGAAGGCCAGCATCACCTGGAACAGGGGGTGTCGGGCCAGTGACCGGGCCGGGTTCAGCGCCTCGACCAGCGACTCGAACGGCGTGTCCTGGTGCTCGTACGCCGCCACGTCGGTGTCGCGGACGCGGTGCAGCAGTTCGGCGAAGCTGGGGCGGCCGGAGACGTCGGTGCGCAGCACCAGGGTGTTGGCGAAGTAGCCGACCAGGTCGGTGACGGCCTCGTCGAGGCGGCCGGCCACCGGGGTGCCGATCGGCAGGTCGGTGCCGGCGCCGAAGCGGTGCAGCAGGGTGGCGTAGGCGGCCTGGAGGACCATGAACAGCGTGGCACCGTGCTCGACGGCGAGGGCGCCGAGGCGTGCGTGCAGTTCGGCGTCGAGCTCCAGCGGGAGGACGGTCCCGCGGTGGCTGGCGACCGGGGGCCGGGGCCGGTCGAGCGGCAGCGGCAGCTCCTCCGGCAGGCCGGCCAGTGCGTCGCGCCAGTAGGCGAGTTGGCGGGCGGCCAGGCTCTGCGGGTCGTCCTCGTCGCCGAGCAGGGCGTGCTGCCAGAGCGCGTGGTCGGCGTACTGGACGGGCAGCGGCTCCCAGCCGGGGGCGCGGCCGGCGAGCCGGGCCCGGTAGGCGTCGGTGAGGTCGCGGTAGAGCGGGCCCAGCGAGGCGCCGTCCCCGGCGATGTGGTGCAGGACGAGGACCAGGACGTGCTCGTCCGGGCCCTCGGGCCGCAGGTAGGCGTGCAGGGGCAGGTCGGCGGCCAGGTCGAAGGTGTGGCGGGCGAGTTCGTCGCTCGGGCGGTCCGTGACGGTGAGCAGCGGGGCGGTCGGCCCGTCGAGGACGTGCTGGTACGGGACGCCGTCCTGTTCGCCGAAGACGGTGCGCAGGGCCTCGTGCCGCCGGACGGTGTCGCCGAGGGCGTCCGCGAGGACGGCGGGGTCGAGCGGGCCGCGCAGCCGCAGGGCGAGGGTCACGTTGTAGGTGCTGGCGGGGCCGTCCGCCTGGGCGAGGAACCAGAGGCGGCGCTGGGCGAAGGAGAGCGGCACCCGGTCGGGCCGGGGGCCGGGCCGCAGCGCCGGGCGGGCCGGGGCGGGCGCGTCGGCCGCGCGGTCGGCGAGCCGGTCGGTGAGCCCGGCGACGGTGGGGGCCTGGAAGAGGTCGCCGATGGCGAGTTCGATGCCGAGTTCGGCGCGGGCCCGCCCGGTGAGGCGGGTGGCGAGCAGCGAGTGCCCGCCGAGCGCGAAGAAGTCGTCGTCGATGGTGATGTCGTCGATGCCGAGCAGGTCGCCGAAGAGCTCGCACAGCGCCCGTTCGCGCTCGTCGCGGGGCTCGCGGCCGGTGCCGTCGGCGGCGACGTCCGGGGCGGGCAGGGCCCGGCGGTCGACCTTGCCGTTGGCGTTGAGCGGCAGGGCGTCGAGGAGGACGACGGCGGAGGGGACCATGTAGCCGGGCAGCGTGGTGCCGGCGAAGGTGCGCAGCTCGGCCGGGGTGAGCGAGGCGTCGGCGGTGCAGTAGGCGACCAGCCGGGTGTCGCCGGGGCGGTCCTCGCGGGCGATCACGATGACCTGGCGCACGGCGGGGTGGCGGGAGAGCGTCGCCTCGATCTCGCCGAGTTCGATCCGGAAGCCGCGCAGCTTGACCTGTCCGTCGATCCGGCCGAGGAACTCCACGGCGCCGTCGGCGCGCAGCCGCACCAGGTCGCCGGTGCGGTACATCCTCTCGCCGGGCGCGTACGGGCAGGCGACGAACCGTTCGGCGGTCAGGGCCGGCCGGTTCAGGTAGCCGCGGGCCAGGCCGGCACCGGCGATGTACAGCTCTCCCGGGACGCCGGGCGGGACGGGGCACAGCCGGGCGTCGAGGACGTAGCTGCGCATGGCGTCGAGCGGGCCGCCGATCGGCACCCGGGGGCCGTCGAGGTCGGCGTGGACGAGCGGGTGGTGGGTCGCGAAGGTGGTGGTCTCGGTGGGCCCGTAGACGTGGGCGAGCAGCAGGTCGGGGCAGGCGTCCAGGACGCGCCGCATCAGGGTGCCGGAGGCGGCCTCGCCGCCGGTGCAGACGACCCGCAGGGCGGCGAAGGTCTGCGGGGCCTGCTCGGCGACGAGGTCGAACAGGGCCTTGGTGAGGAAGACGGCGGTGACGCCGTGGCGGGTGGTGACGGCGTGCAGGGAGGTGGCGTCGAGGGCGCCGGGCGGGGCGACCACGACGGTGCCGCCGGCCAGCAGGGGCGTCCAGATCTCGTAGGTGGCGGCGTCGAAGGCGTGCGGGGAGTGCAGCAGGACCCGCTCGTGCCGGCCGTCCTGCCAGCGGCGGTCGGCGGCGAGGTCGAGGACGTCGCGGTGGCGGACGGCGACGCCCTTGGGGCGGCCGGTGGAGCCGGAGGTGTACATCGCGTAGGCGAGCTGGTCCGGGTGGACGGGCACGCCGGGGCGGTGGGCGGGGGCGGCCGCCTCGTCGCCGGGGCGGACCACCACGGCCCGGTGCGGGAAGCCCGGGTCGGCGCGGTCGGTGAGCAGCACGGGGGCGCCGGTGTCGGCGAGCACGTCGGTCATCCGCTCGGGCGGCAGGCCGGGGTGCATGGGCACGTAGCAGCCGCCGGCCTTGAGGATCGCCAGGGTGGCGACGACGACCTCGACGGAGCGCTCCATCAGCATCGCGACGGGGGTCTCGGTGCCGACGCCGAGGGCGATCAGGTGGTGGGCGAGGCGGTTGGCCCGGGCGTCGAGTTCGGCGTAGTCGAGGGTGCCGCCGTCGTGGGCGAGGGCGGTGGTGTGCGGGGTGCGGTCGGCCTGGCGCTCGAAGGACTCGGCGAGGGTGCCGGGCCGGGCCGGGGCGCCGGTGGCGTTCCACTCGGTGAGGATGCGGGTGCGCTCCTCGGGCGCGAGGACGTCGAGGGTGCCGATGGGGGCGTGCGGGTCGGCGGCGGCACCGGTCAGCAGCAGGCCGAGCCGGGCGGCCAGGGCGGCGACAGTGGCGTGGTCGTAGAGGTCGGCGGCGTACTCGATCGAGCCGGTGAGCCCGGCGGGGGCGCCGTCGGGTCCGTGGCGTTCGGCGATGCCGATGTTGAGGTCGAACTTGGCGACCCGCAGGCCGATCGGCTCGGGCGCGGACTCCAGCCCGGGCAGGTCGAGTTCGGCGTCCTGTCCGTGGTTCTGGAGCACCAGCAGGGTCTGGAACAGCGGGTGGCGGCCGAGGGCGCGGGTCGGGTTGAGCTCCTCGACGAGGCGCTCGAAGGGGATGTCCTGGTGGGCGAAGGCGTCGAGCTGGGCCTCCCGGACGCGGCCGAGCAGCTCGGCGAAGCTCGGGTCGCCGGACGTGTCGGCGCGCAGCACCAGCGAATTGACGAAGAAGCCGACCAGGTCGTCCAGGGCCTCGTCGGCGCGGCCGGCGAGGCCGGTGCCGAGCGGGATGTCGGTGCCGGCGCCGAGCCTGGTGAACAGTGCGGCGAGGCCGGCCTGGAGGACGGTGAACAGGGTGGTGCGGTGCGTCCGGGCGAGGCCGAGCAGGGCGGTGTGCAGGTCGGCGTCCCAGGCGAGGTCGACGGAGTCGGCGGCGCCGGTGGGGGTGGGCGGTCGGGGGCGGTCCGTCGGCAGCTCCAGTTCCTCCGGGAGTCCGGCCAGGGCGGTTCGCCAGTGGTCGAGTTGGCGGGCGAGCAGGCTCTCGGGGTCGCGCTCGTCGCCGAGCAGGTCGCGCTGCCAGAGCGCGTAGTCGGCGTACTGGACGGGCAGCGGCTCCCAGTCGGGGGCGCGGCCGGCGAGCCGGGCCCGGTAGGCGGTGGCGAGGTCGCGCAGCAGCGGGCCGAGCGACCAGCCGTCACCGGCGATGTGGTGCAGGACGACGAGCAGCACGTGCTCGGTCGGAGCGAGAGTGAACACCGTGACCCGGATGGGCAGTTCGCGGCTCAGCTCGAAGGTCTCGGCGGAGGCCGCGTCCCGGCGGGCGGGGTAGTCGTCCGGTGTGCAGTCCACGACCAGGAAGCGCGGCTGCGCCTCCTCGGCCGGCAGGATCTGCTGCACCGGGACTCCCCCGTCCACCGGGAACACCGTACGCAGGGCCTCGTGCCGGGCGACCACGTCCACCGTCGCGGCGCGCAGCGCGGCGGTGTCGAGCTCGCCGCGCAGGCGCAGGGCGAACGGAAGGTTGTACAGCGCGGTCGGCCCCTCGATCTGGTCGATCAGCCAGAGACGCTGCTGTGCGTACGAAACCGGGATCACGGTGCTTCCTCTACTCACGTCACGGCACGGGGTGTTCTTGGGCAGACGGTCAGGCGGAGGCCAGGGTGGGCCGGACGCTGGGCCGGCAGTCCAGGACGTCCAGGGGCTGCCCCATCGCGACGGCGATCCTGCGGTCGCCGCGGTACGGGTCCCGGCCGTGCGCGCACAGCACGTTGTCGACCAGCATCACGTCGCCGACCTGCCAGCGCTCGCGCACGGTCGCGGCGTGGTACGCCTCGTTGAGGGCGTCGACGTCGGCGCGCTCCAGCGGTTCGCCGTCCCCGAAGCCGGTGTTGAACGGGAAGCCGTCCGGGCCGAACTCGTCGGTCATCGCCTCTCGGATGTCCGGGTCGAGCGACCACTCGCTCCAGAAGGCGAGGTGGTTGAACCAGACCTCCTCGCCGGTCGCCGGGTGGTGGATGGTGCCGGGGCGCAGCTGGCCGGTGCGCAGGTTGCCGTCCGGCAGCCACTCCCAGGTGATGCCGTTCTCCCGGCAGTAGGCCTCGACCGCGGCCCGGTCCTCGGTGGCGAAGGCGGTGCGCCAGCCGAGGGAGACGTAGTCCGAGTAGTTGCGGGTGAGTGTCCAGCCGGACGTCCGCATCCGCTCGACCAGGTGGGCGGGCAGGTGGTCGAGCACCTGGCGGCAGTCGGCGGTCGGGGTGGCGCCGCCCTCCTCGGGGGCGGTCAGGCAGGCGAAGAGCAGCCGGCCCGGGAAGGTGAGGGTGTAGCTGTTCTCGTTGTGCATCCGGATCGGCTGGGGCGACGGCAGGTCGGTGGAGGAGAAGACGCCGTTGCCGTAGTCGCTGCGCGGGGTGGCCTTCTCCCGGTAGGGGGTGCGCTCGGGGATGAGGACGTCGCGCACGGCGGCGACGTCCTCGGTGCTCGCGACCGGCAGGCCGCGCAGGAAGATCGTGCCGTGCCGGTGGAGGGCTTCGGTGAGCTCGGTCTCGTTCTCGCGCAGCCACGCGCCGGCCTCGCCGATGTCGGCGGTGCGCGGGGCGTGGGCGAGGGCCGGGCGGCCGGGGTTCAGTTCCCAGTTCAGCATGGTCGCGCTCACTGCCGGGCGAGGGAGGCGGTCAGGCTGGCGGGCCGGATGTCGGTCCAGTTGGCCTCGATGTGGTCGAGGCAGCCCTGGCGGGTGTCCTCGCCGTGGACGGTGGTCCAGCCGGCCGGCACGTCGATCCAGACCGGCCACAGCGAGTGCTGGTTCTCGTCGTTGACCAGCACCAGGTAGCCGGCGTTGTCGTCCTCGAACGGGTTGCTCATGGTGTCCTCCTTGGGTTGCTTCGAAGGTAGGGGCGGGCCGGGGGGCGCAACGGCAGGAGTCGCGGCAGGAACGCGGCAGTTCGGTTCGGGCCCCGTCGGCGGTCCGCGGCGGGCAGGTTCAGCGCGGGGTGAGGCGGGCCGGTTCAGCGCGGGGTGAGGCGCACCGGGAAGTGGTCCAGGCCGAAGTTGATGATCGAGCGGTTGTGGACGACCGGCCCGGTCGGTTCGATCTCGGCGACGCGCTCCAGCATCGCCGTGAACAGGGCGCCGAGTTCGGCCTTGGCCAGCGGCGCGCCGATGCAGTAGTGGGCGCCGAGGCCGAGGGCGAGGTGCTTGTTGGGGGCGCGGTCGAGCAGGATCTCCTCGGGCCGGTCGAAGGCCTCCGGGTCGCGGTTGGCGGACCACACCCAGACCGCGACCCGGTCGCCGCGCCGGATGGTGCGGCCGTCGAGCTCGGTGTCGCGGCTCGCGGTGCGCAGGGTGTGCAGCCCGACGGACGTCCAGCGCAGGAGTTCATCCAGCGCCGAGTCCATGCCGACCTCACCCCGCTGCAACTGCCGCCACAGTTCCGGGTGTTGGACGAGGGTGTGGAGGCCCATGGCCGCGGTGTGGCGGACGGTCTGGACGCCGCCGACCACGATGTTGTCCAGGTTGAGGACGACGTCCTCGATCGGCAGCAGCTTGCCGCCGACCCGGTAGGTGGCCATCTTGCTGATCAGGTCGTCGCGCGGGTCGGTGCGGCGCAGCATCACCTGGTGCAGCAGGTAGGGGATGAGCTGCTGGTGGCCGGCCCGGCGCTCCTCGGGGGTGCGGCCGAGGAAGGCGACGTCGCAGACCCGTTCGACCATCTCGCGGTCCTTCTCGGGGACGTCCAGGAGGTCGCACATGACGGACAGCGGCAGGGCGGAGACGGCGTCGACGAGGTCGACCTCGCCGAGCTCGACGGCCCGGTCGACGATCGAGGCGGCGAGTTCGGTGATGCCGCGGGATGCTCCGCGCACCGGGCCGGGGGCGAAGAACGGGTTGGCGGGCGCGCGGAGTTCGCGGTGCCGGGGCGGGTCGGTGAGGGCCATCATCCGGCCGGATCCGACCGGGACGTTGCCTTCGCCGGCGCCGAGCAGCGAGCCCTGCTCGGAGCTGTAGAGCGTGGCGTTGCGCAGCACCTCCGCGGAGTGCCGGTAGGAGAGCACCGACCAGATCGGCCCGTCGTCGACGGTGTCGGTGCGGTGGACGGAGGCCTCCCGGCGCAGCTCCGCGACCAGGGCGGGGGTGTCGGGGCGGGCCCACAGGTCCGGGTCGGTGAGGTCGACCGGGGTGGTGGTCAGCATGGCTACTCCGTCGTGGACTGGTCGGCGGCGGCGCCGGCCCGGTGGCCCGGGCCCGGTCGCTCGATGAGGGAGGTCAGCAGGTCGACCGGGCCGGGCCCGTCGACGGTGGCGAGCAGGTGGCCGCCGGGGACGATGTGGTGGCCGCTGGCGCCGCGGGTGTGGACGGCCCAGCCCTGGAGTCCGGCGGAGGCGAGCATCGGGTCGTCGGCGCCGGCGACGGTGTGCAGGTCGGAGCCGATCGGCGGGTGCGGGCGGGGGCGGTAGGTGGCGACCACGGCCAGGTCGGTACGGATGCCCTGGAGCGCGTGCTCCTTCAACTCCTGGTCGCCCTCGATGAGTTCGCCCATACCGGCGAGGCGCAGCAGGTCGTCGGCGGTGTGCTGCGGGCGGTCCCGGCCGGCCCAGGTGGCGGGCGGCGAGGCGGAGGCGGCGACCACCAGTTCGGGCCGCCGCTCGGCGGGCAGCGCCCGGGCGACCTCGTAGCCGAGCAGGGCGCCGAAGCTCTGCCCGTAGAAGCCGAACCGGCCCGTCAGGTGCGGGGTGAGGGCGTCCACGACGGCGTCGACCAGCAGGTCGAAGCTCGCGGGCATCGGGTGGCCGAGGCGGCCGCCGCGGGCGGGCGGACGCACGGCCCAGACCTCGGCGGTCGGGGCGAGGGCGCGGGCGAGCGGGGTGTAGGCGGTGGCGTCTCCCCCGGCGTGCGGGAAGCAGAACAGCCGGAACGGGCGGTGCGGTTGGGGCGCGGGGACGAGCAGCCAGTCCCCCTCGACGCGGGGGCGCACCCGCGTGGCGGTGGTCATGCGCCGCTCACCCGGGAGCGGGCGGTCAGGGCGGGCCGGGGGGCGGCGGTGCCGGCCTCGACGGCCTTCCCGACGGTGGCGGTGAAGGCGGCCAGGTCGGCCGAGTCCAGCAGGTGGCGCAGCTGGAGCTCGATGCCGAGCCGGCGGCGCAGCAGGTGGACGACGCGCAGCGCGGCGAGCGAGTGGCCGCCGAGCGAGAAGAAGTCGTCGGTGGGCGTGACGCCGGTCAGGCCGAGCACGGTGCGCCAGACCTCGGCGACCTGCTCCGCCAGCCCGTCGGCGCCCTCGGCGGGCGTCTCCTCGGCCGCGGGGGCGGGCTGCGCCGCGGGGGCGGGCAGGGCCGCGTGGTCGACCTTGCCGTTCGGGGTGAGTGGCATGGCGTCCAGCACGGTGATCGCCGAGGGCACCAGGTGCGCGGGCAGGGTGGCCCGCAGGCGCTCGGTCAGTTCGGCGGCGGTGGCGGCGCCGGTGACGTAGCCGATGAGCCGGCGGTCGCCGGGGGCGGGCTCGTGGACGGTGACGGCGGCGGCCTGGACGCCGTCCAGCCGGGCCAGCGCGTGCTCGACCTCGCCGAGCTCGATCCGGTAGCCGCGCAGCTTGACCTGGCGGTCCACCCGGCCGATGTACTCCAGTCGGCCGCCCTCGCCCCGGCGGGCCTGGTCGCCGGTGCGGTACATCCTCTCGCCGGGGGCGGTCGGGTCGGCGACGAAGCGTCCGGCGGTCAGCCCGGGGCGGCCGGGGTAGCCGTGGGCGAGCCCGGGCCCGGCGAGGTACAGCTCGCCGACGAGGCCGTCGGCGACCGGGGCGAGCTTCTCGTCCAGCAGGTGGAGGCGCACGCCGGGCAGCGGCTCGCCCAGGTGCGGCCCGGGGCCGCTGATCGGCGCGGTGACGGCGTCGACGGTGCATTCGGTGGGCCCGTACAGGTTGAGCGCGTCGATGCCGCCGTCGGCGAGCTCCCGCCAGGTGTGCTCGGGGACGGGCTCGCCGCCCATGAACAGCCGCGGCACCCGGGCGCCGGTGAGCGGCTCGCGCAGCAGCTCCCAGTGCGAGGGGGTCAGGTCGAGGTCGGTGACGGCGTGCTCGGCCAGCAGGGCGGCCACCCGGGCCGGGTCGGCGCGGTCTTCGTCGCCGATGACCAGGACGGTGTCGCCGCGGCAGATCCGGGCCCACTGCTGGACGGAGGCGTCGAAGGAGACGCTGGCGTTCCAGCCGACCACCCCGGGCTCGGCGCGGTAGGCGCCGGTGGCCTCCAGTGCCTCCACCAGGGCGGCGACGGCGCCGCGCGGCACCTCGACGCCCTTGGGGAGCCCGGTGGAGCCGGAGGTGTAGATGACGTAGGCGGGGTCGAGCGGGTCGGCCGCCTCCGGCAGCTCAAGGCCTTCGACGGTGTCCGGCCCGGCGGCGGTGTCCGGCCCGGCGGCGTCCGGGCGCAGGACCGGCACGCCCTGGGCCGCCGGGAGGCCGTCCGCACTGATCAGGGCCGCGAGCCGCGCGTCGGCGGCCATGAAGGCCAGCCGCTCGGCGGGGTAGGCCGGGTCGAGCGGGACGTAGGCGGCGCCGGCCCGCCAGACGGCGAGCAGGGCGACCGGCAGGTCGGCGGTGCGGGCGAGGTGGACGCCGACCCGGTCGCCGCGGCCGACGCCGTGGGCGCGCAGGGCGCGGGCCAGCGCGGCGGTGCGCAGGTCGAGTTCGGCGAAGTCCAGGCGGGCCGTTCCGGCGAGGACGGCGGTGCGCTCGGGGTGGGCGGCGACGGCATCGCGCAGGCGGTGCAGGAGGTCGGTCATGACGGTTCCTCAGGACTCTCGGACGGAGGCGGCCATGGCGTGCAGGGCTGCCGTGTAGGTGTCGATGAACTGCTCGGCGGTGGTGTCGGTGACCAGGGAGCGCTGGTGGTCCACGGCGAGCAGCACGCGCTGCGAGACCGGGTCCTGGATCAGCGAGGCGCCGAACGCGAAGCTGTTGGGTTCGTGGCGCAGGGTCGGCTCGCAGCCGATCCGGCCGTCCACGATGCGGGCCGAGCTGAGCTGGCCCAGGGCGTGGAAGCGCAGGTAGCCGAACTGGCTGTCCAGCGCGGTGTCGGTCATCAGCCGGGCGAGCCGGGCGAAGGGCACCCGGCGGTGCGGCATCATGTCCAGTTCCTCCCGGTGCACCTCGCGCACCAGGGCGAGCAGGTCGTCGGTGGGCTCGCAGCTCAGCGGGACGGTGTTGAGGAACAGCCCGTACACCTCGGTGCCGCCGAGCCGTTCCAGCCGGCCGTTCACGGCGAGGCCGGTGGTGACGCGCCGTCGCCCGGTGATGGCGGCGAGGGCGTGCAGGTGGGCCGCGAGGGCGACCGACTTGAGGGGCACCGCGAGTGCGTCGGCGACCTGCCGCAGCTGCTCGGGCGCCTCGGGCAGCACCCGCTCGACGGTGCGCGGCGCCTCGTGCACGTCCTCGCTGCCGGGGAACAGCTGGCCGCTGACGCCGGACAGCCGGTCGCGCCAGTAGGCGAGCGACCGTTCGTCCCCGGCGGCCTGCCGTTCGACGGCCACGAAGTCGCGGAAGGCGGTGCGCGGCGGCGGGGTGGGGGCGCCGAGCGGGTCGGCGGCCAGGGCGGTGTGGCGTTCCAGGATCTCGGTGAACAGCGAGGTGAAGCTCCAGCCGTCGAGGATGGCGTGGTGCTCGGAGATGGTGAGCTGGAAGGCGTCCTCGGCGAGGCGCTGCACGGTGATCCGGAACAGCGGCGGGGTGGCGAGGTCGAAGGGCGTCCACCGGTGGGTGTCGAACACCTCGCGGACCGCCGTGTCCTGGTCGGGCTCGCCGCGCAGGTCGGTGAACTCGACGGGCGCGGGCAGCCGCCCGTACACGAGCTGGAGCGGTTCGCCGTAGCCGGACAGGTCGAGGCCGGTGCGCAGCACCGCGTGGCGCTCCATGGCCTCGGCGACCGAGCGGCGGAAGGCCTGTTCGTCGAGGTCGCCCGAGATCCGGTAGGAGTTGACGTTGTGGTAGCTGTCGGTGCCGCCGGCGATCTCCATGTGGAAGACCATGGAGAGCTGCATGGAGACCATCGGGTAGGCGTCGGCGAGGCCGGGCGGCAGGTCCTCGCGGTCCTCCGGGGTGATCAGGGCGAAGGGCTCGTGGTCGGCCGGGCCTTCGGCGACGGGCTCGGCCAGCGGCAGCAGGGCGGCGACCGTGGGCGCGTTGAAGACGTCCCGCAGGCTCACCCCCCAGCCGCGCTCGTGCAGCGCGCCGGCGAGCTGGACGGCCCGGATGGAGTCGCCGCCGAGGTGGAAGAAGTCGTCGTGGACGCCGATGCCGTCCACTCCGAGGACCTCCGTCCAGACGGCGGCGAAGGCCTCCTCCTCCGGGGTGCGCGGCTCGACGTGGCGGCCTCCGGTGGCCGTGCTGCGCTGGCCGGGGGCGGGCAGCGCGGCGCGGTCCACCTTGCCGTTGACGGTGAGCGGCAGCGATTCCAGGACGGTGAAGCTCGCCGGGACCATGTACGGGGGCAGCGCGCGGCCGAGGAAGGCGCGCACGTCGGCGGGCTCGCGCCCGGTGACGTACGCGGCGAGCCGGTCGTCGTGCACGGTGACGACGCAGGCGTCGACGTCCGGGTGGGCGGCGAGCACGTTCTCGATCTCCCCGAGCTCGATCCGGAAGCCGCGCAGTTTGACCTGGAAGTCGGCGCGTCCGATGTACTCCAGTCCGCCGTCGGGCAGGCGGCGGGCGACGTCGCCGGTGCGGTAGAGCCGCGCGCCGGGCGGGCCGTAGGGGTCGGCGACGAAGCGGCCCGCGGTGAGGCCGGGGCGGCCCCAGTAGCCGTGGGCGAGGCTGCCGCCGCCGATGTACAGCTCGCCGGCCGCGCCGGGCGGCACCGGGCGCAGCCAGTCGTCCAGGACCTGGGCGGTGAGGTGCGGCATGGGCGCGCCGATCAGGCTGCGCTCGAAGCCGGCGCTGCCGGCCAGGTCGTGGGTGGTGACGTGGACGGTGGTCTCGGTGATGCCGTACAGGTTGCAGAGCCGGGCCGGGGGCGGCGGGTCGAGTTCGAACCAGCGCTGGACGACGCCCGGGTCCAGCGCCTCCCCGCCGAGCATGATCCACTTCAGCGCGGACAGGTCGCGCGGGCCGCGCCGCAGCACGGGCTCCAGCTGGCGCAGCGCCGAGGGGGTGAGGCAGAGGAAGGAGACCCGCTCCTGCTCCAGCAGTTCGGCGAACTCCTCCGGCGAGCGGCTGGTGACGTAGGGGACGACGACCAGGCGGGCACCGTGCAGCAGGGCGCCCCACATCTCCCAGACCGTCCAGTCGAAGGCGTAGCTGTGGAAGAGCGTCCAGGTCTCCTCCGGGCCGAAGCCGAAGTGCTCCGCGCCGTCCGCCATGAGCCGGCTGACGTGCTCGTGGGCGACGGCGACGCCCTTGGGGCGGCCGGTGGAGCCGGAGGTGAAGATGATGTAGGCGACGTCGCCGGGGCGCCCGGCGGCCGGCGGGCGGTGGTCCGGCCGGGCGGCCAGGTCGGCGGCCTCGGCGGTCAGGTCGTAGGCCTGCCAGGGGCCTTCGGGGGCCCGGTCCGGGCGGTCGGTGACGACGAGGGTGACGTCGGCGTCGGCGAAGACGAGCGCGGCGCGGTCGGCGGGGGCGGCGAGGTCGACGGGCACGTACGCGGCGCCGGTCTTGAGCACGCCGAGGACGGTGACCAGGACGTCGGCCGTGCGGTCCAGCAGCATGCCGACGCGGTCGCCGGGGCCGGCCCCGCGGGCGCGCAGGGCGTGGGCCAGGCGGTTGGCCCGGCGGTCGAGTTCGGCGTAGCTCAGGGTGTGGCCGGAGTCGCTGACGGCGGGCCGGTCGGGGTGGGCGTCGACGGCCTGCTCGAACAGCCGGTGCAGGCAGTGGCCGGGGGTGTCGGTGGCCCGGACGGCCTCGGCCGCGGCGGTGCGGCCGGTCAGCCGCAGCACGGTGGCGTCGGGGTCGTCCAGGGCCGCGGTGAGCAGGGCGCCGTAGTCGGCGGCCAGCCGGCGCACCGTCCCGGCGTCGAACAGCTCGCTGCGGTACTCGGCCTCGCCGCGCAGTTCGCCGCCGGAGCCGCCGGAGCCGCCGGGGTCGCCGGGGTCGCCGGTCCGGCTGCCGGCCCCGCTGCCCGTCCCGCTGCTGTCGAAGACGGACCAGGTGAGGTCGAACTTGCTGGTGCCGTTGGAGCGCACCCGGCTCTCGGCGGTGGCCGCGCCGAGCACGAGCGGGGTGCGGTCCTCGCCGTGGGCGCCGAACACCACCTGGACCAGCGGCGGGTGCTGCGCGGTGCGGGCGGTGCCGAGCTGGTCGACCAGCTGGTCGAAGGGCACGTCGAGGTAGCCGTAGGCCTCGAAGGCGACGTCCTGGACGTGCTCCAGCAGGGCGCGGAAGCTCAGCCCGGGCGCGAGCCGCAGGCGCAGCGGCAGCAGGTTGACGAAGTAGCCGAGCAGGTGCTCCAGTTCGGGCCGGTTGCGGGTGGTGACGGGGGTGCCGATCACCAGGTCGTCGGCGCCGGTCCAGCGGTTCAGCAGCAGGGCGAAGGCGGCCAGTTGGACGGTGAAGGGGGTGACGCCCTCCGCCTCGGCCAGGGCGCGCACCTTCGCCGCCGTGCCGGGGGCGAGCCCGAACTCCTCGGTCCGTCCGGCCGCGCCGCGCTCGGCGGGCCGGGGCCGGTCGGTGGGCAGCTCCAGCAGGGCGGGCGCGCCGTGCAGCTGCTCCTTCCAGTAGGTCAGGTGCTCCTCGAAGGAGGTGTCGAGCTCCTCCACCGCGTAGTCGGCGTACTGCACGGTCAGTTCCGGCAGTTCGGCGGGCCGGCCCTGCACCGCGGCGCCGTACAGGTCGGCGAGTTCACGCTCGAAGACCTCGGCGGACCAGCCGTCCCAGACGATGTGGTGGACGGTGAACAGCAGCGTGGTGCGCTCGTCCGCCAGTTGGAAGGCCTCGGCGCGCAGCAGCGGGCCGGCCGCCAGGTCGAAGGGTTCGGCGCAGCGGGCGGTGAGCAGTTCCTCCAGGCGTCCGGCCTGCTCGGGGCCGCCCTGCGGGCGCAGGTCGGTCACCGCGAGCGGCACGGCGAGGGTGTGGTGGACCTGCTGGCGCGGGCCGTCGGGGTGCAGCGCGAAGGTGGTGCGCAGCACCTCGTGCCGGGCCACCAGGGCGTCCAGCGCGCGCTGGAGCAGCGGGAGGTCGAGCGGGCCGGTGACGTCGACCGTCCAGGGCGTGCAGTAGGTGACCTGCCGCGGATCGAGGCGGTCGAGGAACCAGAGGCCGCGTTGCAGCCCCGAGGCGGGCGCGGTGCGCGCCGGGTGGTCGGACGGGCTCACGGCCTCGTTCCCTTCGTGTGCGGTGCGGCCCGTCATCGGGCGGCCAGCCGTTCGGCGATGGCGCTCACGGTCCTGGCCCGGAACACCAGTTGCGGGGGGACGCGGGTGCCGGTCTCCCGGGACAGCCGCATCGCGACCCGGACGGCGGCCAGCGAGTTGCCGCCGATCCGGAAGAAGTTGTCCTCCCGGCCGACCTCGGTGAGGTCGAGGACCTCGCACATGGCCTCGGCGACCAGCCGTTCGGCTTCGGTCAGCGGGTCGCGGGCGGCGGCCCGGCGCCCGGCGGGGGCGGGCAGCGCCTTCCGGTCGACCTTGCCGTTGTGGTTGAGCGGCAGGGCGTCCAGGACGTCCAGGGTGGCTGGCACCATGTGCTCGGGCAGCAGGCCGGCCAGGTGGTCGAGGAGCACCTCCGGGTCCGGCGCGTCGGCCCCGACGGTGACGTAGGCGGCCAGGCGGTGGTCGCCCGGGGCGGGTTCGTGGACGGTGACGGCGGCCTCCTGGACGGCGGGGTGCCGGGTGAGCGCGTCCTCGATCTCGCCGGGCTCGACCCGGAAGCCGCGGATCTTGACCTGGTCGTCGATCCGGCCGGTGACCTCCAGCAGGCCCCCGGTGCTGACGTAGCCGAGGTCCCCGGTGCGGTAGATGCGCTCGCCGGGGGCGCCGAACGGGGAGGCGACGAAGCGCTCGGCGGTGAGGCCGGGCCGGCCGAGGTAGCCGTAGGCGAGACCGCCGCCGGAGGCGTACAGCTCGCCGGTCACGCCGGGCTCGACGGGGCGCAGCAGCTCGTCCAGGACGAGGATGCCCTTGCCGTTCAGCGCGACGCCGATCGGGACGGAGCTGCCGGTGACGTCCTCCGGGCCGACCTGGTGGCAGGTGGTCAGGCCGAGGCTCTCGACCGGGCCGTAGCCGTTGGCGACCACCAGGCCGGGGTAGGTCTCCAGGGCCTTGGCCACATGGGTGACGGAGGCCCGCTCGCCGGCGGTGATGGCCAGCTTGAGGCCGTCGTAGGTCTCCGGGAGCTCCTCCAGCAGGAAGTTGAACAGGCTGGCGGAGAGCTGGAGTTCGGTGACGCCGTGGCGGCGGGTCAGCTCGGCGATGGCCTGCGGGTCGGGGCGCTGGCCGGGCTGCAGGACGCACGCTCCGCCGAAGCAGAGCGCGCCGTAGAGCTCCAGCGCGAAGGCGTCCCAGGAGACCGGCGAGCACTGCAGCCAGACCTCGTCCGGGCCGAAGCGGGCGTAGTCCTGGCCGAGGTAGGTGGTGGTGAGCGCGCGGTGCGGGACGGCCGCGCCCTTGGGGCGGCCGGTGGAGCCGGAGGTGAACATCACGCAGGCGAGGTCGCCGCCGTCGACCGGCAGGCCGAGGTCGTGCGCCGCGCACCGGGCCAGTTCGGCGGCCGCGGCGTCCAGGTCCACCTGGCGCCGGACGGCGAACGGCACGGTGGCGTGGCCGTGGGTGATCACCGTGGCGGCGCCGGTGTCGGCGACCGCGCCGGCCAGCCGCTCGGCCGGGAAGTCCGGGTCGAGCAGGGTGTAGGCGGCGCCGGTCTTGAGGGCGGCCAGCAGCGCGGTGACCATCTCCGGCCCGCGCTCGGCGAGTACGGCGACGGTGTCGCCGCGGCCGATGCCGAGGCCCACCAGGTGGCGGGCCAGCCGGTTCGCGGCGGCGTTCAGCTCGCCGTACGGGACGGTCCGTTCACCGGAGATCAGGGCGGTGGCCTGCGGGGCCCGGGCGGCCTGCGCCTCGAACAGGGCGTGCCCCGGCACCTCCAGGGCGGCGGCCAGGGTGCCCAGCCACTGCTCGCACAGGCCGGCCATGGTGGAGGCCTCGAAGAGGTCGCTGTCGTACTCGAAGCGGCCGGTGAAGCCGGTGCCGCGGTCGTCCACCGAGACGGACAGGTCGAAGCGGGAGACGGGGTTGGAGTGCAGTTCGCGGGTGACCTCGCAGCCGCCGACGGTCAGCGGGCGGGTGTCCAGCGGGTGCAGTTCCAGCAGCACCTGGCACAGCGGGTTGCGGTCCTCGGGGCGCTCCTCCACCACCGCGTTCGCGATGTCGTCGAAGGGCACCTCCTGGTGCCGGTAGCCGGCGATCGACACCTCGCGCACGTGCCGGACCAGCTCGCGGAAGGAGACGCCCTCCTCGACCTTCAGGCGCAGCGGCAGCAGGTTGACGAAGTAGCCGATCAGGCCGTCGAGTTCGGCCCGGCCACGGACGTTCACCGGCGAGCCGAGCACCAGGTCGCGCTGCCCGGAGCGGCGGTGCAGGGTGAGCGCCAGCCCGGCGAGCAGCACCATGAACGGGGTGGCGTCCTCGCTGCGGGCGAGCGCCCGGACGGCCCCGGCCACCGGATCCGCCATCGCGAAGCGGTGGAACGCGCCACGGAAGGCCTGCTCCTCGGGGCGGGGGTGGTCCGGCGCCAGCGCGTCGGCGTCCGGCGCGTCGGCCAACTGCTCGCGCCAGTAGTCGAGTTGCCGCTCGGCGGTGTCGTCCTGGTACTGCCAGGCCGCGTAGTCGCCGTACTGGACGGCGAGTTCCGGCAGCTCGGCCGGGCGCCCCTCGGCCGCCGCGGCGTACAGCTCCTGGAGTTCGGCCTCCAGCACCGGCAACGAGCCCTCGTCCCAGACGATGTGGTGGAAGAGCAGCAGCAGCGTGGTCGCGCCGGCGGCCCGGAAGACCCGCGCCCGCACCAGCGGCCCGGCCTCCAGGTCGAAGGGCTCCAGCGCGGCCTCGGCCACCAGGTCGTCCACCTGGCCGGCGGTGGTCTCGGTGAGCGTGAACGGCAGCTCCACGGCCGGGTGGACGACCTGGCGCGGGCCGTCCTCGGCGAGCTCGAAGGTCGTCCGCAGGCTCTCGTGCCGCGCCACCACCCCGGCCAGCGCCTGGCGCAGCAGCTCGGGGTCGACCGGCCCGGCGAACCGGAACACCCAGGGCACCACGTAGGTCGGCGCGTCCGGGTTCCACTGGTCGAGGAACCAGAGGCCGCGCTGGAACTTGGACAGCGGGGCCTCGGCGGCACCCGAGCGGACCAGCGCCGGGCGCTCACCGCCGGAGGCGGCGGTCACCGCGGCGGCGAACTCCGCCAGCGTCGGCGCGTCGAAGATGGTGTACGGGGACACCATGCCGAAGACGTCGAAGACCCGGCCCACCACGCGCACGGCCGTCAGCGAATCGCCGCCCAGGTGGAAGAAGTTGTCGTCCGCCCCGACCTCGGGCACCCCGAGCACGTCCGCCCAGACCGCCGCGATCAGCTGCTCGGCGGGCGTGCGCGGCGGGCGGCCGGTCGGCTGGCCCTCGGGGGCTGCCTGCGGCTCGGGCAGCGCCTGGCGGTCCACCTTGCCGCCGCCGGTCAGCGGGAAGGCGTCCAGCGCGGTGAGCGTCGCCGGGATCATGTGCTCGGGCAGCCGCTCGGCCAGCCAGGCCCGCGCCTCGGCGTACTGCGGCGCGGCGCCGGTCAGGTAGCCGGCCAGCCGACCCTCGCGCGCCACCACCACGCAGCCGGTGACGCCCGGGTACCCGGCCAGCACCTGCTCGATCTCGCCCGGCTCGACCCGGAAGCCGCGGACCTTCACCTGGTGGTCGCTGCGGCCGACGAACTCCAGCGGGCCGTCCTCGGTCGTGCGGCGCACCACGTCGCCGGTGCGGTACATCCGCGCGCCGGGAGCGCCGCTCGGCGCTGCGGGCGCCGCCCCGCCCGGGTCCGCGAGCGGGGCCACGAACGGGTCCGCGAACGGGTCCGCGACGAAGCGGTCGGCGGTCAGGCCCGGGCGGCCGAGGTAGCCGGAGGCCAGCAGCGGCCCGCCGACGTACAGTTCGCCGGCCGTGCCGGGCGGCACCGGACGCAGCCGCTCGTCGAGCACGTAGAGCCGCCGCCCGCCGAGCGCGGTCCCGATCGGCACACCCGCCTCGGGCTGCTCGCCCGCGAGCCGGTGGGTGGTGGCGGTGACCACGGTCTCGGTCGGTCCGTACGCGTTCAGCAGCGGCACCCCGGTCGCGGCCCACCAAGCGGCGGCGGTGGCGGGCTCCAGCTTGTCGCTGCCCGAGATCATCAGCCGCAGGGTGCGCGGCACCCGGCCGCCCAGGGCCGCCACCACGTCCTGGAAGTAGCCGGCGGCCAGGTTGGCGACGGTGACGCCCTCGGCGTCCAGCAGGTCCAGCAGTTCGGCAGGGGAGAGGAGTTGGTGCTCCGGGAGGACCAGGCAGGCCCCGGCGGACAGCGCGCCGAGGACCTGCTCCACGGCCACGTCCACCGTCGGACGGGCGAACTGCAGCACCACGTCCTGCTCGGTCAGGCCGAAGGTCCGGACGGCGGCGGCCAGGTGGCCGGTGAGCGCGGCGAGCGGGACGTGCACGCCCTTCGGGCGGCCGGTGGTGCCGGAGGTGTAGATGACGTAGCCCGCACCGGCACCCGCTGCGGCACCGTCGCCGAGCTCGGTGAGCTCCTCGCCGCCGAGGGCGAGGGAGGCCCCGGCGTCCTCGGTGATCCAGCGGTTGCGCTCCTCCGGGGCCTCCCGGTCCAGCGGCAGGTAGGTGGCGCCGGCCCGCAGGACCGCCAGCAGCGCGACCACGTGGTCCAGCCGGTCGCGGCCGGTGACGGCGACCGTCCCCCCGGGGGCGAGCCGGGCGGCGAGCGCGGCGGTCAGGCCGTCCAGCTCCCGGTAGCTGACGGTCCGGCCGCCGGTGCGGACGGCCGGCCGCTCCGGAAAGCGGCGGACGGCGGAGGCGAACGGCTCGAAAGCGGGCGGCTCGAAAGCGGACACCGTTATTTCAGGCACCGTGATTTCGGGCGCCGTGCTTTCGGGCGCAGCATTCTCAGTAGGAAAACCGCGAGAGGACATCATCCAGCCCCAGAAGTGAGATGAATCGGCGACGAGTTCGACGATAGGGGGAATTCGACGGCCCTATCGGCAGGAAAGGAGGAAGGAAATCGGCAGTTTTCCGCTGCCGCTTTCCGGACATGCCGCAGGAATCGACCCGGGCAGGCCGGGGCTACCGGCCGGCGGTGATTCCGCATTCCTCGGGGGACCAGACGTCCTCCCGGTCCAGGGCCTGCGGAGCGTATTTTCCGAGCGCGCTGATCAGCAGTCGGAGTTCCAGCGCCAGACAGTCCACGAAACGGCGGAGCCCGGATTCCCGGTCCTCCGCCACGGCGATCAGCGCCGCCCGCCCGAGGCCCACCGCACGGGCCCCCGAGGCCAGGCTCTTGACCGCCCTGGCGCCTTCCCAGATCCGCCCGGAGACCAGCAGCGAGGGCGGCGGCGCGACCGCCAGCCGGCGCAGGCACTCCGCGAGCGGCAGTCCGACGTGCGGCAGGAACACCCCGGGCGCCCAGCCGGTTCCGCCTTCGGCGCCGTCCACCACGACGGCGTCCGCCCCGGCCTCGTGCGCCACCCGGGCGGCCTCGGCCACGTCCCGGCCGGGGTAGAGCTTCACCCAGATCCGCACCCGCGGGTAGTTGTTGCGCATCAGCCGGATCTGCTGGCGCAGGATCTCCGCGGTGAAGGTGCCCGGGGTGGCGGCGCGCAGCACCCGCCCGTCGCCGAACAACGGGTCCAGCCCGAAGCGGTCGCCCAGCGCGGCGGCGGCCTCGGCCTCCAGCACCGTCATGCCGCCCAGGCCCGGTTTGGCGCCCTGGCCGACCTTCAACTCGAAGGCCAGCCGCCCGGATTCCAGCAGCGGCAGGGCGGCCGGGTCGCTGTGGACGAGGTTCCACACCTCGGCGTCGGCGTCCTCGGTGCTCTGCTGGACGGCCACGCCGCCGAGGCCGTCCGGAAGTTCTTCGGTGTAGGCGCGCAGCCGGCCGAGCAGCGTGCGGTCGGCCGCCTCGCCGAGCCGGCCGTAGCCGTTGACCGGCACCACGTTCTCGCCGATCACCATCGGGATGCCGAGTGCCCCGGCCTGCCGGCTCAGCGCCAGCCCGAGGTCACCGCCGGCGGCCCGGGTGGAGCCGGTCGCGGAGACGTACACCGGCAGCGCTGAGGCGAACCCGCCGATGACGGTGGCGAGTTCGACGTCCCGGTAGTCGGGCTCGCGGCCGAGGTCGATCAGCTTGGCCAGCCGCTGCGGCAGGAACAGCGGCGGGACGATCCGCAGCGCGTCCAGGGCGTCCGGCGGCGCCGCCCGGTCCGCCGCGCCCGACTGGCCGGCGCCGAACAGCACGTGTCCGTACTCCTCGGCGGGCGGGAAGGCGGCGGCCGCCCCGGCGCGGGCCCGGTGCCGGACCTCCTCCTCCGGGAATCCCGGCGCGCTGAGGTCGCTCACGGGGACACCACCCCGGCGATCTTCGGGAAGGCGCTGGCCTGCCAGACGGCGTCCAGCCCGGCGACGTACCGGGTCAGCCGCTCGACCCCGATGCCGAAGCCCGCGCTGGCCGGCACGCCCTCGCGCACCAGGTCCAGGTACCAGCGGTACTTCTGCGGGTTCTCGCCGGTCTCCCGCATCCGGGTGACGATCTCCGCGTAGTCGTTGGTGCGCTGGCTGCCGCTGCACAGTTCGCCGTAGCCCTCGGGCGCCAGCAGGTCGAAGTTGCGCAGCAGGCCCGGGTCGTCGGGGTGCTCGCGGTCGTAGAAGCCGCGCGAGCCCTTCGGGTAGTCGGTGACGAAGAACGGCCGGTCCCGCCGGGCCGACAGCAACGCCTCGCCCTCCCAGTCGAGTTCGGCCTCGGGGCTCTGCGGGTGCCCGATGCCCTGGAGTTCGGCGACCGCCTCCGCGTGCCGGATGCGGCCGAAGGAGCCCTGCAGCAGTTCGGCGAAGGCCTGCGGGTCCCGGCCGAGTTCGGCGAACTCCTTGGGCAGCGCGCGGACGGTGCTGTCGACCATGTGCACCACCAGGTCCTCGGCCAGCTGGACGACGTCGTCCCGGCTCGCCCCGGCGACCTCCACGTCCAACTGGTGGAACTCGGCGAGGTGCCGGTTCGTCCCGGCGGTCTCCAGCGGTTCCAGGCGGACGTTCGGGGCGATGCAGAAGATCTTGTCGAAGGCGAGCAGCGAGGCCTGCTTGTACAGGATCGCGCTGGTCATCAGCTTGTAGCGGTGGCCGTAGAAGTCGATGTCCACCTGCTTGGAGCCGCGCGCACCGGGATCGGTGACCGGGCCGATGATCGGCGGCAGCAGTTCGGTGAAGCCCCGGCCGCGCAGGAACTCGCGGGCCGCGGTGAGCAGGTGCTGCTGGATCCGGAGCGCGCTGCGGGTGGCCGGCGCGGTCAGGTGCCGGCCCGGGTCGGTCGGCGGCAGGGGCGTGGTGTCGGGCATGGTCGGGGTCCTCTTCTCTCGTTCTCTCGTGGAGCGTGGAGCGTGAAGCGTGGTTTCTCAGCGGGCGTCTCAGCGGACGTCTCACCGGGCGTTTCAGCGGACGTCTCACCGGGCGTCTCACCGCGCGGCGGGCAGCCCCCGCAGTGCGGGTGCGGGCGAGCGTTCGGCCCGGTCGTCGTAGCGCTGCTGGACCTGGGAGAGCGCGGCCAGCAGCCCGGCCGAGCCGAGGATCGGCGCGCGGCCGCCCTCGGCGAGCCCGGCGATCGGCATCGAGCCGACGGCGGACCACAGCAGCCGTCCGTCCGGGCCGAGCGAGCTGCGCGTCCGCCCGGCGTTGTCGGGGTGCAGGCAGTACGGCACGTCCAGGTAGCCGGCCGCGAACGCCCGCACCAGGGCCCGCCCGAGGTCGGCGTCCAGGTCGAGCACCGCGCCGATCAGCGCCCTGGCCTCGGCCTCGATCCCGGTGTCCGGCGGGGCGGCGGGCCGGGGGCGGGCGCGTTCCGCCGTGGCGGCCGCGGCGGCGGTCTCCAGCGCCCGGACGTTCTCGGCGACCGTCGGGATGCGGTGCGCCTCGGCCGTGGTCTTGACGATCAGCCGGGCGGCGCCGCCGCGCACCGCGAGCCGCGCGGCGTCCTCCAGCAGCAGTCGGGCGCCGCCGGGCGAGCGCGGGTACACGCCCATGTACGCGTACACCACGAGGTGGTGGTCGACGTCCGCGAGCAGTTCGCCCGCGATCCGGCCGAGCGCGGCCAGCGCCTCCTCGTCCTGGCGGGCGTTGGCCTGCTGGGCGTAGCTGAGCGAGATGCTGCGCAGCCCGTGCTGGCGGAAGAACAGCGCCTCCAGGACGCTGATGGCGATCAGCAGCGAGGGCGGGCAGAGCTGGCCCATCATGCAGCCGCCGAAGGTCTCCAGATGCGGATCCGCACCGAACTCCCGCATGGACGAGAGCAGTTCGCAGCTGCGCTGCCAGCGGGCCACCGCCTCGTGCAGCGGGGTGCGGCCGTACGGCAGGCAGTAGGAGACCGGTCCGCCCTCGGTGGCGTCCAGGCCGGCCGCCAGCAGCGCCCCGATGATGTGCTCCGGCGCGGCCGAGCCGTGCCGGACCTGTACCGGGAAGCCCGCGTCCGCCACCCCGGCCAGGACCGCCCGGGTGACGTCGACCGGGTGGGTGGCGATCGGGTAGCCGTTGAGGCCGGCCCCGGCGGCCAGGGCCCGCCGCGCGGCGTCGAGGTCGCCGGTGCGGGTGTAGCTGTCCAGGGTGATGGTGCCGACGGTGACGGCGGCCGCCGCCCGGGTGGCGAGCAGGCCCTCCCGCATCCGGGCCGCCTGCGCCATCCCCATCCGGGGCTGGACGACCAGTGCGCCGGCCTCCGCGGCCTGCGCCACGAACGCGCCGAAGCTCGTCACAGCAGGACCCGGGAGTGCAGCCCGTCGACGAACTCGCGGAACCCGGCCACCGCGGAGTCCTCCTCGAAGACCCGGTCGAAGCCGGCCGCGAGCAGTGTGCGCTCGCGGTCGGGGTCGTCGGTTCCGGCGATGCCGAGCTTGCCGCCGATGACCGTCGGGGTGCGCCGCAGTTCCGGGCAGGCGCGCAGGGCCGGGATCACCCGCAGTCCTTCCTGGTAGCCGTGCCCGTTGACGCTGCTGACCACGATCAGGTCCGGTTCGATCCGGCGGCATTCGGAGAGCAGCAGGGCGTCGGGGACGCACGCGCCCAGGTTCGTCACCCGGTGGCCCATTTCCTCCAGCAGCAGTTGCAGGAACACCAGGTTCCAGGTGTGCGAATCCGAGGCCGTCGTCGTCACGACGACGTCCAGTCTTCTCTCTCCAGCATTTCTGTGCTCCACAATCCAGCCCTCGTCGGTAGCGATCCTCGATGGAATTCCGCCGACGCCCCAGCCGGCGGCCCGGGAATTCCGGCGCGTATTCCGCGACGGTCCAGCCCTGCGGAGAACGCTAGGAACGATCGGGCCCGGCGACCGGCAGCTCGTGCGGCAAGATGCGGGCAAGATGCGGCAGTATCGACACCCGGCCGGCCGCCGTGTGGTCAGCCCGCGACGGCGAGCAGCTGGACGTCCCCGGCCGGCGCGAACCGGTGCCCGGGCTCCTCCTGGAGGAGGCGGCGGCACACGTTGAGCACCGTGAAGCGCACCCCGTCGCGGGCGGGCACGCTGCGGATCAGCCCGCGCGACAGCAGTTCGTGCACCGTCGCCAGGCAGGTCTGCGGCGCCCAGCCGCTGCGGACCACCGCGTCCTCCCCCGACCAGTCGCCGGGCTCGTCCACGAGCACGTCCAGCAGGGCCCGCTGGCGCTCCGTCAACCGCTGGATCGCCGGCTCCACCTCGTCCCGGACGTCACCGCGCGTGCCGTACACCACCGGCGGTGCCGCCAGCGTGAACGGGCCGGCCGACAGCCGGGCCAGCAGCTGGGCGGTGGACTGCACCAGCGTCCACCCCGCCGCGCGCTCCAACGCCCCCGGCAGGCCGTCCAGGTGGCGGCAGAGCGCGGCCACGGCGGGGGCCTCGGAGCGCTCCAGGGTGTAGCCGGGGCGCAGCCGGCGCAGGTGCGAGAGCAGCAGCCGGACGGCGCCGATCTGCGCCAGCGCCTCCGGTTCGGCGTCGAGTTCGGGGGCCGGTACGGGCAGCGGCGCGAGCGGGACGACCTGCCCGCCGGGCAGCGGCCAGGCCTCCCGGGCGGTGATCAGCACCCGCAGCCCGGGGCAGTGGTGGAACAGCCCGTCCAGCCGGCCGGCGTCCACCCCGCCGTCGGCGCCGTCCAGCACCAGCAGGGCGGGCCGGTCGCCGATGTCCCGGACGATGTCGTCCATCCGGCCGTGCCAGGGGGCCGGGTCGCCGGCGCAGTCCACCCAGCGCACCGACCAGCAGGCGGCCAGGTGCAGGCGGCGGGCCACCTCCAGGGCGAGCCGGGTCTTGCCGACCCCGCCGAGCCCCACCAGCGAGACCAGCCGGTCCCCGTGCACGGCGAAGGCGTCGGACAGCACCTCGGCCTCCATCTCCCGGCCGACGATGGCCCCGCGCGCCACCGGCGGGGCGACCGGCGCCACGGCCGCCGGCTCATCGGCGAGCGGGTGCCGACGGGCGGCCTCCTCGAAGTCCGTCCGGCTGCGGCCCTCCAGCCGCAGCGCGTCCGCCAGCAGCCGGACGGTCTCGTTCCGCGGCCTTCTGACTCGGCCGCTCTCCATGTCCCGGATCGCCCGCACGCTCAGGGTGGCGTGATCGGCCAGGCACTGTTGGGTCAGGCCGATCCGCTCGCGCCGTACCCTCAACTGCTCGCCGAAGCCCGCCGCCGGCCTCACCGCTTGCACCCACTGCCCGCCGTCCATGCCTCGTCTGCCCTTCGTGGTCCGGACTCCTGATGGGGGTCGGGACCGGTGGCGGCATCAGCGCTGGGCACCCGCGCGGTCCGTGGTCCGACCGCGTGGGTCCCGGTGGTCAGGCTGTGGCCTCCGAACCGGTCCCCTCCGGTTCCAGATGCTGCAGGCTTGCCGTCTACGCCCGATCAACGGCCGATCACCGGCCCCACCCACGACCTTCACGCTGGCCTCACAGCCCGTCGGCGGCCATGACGGCACCCGCCCCGGGGGGTTCAGTCCAGGAGCTTCGCCAGGACGCGGTCGAGCGCCTGGATGTCCTCCGGGGGCAGGGCGAGCAGGTCGTCGGGCGGGGTGGTGAGGATCCTGGCGGCGAGGGCGGCCTTCGCCTGGCCCTCCTCGGTCAGATGGACCAGCTTGGACCGGCGATCGGCGGGATTGGTGACGCGTTCGGCGAGGCCGCGCCGCACCAGGTCGTCGACGATGACGGTGGTGTAGGGCGGGTCGCTGCCCAGCCGCTCGGCCAGGTCCCGCAGGGTGATCGGGTCGGCGCCGAGGCGGCGCAGCGCCCTGACCCGGCTGAAGCTCATGCCGAGGGCTTCGGCGACGGTCTTGCGGCGGTCGTAGCGCTCCAGGACGAGCGCGTTCAGCCCCTGCCAGACCCTGGTCGCCGTGCTGGTGGCGGCCTCGTCCCCCTCGTGGTGCTCGCCGGTGTGCGGGCGGTCCATCAGGTGTTCACCGTCTCCTTCGTCTCCCTCGTCCCCGGCGCCTCCGGTGTCTCAGGCGTCTCAGGCGTCTCCTCGGCGGCGAGCCGCTCCGCCGTGCGCAGGGCCGTCTCCCGGGCCCAGCGGCCGGAAGTGAGCGTACCCGTGACCAGCACGACAGCGCCGCAGCCTGCGATGATCCACCACGCCGTCCGCCCGGCGTCGGTGAAGGCCGCCGTGTGCGCGTACGCGCCGCCCGCCATCAGGGCGCCGACGACGGCCACGCCGAGGGACTGGCCGATCTGCCGGCTGGTGGAGGCCACCGCGGCCGCGACACCGGCCTGCGAACGGGGCATGCCCGAAACGGCGGTGTTGGTGATGGGCGCGTTGACCAGGCCGAAGCCGGTGCCGAAGAGCAGGTACGCGACGACCAGCACGGCCGTCGGAAGGTGCTCGGAGTAGGTGAGCGCCTGGAGCACGGCGCTCGCGCACAGGGCCGCCCCGGCGAGGAGCAGGGGGATGCGCGGCCCCCGGGAGGCGACCATGCGGCCGGACAACGGTGCGGTCAGCAGCGCCGTCACCGCCATCGGCAGCATGAACAGCCCGGCGTGCAGCGGGGTGAGCCCGCGCACGTTCTGCAGGTAGAGGGAGCTGACGAACAGGAACCCGCCCAGGGAGGCGAAGGCGGCGACCGCGATCACGGTGGCGCCCGCGAACGGCGCGGACCGGAAGAACCGCAGCTCGATCAGCGGGTCGGCGCGCCTGGGCTCGTACCACAGCAGGCCCAGCAGCGCGCCCAGCGCCGCCGCCGCGCAGCCGACGACGAGCGGCGAGGTCCAGCCGCGCTCCGGCGACTCGATGATCGCGTACGTGAGCGCGGTGAGCAGGACGATGACGAGCACCTGGCCGACCGGATCGACCCGGCGGGGCCGCGGCGCCCGTGATTCCGGCACGTACCTGCGGGTCAGGAACAGCGCGGCCAGGCCGATCGGCACGTTGATCCAGAAGACGGCCCGCCAGCCGGCCGACTCGACCAGGGCGCCGCCGACGATCGGTCCGGCGGCCATGCTGATGCCCACGACGCCGCTCCACACGCCGATGGCGCGGGCACGCTGCCGGGAGTCGGTGAAGGTGTTGCTGATGATCGACATGGCGACGGGGTTCAGCATCGATCCGCCCACCGCCTGGAGCATCCGTGCGACGACGAGCCAGCCGAGCCCGGGGGCCAGGCTGCACAGCAGCGACGCCGCAGTGAAGACCACCAGTCCGATCTGGAAGACCCGGCGGCGGCCCACCCGGTCGGCGGTGGAGCCGGAGAGCATCAACAGGCTGGCCAGCACCAGCGTGTAGGCGTCGACCGTCCATTGCAGCCCGGACACCGAGGTGTGCAGGTCGCGCTGGATGGCGGGCAGGGCGACGTTCAGGATCGTGTTGTCGAGGCTGACGATCAGCAGGCTCATGCAGCAGATGGCGAGCACGAGCCAGGGCCGTCGTGGGGCGGCGTCCGGCATGGTGGGGGCTCCACAAGTATTTGTATTGTTGAAATCATTGTGAGCATATAACTAAATCACCGAACGGCCCAGCCCCGTGCAACCCAGCCCGCGCAACCCAGCCCGCCGGCCTCCCCCCCGCGAGCCGCCCCCGTCATGGTCGGGGGGCCGGCTCCGGTGGCCAGGCGCCGGGGGCCAGGACGCCGGTGGCGTAGGCGCGGGCGACCAGTGCGGTGCGGTTGGGCAGCCGCCAGCGGCGGGTGAGCCGGGCGAGGTGGTAGTTGACGCCGTCCGGGGTGAGGCCGATCTCCCGGCCGATCTGGGCCGTGGTGGCGCCGCGGGCGGCGGCGGCGAGGATCCGGGCCTCGATCGGGCTCACCTCGGGGCGGGGGGCGGCCGGCGGGCCGGCGGGCCCGGTGCGGACCGGCAGCGAGAGCAGCAGGTTCGGGGCGTCCTCCGGGGTGTCGCCGACCAGGGCGACGGTCATCTCGCCGCTCCGCTCGGTGCCGTCGGCGGCCGACCAGGAGACCGGCGCCGGGTACTGCGAGCGGCGGTGCAGGCGGACGGCCTCGGCGAGCGCCGGTATGGTGGCGCTGTCCCGGAGGGTGAAGAACTCCAGGATCTTCCGGTTGCGCAACTGTCCCGGCAGCAGGCCGAATTCGGCGGCCATCGCCCGGTTGACGATCATGATCCGGCCGCTGAACTCGCACACCGCCAGCGCCACCGGCACGTGGTCGAGCAACCGCAGCGTCCGGTTGCGCCAGATGACGGCGAGGTCCTGCCAGCTCTCCGCCGTCGACTCGCAGTCGGTCAGTCTCATGCCCGGCCCCTCCCGTGTACAACTTGCGCGTGCAGCAGACCTGACGGTCCGTTGACAAGTCTTCCGCGCCCGCCGCTACTGCACAAACATGTAGTCCTCGGGCCCGGGTTCCCGCCCTGATCGGGCGAGAGTGGAGGACGACGAGGTTTCTCCTGCCACGGAAGGCGACAACCCATGACCGAGACGATGACCCCGGCGGCAGCCGAGGCTGCGAATCCGGCCGGGGCCGGGCTCCCGCCCGGGACCCTGGTGCCCCGGCAGAGCCCCGCCGGGGTGCCGCTGGTCGACATCTCGTCGGCGCCGCCGATCGCCGCCCCCCTGTTGCGCACCATGGAGCTGGCCCGGCGGCACGCCCCGGCCTTCGTCCAGCGCCTGCACGGGCGGGACACCCTGATCGTCAGCGGCCTGGACCTGGTCGAGGAGCTGGCCGACGAGGAGCGGTTCACCAAGTCGATCGGACCGGCCCTGGAGAACGTCCGCGAGTTCACCGGGGACGGCCTGTTCACGGCGTACAACGCGGAGCCGAACTGGGCCAGGGCGCACGACATCCTGATGCCCGCCTTCGCGCTCGGCTCGATGCGCACCTACCACCCCGTGATGCTGCGGGTGGCCCGCCGCCTGATCGAGTCCTGGGACGGCCGGTCGGCCGCCGGGCTGGTCGTGGACGTGCCCGGCGACATGACCCGGATGACCCTGGACACCATCGGGCTGGCCGGTTTCGGCTTCGACTTCGGCTCCTTCGACCGGGAGGAGCCGCACCCCTTCGTCGAGGCGATGGTCCGCTCCCTGAACTGGGCGATGAACAAGCTCCTGCGCGACCCGGAACTCGACCACAGCGAGCCCGACCAGGCCGCCCGGGGCGACGCCCGGTACCTGGCCTCGGTGGTGGACGAGGTGATCGCCGCCCGCGCCGGCAGCCCCGAACAGGGCCCGGCCGAGGACCTGCTGGGCCTGATGCTCGACGCCGTGCACCCCGCCGACGGCAGCAGACTGGACGCCGAGAACATCCGCAACCAGGTGATCACCTTCCTGATCGCCGGCCACGAGACCACCTCGGGCGCGCTCTCCTTCGCCCTGTACTACCTCGTCAAGCACCCCGCCGTACTCCGCGAGGTCCAGCGCGAGGTGGACGCGCTCTGGGGCGACCAGGCCGATCCGGAGCCCTCGTACGAGGACATCGGCCGGCTCCGGTACACCCGGCAGGTGCTCAACGAGGCGCTGCGGCTGTGGCCGACGGCCCCCGCGTTCAGCCGCGAGGCCCGCGCGGACACCCTGCTCGGCGGCCGGATCCCGGTCCGCGCCGGGGAGCCGGTCCTGGTGGCCACGATGATGCTGCACCGCGACCCCGTCTGGGGCGACAACCCGGAGCTGTTCGACCCCTCCCGCTTCGACCCCGAGCCGGAGGCGGCCCGCTCACCGCACGCCTTCAAGCCCTTCGGCACCGGTGAACGCGCCTGCATCGGGCGGCAGTTCGCGCTGCACGAGGCGACCATGCTGCTCGGCATGCTGGTCCACCGCTACCGGCTGATCGACCACGCCGACTACCAGCTGACCATCAAGCAGACGCTCACCATCAAGCCCGACGACTTCACCCTCGCCCTCGCCCCGCGCACGCCCACGCCCCCGGCGGTGGCGGACGCGCCCGTCCGCGCCGCCGACCTGCCCGGGCGGGTCCGCCAGGGCACCGGTCTGCTGCTCCTGCACGGCTCCAACTACAGCGCCTGCCGCGAGTTCACCCGGCAGCTGGCCGACGCGGCGGCCGCGCTCGGCTGCGACACCGCCGTCGCCCCGCTGGACGCCTACGCGGACGGGCTGCCCACCGACCGGCCGGTGGTGATCACCGCCGCCTCGTACAACGGCCAGCCGACGGACGACGCGGCGGAGTTCGTCCGCCGGCTCCGGACGGCGACCGAGCAGGCCGAACAGGCCGAACAGGCCGAACAGGCCGAGGGCGGCGAGGGCGCCGAGAGCACCGCCGGGTTCGCGAAGGACGTCCGGTACGCGGTGCTCGGCATCGGCGACCGGACGTACGCCGCCACGTACCAGCGCGTGCCGACGCTGATCGACGAGGGCCTCGCCGCCCTCGGCGGCACCCGGCTGCTCGCCCGGGGCGCGGCCGACGCCTCCGGCGATCTGGCCGGGAAGGTGGCGGAGTTCACCACGGCGCTGGGCCGGGCCCTGCTGGAGCGGTACGGCGACGCCGCTGCACCCGTCGTCGCCCCCGCCCCCGGCACCGGCACCGCGCCCGCCGAGGCCGCCGCCCTGGAGACGTACACCGTGACCGAGCTGGCCGGCGGCCCGCTGGACGCCCTGGCCGCGAAGCGCCGCGTGATCGGGCTGACCGTCACGGCGGTCGGCAGCCTCACCGACCCCGCCTACCCCCGGGTCAAGCGCCTGGTCCGGCTGGCCCTGCCGGAGGGCGTCGACTACCGCACCGCGGACCACGTCTCGGTGCTGCCGGCCAACGACCCGGCCCTGGTCGAGCGCGCCGCCAAGGTGTTCGGCGCCGACCCGGACACCCTGCTCGGCATCGTGGCGAACCGGCGCACCATCCTCGCCGTGGACCGGCCGCTGACGGTCCGCGAACTGCTCACCCACCACGTCGAGTTGCAGGACCGCCCGAGCGCCGCCCAGCGCGCGACGCTGGCCGACCTCAACCCCTGCCCGCCCGAGCGGGCCGCGCTGCGGGCGCTGCCCGAGGACGACCCGCGGACGCTGCTGGACCTGGTCGAGGACCACCCGGCCCTGCGGGAGGTCCTGACCTGGCCGGTGCTGCTGGAACTGCTGCCGCCGATCCGACCCCGGATGTACTCCATCTCCACCTCGCCGACCAGCGCCCCGCGCCACGTGGACCTGATGGTCTCCGTGCTCGACGCCCCGGCCCGCTCCGGCCGGGGCTCCTTCCGGGGCGTCGGATCCGGCTACCTCGACCGGGTGGCCGTCGGGGACACCGTGCTGGCGCGCCTCCAGCCGTGCCGCGAGACGTTCCGGATCGGCCACCGCGCCCCGGTGATCATGATCGCGGCCGGCACCGGCCTGGCGCCGTTCCGCGGCGCGGTCGCCGACCGCCGCGCCCTGCTCGCCACCGCCACCGCCACCCCCACCGACGAGGCCACGGACAGGGGCGCCAAACTCGCCCCGGCCCTGCTCTACTTCGGCTGTGACGCGCCCGACGCCGACTACCTGCACCGCGACGAACTGCTCGCCGCCGAGCAGGCCGGCGCCGTCTCGATGCGCCCGGTCTTCAGCGAACAGCCCGTCGACGGCCGGCGCTTCGTCCAGGACCGCATCGCCGCCGAGGGCGCGGAGGTCTGGAGCCTGCTCGCCGCCGGCGCCGAGGTCTACGTGTGCGGCGACGGCGCCCGGATGGCCCCGGGCGTCCGCGCCGCCTTCCGCGAGCTCTACCTGAGCCGGACCCCCGGCGCCGACGAAGGCCGGGCCCAGGCCTGGCTCCAGGGCCTGATCGACGAGCGCCGCTACGTCGAGGACGTCTACGCGGGCCGCTGAGCCCGCCCGACCGGAGGCCGGGCGCCCCCCCCCCGGGGGCGGCCCGCCCCCCGTGGGCCACCCAAACACCCCCACCCCGGCCCAGCCCACCGCGCCACAGTGGGG
>NZ_JBHXMU010000065.1:48210-49791 GCF_042720685.1 Kitasatospora sp. NPDC058492
CCGACGTGGGCGGGCCCCTGCCCGGGCTCGTGGCCTTTCGCCTGGGGGGCGGATTCGTGGTGGTGTTCGCCGGGGGCGGGTCCCCCCGCCCGACCGGCGGCCGGCCGCACCCACCCGGGGCGCGGCCGGCCTCCTGTCGCACACCTATCTCCCAACTCCCGTCCCATGCAAGCCTCGACACATTGTCGATCAAGGTGTTCTGATGTTCGCACCATACGTATGACTATCTGACCAGCATTTGACGGCGGGTCGGAGAAGCGGAGGAACGGTGCGGCCTGCTCGTGGCGTGGCTGTCCTGCTGGCAACGGGGGTCGTCGTGGCCCTCGGCCTGGGCACGGGAGGCCCCGACTCGAAGGGCAGACCGGCCACTGCCGGCGCCGCTCCGGAGAGCACACCCGACCCGAGCGGCACACCCTCCGACAGCCCCAGCAGCCCCGGCGCCACCCCGACCCCCAGCGCCACGCCGACCTGGGACGGCCAGGTCAAGGTGCTCGGCGACGGCTCCACCTCCGACACCGGCCCGCAGCCCAGACAACCCCGGCCCGAGAAGCTGAAGCCCGGTGAGAAGCCGCCGCAGTTCGTGGTGTTCTCCTGGGACGGCGCGCTGGAGGGCGACGACGAACAGTTCTCGCGCTTCCGCAAGCTGGGCACGGAGAACAACGCCCAGATGACGTTCTTCCTGAGCGGCATCTACACCCTGCCCAAGTCCAAACGCACGCTCTACCACCCGCCGCAGCACGACGCCGGCGCCTCCGCCATCGACTTCGCCACCGACGCCCACATCAAGGACACCCTGGAGCAACTGCGCCTGGCCTGGCAGGACGGGAACGAGATCGGCACCCACTTCAACGGGCACTTCTGCGGCTCCAAGGGCGGCGGCGACTGGAGCACCGAGGAGTGGAAGAGCGAGCTCGACCAGGCGATCTCCTTCGTCACCAACTGGAAGACCAACACCGGCTTCAAGAACCTCCCGCCGCTGCCCTTCGACTACACCAAGGAGGCGGTCGGCGGCCGCGCCCCCTGCCTGGAGGGCCAGAAGAACCTGCTCGCGGCCGAGAAGGCGGCCGGCTTCCGGTACGACGCCAGCTCACCGGGCGAGTTCCAGGTCTGGCCCGGCAAGAAGGACGGGATCTGGAACTTCCCGCTCCAACTGCTGCCCTACCCGGGCAAATCGGCCCAGGTCCTCTCGATGGACTTCAACTTCCTCGCCAACCAGTCCGGGGACACCACCAAGGGCGATCCGAAGAAGTACGACGCGTGGGAGAAGGAGACCCGCAACGGCTACCTCAACGGCTTCGAACGGGTCTACAACGGCAGCCGGGCCCCGCTCTTCATCGGGAACCACTTCGAGAGCTGGAACGGCGGCATCTACATGCAGGCCATCGAGGACGTGATGAAGAGCGTCTGCACCCGGGAGGGCGTCCGCTGCGTGTCCTTCCGCCAGGTCGCCGACTGGCTGGACGCCCAGGACCCCAAGGTGCTCGACCAGTTGCGCGCGCTGGACCCGGGGCAGCCGGCCGACTGGTCCCGCCTGGTCAAGTGACCAGGCCCGGGCGGCCGCGGGGCCGTGACACCACGCCC
>NZ_JBHXMU010000066.1:0-49157 GCF_042720685.1 Kitasatospora sp. NPDC058492
TGGCACGCTGTTGAGTTCTCAAGGAACGGACACTTCCTTCGGACCGCCTTCCAGCGGGCCCTCCGGGCGCTTCGTTCTTTCGTGTTTCCAGCTTATCAGATCCTCGCGGCCGTTCTTACCGGCTTCGTTTCTCCGAATTCCCGCTGGCGGGATTTCCTTCGAACTTCGCTCCGAAGCTTATCAAAGCTTTCGGTGTGCTCAGTCCGCGGGATTTTGCTTCGTCGAAGGATGCGCATTCATAAAACGCACTCACCTCGATTTGGCGGTGTCGTAGACACTAACGCCCGGGACTGACCGTTGTCCAGTCTGTCCCAACCGTTCAAACCTACTAGCCCACCCTCACCACGTCAATGGTTTGGTCGGGATGCGAGAAGGGTACCAGGTCAGAGGCGTGTGGATCACCTCGCCTCAGGCCGCGACGGGTTGCAGATCCGCCCGATCGGCCGCGTCCAGATCACCGACTTCGCCGGCCTCGGCGGCCTTTCGGCCCCACACCAGCGCGTAGAGGAGGAATGCCGCCTCGGCCAGCACGCCGATCGAGATGCGCGCCCAGGTGGGCAGTCCGGAAGGGGTGACGAACGCTTCGAGTACACCGGAAACGGCCAGCACCGTCGCGAGGCCGATGGACATGCCGATGATGGAGCGGCCCTGTTCGGCCAGGGCCGCTCCACGGGTGCGCGGGCCGGGGTCGATGACCGTCCAGCCGAGGCGCAGGCCGAGGCCGCCGGCCACGAACACCGCGGTCAGCTCCAACAGGCCGTGCGGGATGAGCAGGCCGAGGAAGACGTCGAGTCGCCCGGCGGAGGCCATCAGCCCGACGCCGACACCGAGGTTGACCACGTTGGTCCACATCACCCAGAGCACCGGGAGACCCAGCGCGATCCCGAACAGCAGGCACTGCACGGCGATCCAGGCGTTGTTCGTCCAGACCTGTGCGGCGAACGAACTCGCCGGGCGGTCCGAGTAGTACGACTCGTACTGCCCGCCCGGGCGGGTCATCTCCCGCAGGTGATCCGGGGCGACCAGGCTGTTGCGGACCTCGGGGTGGGTAGCCATCCACCAGGCGAGCACCGCAGTGGCCAGCAGCGAGACGACCGCGACCGGCACCCACCAGCGGCGCGCGCGGTACAGCGCGGCCGGGAAGCTCACCGTGTAGTACCGGGCGACGTCGTGCCAGCCGCTGCTGCGCGATCCGGTCACCGCGCTGCGCGCCCGCGAGACCAGGCCGGTCAGTCGGCTGAGCAGGGCCGGGTCCGGTGCGGCGGCCTGGACCTTGGCCAGGTGGCCGGTGGCGCGCTGGTAGAGAGTGACCAGTTCGTCGGCCTCCTCCCCGCTGAGCCGGCGCCGTCGGGCGAGGGCGTCCAGCCGTGCCCACTCCCCCTGGTGGGTGGCGACGAAGACGTCCAGGTCCATTCGGCGGCTCCATGGTCGGCGGTGGGCGCGAGGGGCCCGGTCGCGGGCGGGCGGACGGGCGGGTACGTACGGACACGCGCGGCCCAGCATGCCAGGAGCGGTGGGCACCCCGGCCGCCGGGATCTCACTTCCCGTGCGGCCACCGGGCGCCGTATGTTTGCGGCTGCGGATCAGACTGCGGAGAGCAGGTCGTGGGGGTCGGTCCGGGTGACGTCCCTCCCCTCGTCCGTGCCGCCCTCGGCGGCCTCCATGAGTGAGCTGTACGGCTCCACGAACGTGAACGGACAGGTGTCTTGAGCGACCTGGTGACGGGTGAGGCGGTCGTCCTCGACCTGCAGACGGCGAAGCTTCCCAGCCGGGCGCTGGCGATCACGCTGGACCTGCTCGTGGAGTTCGCCGCCCTGTTCCTGGTCTCGCTCACCCTGAGCGTCGCCCTGATCGGACTGGACGGTGCAGCGCTGGCGGCCACGCTGATCGGGTTGCTGGTGTTCTTCCTGGTGGCCGTGCCGGTGATGGTCGAGACCTTCAGCCACGGGCGCTCGCTCGGCAAGGCCGCGCTCGGCCTGCGGGTGGTGCGCACCGACGGCGGCCCGGTGCGGTTCCGGCACTCGCTGGTGCGCGGGCTGGTCGGCTTCATGGAGCTGGTCGCCATGACCGGCGTGCCGGCGGTGATCACCTCGGCCGTGAACGCGGACGGCAAGCGGCTGGGCGACATCTTCGCCGGGACGGTGGTCGTCCGCGAGCGCACCCCGGGTGGTGGGGCGCCGCCCCCGCTGCCGCCCGTGCACCCGCACCTGCTCCAGGCGATGGGCCGGGAGCTGGTCGCGATGGACCTGTCCGCGGTGCCGGAGCCGCTCTGGCTGGCGATCCGCCAACTGCTGGGCCGCATAGGCCAGTTGGACCCGGCGGTGGCGCTCCAGATGTCCACCCGGCTGGCCGGCGACCTGGCCGCCCGGACCGGTCACCCGGTGGCGCAGGGGCTGCACCCGGCGGCGTACCTGGGCGCGGTGCTCACCGAGCGCCAGCGCCGGGAGTGGACGCGGGCCCAGGCGCAGTGGCAGCGGACCGCGGCCCCCGCACCCGCCGCGTGGCCGGCTCCCGCACCCCAGCAGGCCGCCCCCTCCGTCGAGAAGCCCGCCCCGCCCACCGCCGACCAGCCGTCCCCGGCACCGGCACCAACCCCGGAACCGGCCCCGACACCGGCCCCCGACACCGGCTTCGCGCCGCCCGCCTAGGCTCACCGCGCCCTCGGGCCCGCCGCCCGACCCACTCAGCCCGGCCCGCGCAACCTGGGCCTACTCCCCGAACTGCGCCGGCCAGGCGTTCGGCGGCGACGCCAGCTCCTCCAGTTCGATCCCGTCGGCCGCCAGCACCACGTCCCCCGCGAGGTGCACGACCTGCTGCTCACCGGTCTCCAGGTCCGCGACCTGGTACCGCTCGACCAGCAGCGGCCCGGAGTCGGTCTGGTGCGTGTCGACACCCTCCAGCAGCCACCCCTGGTCGAAGGTGCGCGGCGCCAGCACCGGTTCGGTGAACGCGACCAGCCGCACCCGCGCGCTCGCCCCCTCCCGCAGCCGCAGCAGCCGGGCGGTGGCGACCAGGAAGGCCGGCGAGCCGCCGGTGAACCCGTGCGCCCGGTCGTGCCCCTCCACGCTGTGCTCGCCGCCCGGGTCCGCCGCGTCCGTCCGGACCCAGGCGACGCCGTCCACCGCGCCGCCGCGCACCTGCCAGCCGCCGGCCCGCAGCTCCATCCGCAGCGGGCGGGCCCGCGAGTCCAGGGTGAGGTCGACGCTGCCGATCACCCGCCCGTCCGGCGCGTAGGTCTTGGAGACGTACCGCCAGCCGGCCGCCCCGGGGGCGCAGCTGAAGCGCTCCTCCCCGAGCAGCACGCGGTCGTGACCCAGAGGAGTCATGGCTGTATGGAGCGAGTACCGGCCGTTGGGCATGCCCGAAAGCCTACGTGCGCATTCGCATGCAACGTTCGGGGCGGGTGCCCGCATTAGGGGGGTGGACGGCGCGCACGAGCGCCGACGACACGAGGGAGAAGGGGGGCGCAGATGGCGAAGCAGGCACGCGACGAGGAGTTCACGGAGTACGTGACTTCCAGGAGCGGCTGGCTGCGCAAGGTCGCCTATCTGCTGTGCGGGGACTGGCACCGCGCGGACGACCTGGTCCAGGAGACCATCACCAAGCTGTACGTGAACTGGTCGCGGGCAGGCCGCATGGAGAACCTGGACGGCTATGCCCGCAGGGTGCTGGTCAACACCTTCCTGGCCGAGCAGCGCACCTCCTGGTGGCGGCGGACCAGCCGGCCGGGCACCGACCTCGACACCGAGTCCGTGCCCGTCGACCTCGACGCCTCGCTGGACCTGCGCCACGCCCTGGCGACGCTGCCGGCCCGCCAACGGGCGGCCGTGGTGCTCCGGTACTACTGCGACCTGACGATCGACCAGGCCGCCGACGCCATGGGCTGCTCGTCGGGCAACGTCAAGAGCCAGAGCTCCCGGGCCCTGGACACCCTCCGCGGCAGGCTCGCCGCCCGCCCCACCGTCGCAGAGAGGACGCCATGACCAGCAAGGATCACCACGACCTCACCGCCCGGCTGACGGCCCTCGCCGACGGGTCGGCGCCACCTGCGCGGTTCGACGCCGACCGCTCGATCGCCGAGGGCACCGCCCGGCTGCGCCGTCGCAAGCGCGCCGCGGTCGGCGCCGTCGCCGCCGCCGTGACGGTGGCGGTGGTGGCGACCACCGCGCTGCTGGCCCCGGGAAGCAGCACCGTTGCCCCGACACCGCCGGCGGGGCCCACCTCGAGCACCTCACCGTCCTCGACGCCGACTCCGACCCCGACCCCGACCCCGACCCCGACCGTGAGCGGCATCGACCCGCTGACCACCGAGGTCCACTTCGGCTGGCTGCCCGACTGGGTGGGCGGCGAGCAGCACATCGGCTACGAGACCGGCTACCACGGCATCTACGCCCAGGCCCGAGGCGCGGGCAAGAACGCTGCCCGCATCAGGCTCTCCCAGTACCCGGCGGGCTCCGAGCCCCCGATGACGGGGGTCAACGTGAAACTCGGCAAGGTCGACGCCGAACCGGTCAACGGACGACCGGCCTACCGGGTGGTCGCCGACCAGCCCGAGAGCTACCAGCCGACGCTGCGCTGGCTGACCCCCGAGGGCCGCTGGGCCGAGGTCAGCGTGGACGGCCAGACGCCCGGGGACGTCACCGACGAAGTCCTCCACAAGGTCGCCACCGGCGTCCGGTTCGGCCACTGGAACGTCCCGCTGCCGGTGCAGTTCACCGGCCTGCCCGAGACGTTCAAGGCCACCGACGTCATGCTCTCGCGTCCGGACCTGGACGGCGTCGGCGCCTGGGACCTGTGGCTGATGTTCCAGGTCGAGGGGAAGAACGTCTCGGTCAGCATGCGGCCGGTCGGGCCGCGCCCGGTCTACACCAGCACGGACGGCTCGCCCTACACCGACCCGCACCCGCCCTTGGAGTCCGTCCAGAACGGGGTGGAGATCTCCATCGGCACCGGAGCCGGCGATCCGCCCTCCCTGGAGCAGCTCGGCGGCCTCCCCTGGATGCTCGCCCACACCAAGGCCCTCGGCCCGGACGCCGCCGACTGGACCACCGACGTCATCGTGCCCTGAACGCGGACCGCCGAACGCGCCGGTGGCCGGCACCCCTGCGCAGGGGTGCCGGCCACCGGCGTACGCCGCACCGCGTCAGCCGCGGTTCACCGCATCAGTAGCGGTACTGATCCGCCTTGTACGGGCCCTCGACCGGGACGCCGATGTAGTCGGCCTGGTCCTGGCTCAGGGTGGTCAGCTTCACGCCGAGCGCGTCGAGGTGCAGCCGGGCGACCTTCTCGTCCAGGTGCTTGGGCAGCACGTAGACGCCGATCGGGTACTGCTCGGTCTTCGTGAACAGCTCGATCTGGGCGATCGTCTGGTTCGCGAAGGAGTTGGACATCACGAACGACGGGTGGCCGGTCGCGTTGCCCAGGTTCAGCAGGCGGCCCTCGGAGAGGACGATGATGGTGCGGCCGTCGGCCTTGCGCCACTCGTGGACCTGCGGCTTGACCTCGGTCTTCACGACGCCGGGCAGCTGCGCCAGGCCGGCCATGTCGATCTCGTTGTCGAAGTGGCCGATGTTGCCGACGATGGCCTGGTGCTTCATCCGGGCCATGTGGGAGGCCATGATGATGTCCTTGTTGCCCGTGGTGGTGATGAAGATGTCGGCCGTCTCGACGACGTCCTCCAGGGTGGCGACCTGGTAGCCGTCCATCGCCGCCTGGAGCGCGCAGATCGGGTCGATCTCGGTGACGATGACGCGGGCGCCCTGGCCGCGCAGCGACTCGGCGCAGCCCTTGCCGACGTCGCCGTAGCCGCAGACGACGGCGACCTTGCCGCCGATCAGGACGTCGGTGGCGCGGTTGATGCCGTCGATGAGCGAGTGGCGGCAGCCGTACTTGTTGTCGAACTTCGACTTGGTGACCGAGTCGTTGACGTTGATCGCCGGGAACAGCAGCTGGCCGTCACGGTGCATCTCGTACAGGCGGTGGACACCGGTGGTGGTCTCCTCGGTCACGCCCTTGATGGTGGCGGCGACCTCGGTCCACTTGTTCGGGGAGTCCTTGAGGGTGCGGTTGAGCAGCTCCAGGATGATCCGGAACTCGTCGTTGTCCGCGGTGGACGGGTCCGGCGCGGCACCGGCCTTCTCGAACTCGACGCCCTTGTGGATCAGCAGGGTGGCGTCGCCGCCGTCGTCCAGGATCATGTTCGGGGTCTTGCCCTCAGGCCAGGTCAGGGCCTGCTCGGTGCACCACCAGTACTCGTCCAGGGTCTCGCCCTTCCAGGCGAAGACCGGCACGCCCTGCGGGTTCTCCGGGGTGCCCTCCGGGCCGACCGCGATGGCGGCGGCCGCGTGGTCCTGGGTGGAGAAGATGTTGCAGGAGCACCAGCGGACCTCGGCGCCCAGGGCGGTCAGGGTCTCGATGAGGACGGCGGTCTGCACGGTCATGTGCAGCGAGCCGGTGATGCGGGCGCCGGTCAGCGGCTTCGACTCGGCGTACTCGGCGCGGATCGACATCAGGCCGGGCATCTCGTGCTCGGCCAGCTGGATCTCCTTGCGGCCGAACGGCGCCAGGGAAAGGTCGGCGACCTTGAAGTCACCGGTGGTGTCGGTCGACATGCGTCTGCTCCTCGCTGATGGGGTGGGCGTGGCCAAGGTCCTGTGTGTGCGGTCGCAGCGGGGCGGGGCCGTACGGGTGCACGGCTACGCCGGGGCGGCCGGATCCGTGGTGCTGGACCGGTTCCCTGCTGCGCAGCACAAACCGTCGGAGGACCTCTCTCCCTCGACCGGGGCACACCCCACAGGGGCGGACCGCCGATCAACCGCCATCAGCAGCGACGTTCTGGCTCTGGTGACGAATCTACACCGGCGGCCCCACCGGCCGTCCGCCGATGAGCGATTTCGGCCTCGGACCGGACGGGTCCTCAAGCGGATCCCAGCCGGCCCCCTGGTCCGCCCCCGGCCGGCCCCGGCCAGGGGCGGCCCGGCGCCGGTCAGTGCGAGGCGCCGGGCCCGGGCCCGCCGGGGGTGGCCGCCGGGTCCTCGCCCGCGGCGGCCTTCTCGGCGCTGTAGACGTCGGGCTCCAGGTAGATCGCCCGCGCGATCGGGACGGCGGCCCGGACCCGCTCCTCCGCCGCGTCGATCGCCTGCGCGACGCGGGCGGCGCTGTCCTCCGCGTTGACCGCGATCTTGGCGGCGACCAGCAGTTCCTCCGGCCCCAGGTGCAGGGTGCGCATGTGGATCACGCCGGTGACGGCCTCGCCGTCCACCAGCGCCTCGCGGATCCGGCGCACCGAATCCCGGTCGGCGGACTCGCCGAGCAGCAGCGACTTGGTCTCCAGGGCGAGCACCACCGCGATCACCACCAGCAGGACGCCGATGCCCAGGGTGCCGACGCCGTCCCAGACGCCGTCGCCGGTGATCACGGTGAGCGAGACGCCGAGCAGCGCGAGCACCAGGCCGATCAGCGCGCCGGCGTCCTCCAGCAGCACCACCGGCAGCTCCGGGGCCTTGGCGGTGCGGATGAACTGCACCCAGCCCTGGCCGCCCTTGGCCTTCGCCGACTCGCGCATCGCGGTGAGGAAGGACCAGCCCTCCATCGCGACGGCGAAGAGCAGCACACCGACCGCCCAGCCCCAGGAGTCCAGCTTCTCCGGGTGGTTGACCTTGTGCCAGCCCTCGTAGATCGCGAACAGGCCGCCGACGCTGAAGAGGACGATCGCCACCAGGAAGCCGTAGACGTAGCGCTCGCGGCCGTACCCGAACGGGTGCTCCTCGTCCGCCTCCCGGCGCGCCCGCTTGCCGCCGATCAGCAGCAGCACCTGGTTGCCCGAGTCGGCGACCGAGTGCACGCCCTCGGCCAGCATCGACGAGGAGCCGGTGAAGCCGAAGGCGGTGAACTTGGCCACCGCGATCGCCAGGTTCGCGGACAGTGCCGCGACCAGTGCCTTGGTGCCGCCTTCTGTACTCATGCTTCGGGTCCCTCCGCCGCAATGGCTGGTCGCGCTGCTCCGTCGAGCGCTTACCGTACCGGCCGTGCGGCGCGGCTCAGGACTGCGCGGCGGCGAGCCCGAGGTAGACGGCGGCGAAGTCGGTCAGCGCGACCAGGTCGGCGAGCGCGTGCAGCGGGTCCGGCCGGCTGGTCGCGTACTCGGTCAGCCGGACGTCGTGGGCGCCGGCCAGCCGGTGCGCGCGGGTGACGCCGAAGCTGCGCGGGCCCGCGTCGTCCTCCGGCACCTCGGCCGGCCCGCCCTGCTCCTCGGGCGCGCCGCCGGGACGGACACCGGACTGGGCACCGGGCGCCCCCGGGACGTGCCGCAGCAGCAGGACCTGGAGGTGCAGCGGATCCGGCTCGTCGACCCGGTCGCGGAAGAAGTCGTCCGGGTCCGCGCCCGCGCCCAACTGGCCGGTGAACATGCCGCGGTGGGCGGTCAGCACCTGCGGCAGCGGCCCGGCCAGCGCCGGGCGGCCGGCCCGTTCGGCGAGCTGGGCGGCGAAGCGGGTGGCGACGGCCCCGGCGATCGGGCCCTCGGCCCACAGCAGCGGGACCGTCCCGGCCAGCCGGGCGGCCAGGCCCTTGGCCGGGTTGGTGTACGCGGCGGCGTCGGGGCGGCAGCGGACGGCGGTCGCGTCCAGCAGGTCGGCGACGGCCGGCAGCGCGTCGTACGGCAGCTGGGTGATGCCGATCTTCTGGGCGAGCGCGAGCAGCGGGGCGAGGTGGGACCACAGCGCGGCCGGGTCCTCGGCGGGGAGGTCCGGCTCGGCGGCCGGGCCGGCGGGCGCCTCGTCCTCGGGCAGCGCGGAGGCCACGTACGGCAGCGGCAGCGCGCGCACCTGCAGCGCAGCCTCGGCCAGCGGGCTGCCCGCCGGGGCGGTGACCACGATCGCGCAGCCGCGCGCGTAGGCCTGCTCGGCGAGGCCGACCAGGCCCGGTTCGCCGCCGTCGGCGGAGCTGACCACCAGGAGGTCCAGCGGGCCGGCCCAGCCGGGCAGTTGCCAGCCGAGCCCGGCGGTGAAGGCGGGCGGCGCGCCGGCCCGGTCGGCGCGCGGGGCGGCCGCCTCGGTCGGCGGCAGCGTGGTGATCAGGCCGGCGTGGCCGGCCAGCGCGGTCAGGATCTCGCCCGCCGTCAGGGCGCTGCCGTGGCCCGCGACCAGGACGGCGCGCGGGCGGCCGTCCGGGCGCAGCCGGTCCAGGCCGGCCGCGTCGGCCAGCCGCAGCGCGGTGCGGACCCGCGCGCCGGCACCGGCCAGGGCCAGCAGGGCGCGGTCGCGGTCGGCGCGCTGCAGGGCGGCCGGGTCGTCGAGCAGGGTGTCGTCGAGCATGCGGCGGGCCTCCGGCTGCTGTCCTGTGCGCGCTGGGCTGGCGGGGTGGGGGCTTCGCCCCAAGGATCAGGCCGGGCGGCGGGCCTCGTCCACCAGCAGGACCGGAATGCCGTCCCGGACCGGGTACGCGAGGCCGCAGTCCGCGCCGGTGCAGAGCAGCTCGGGCTGCTCCTCGGTGCCGCCCTCGGTGAGCGCGGCCCGGCACTGCGGGCAGACCAGGATCTCCAGCAGGAAGGATTCGAGCTTCATGGGGCTCTCCAAAAGTCGGGGGGTGGCACGGCGGTGCCCCGGCCGATAGGCAACCCTACCGGCCGGGGCACAGGAGGCCTCGGTCAGGCGCGGACGATGGCGAGCACGCCATCGCGCAGCTCGGCCATCTTCGCCGGGTCCTTGGCCTCGGCGTTCAGGCGCAGCAGCGGCTCGGTGTTGGAGGCGCGCAGGTTGAACCACCAGTCCGGGCCGGCCACGGTGAGGCCGTCCAGCTCGTCGACGGTGGTGCCCTCCAGGCCGGCGTAGGCGGCGCGGACGGCGGCGGTGCTGGCGGCCTGGTCGGCGACGGTGCTGTTGATCTCGCCGGAGGCGGCGTAGCGGTCGTACTCGGCGGTGAGCGCGGACAGCGTGCCGGGCTGCCCGCCGAGCGCGGCCAGCACGTGCAGCGCGGCCAGCATGCCGGTGTCGGCGCGCCAGAAGTCGCGGAAGTAGTAGTGCGCGGAGTGCTCGCCGCCGAAGACGGCGTCGGTGACGGCCATCTCCTGCTTGATGAAGGAGTGGCCGACCCGGGTGCGCACCGGGTTGGCGCCGAGCTCGCGGACCACCTCGGGGACGGTCCAGGAGGTGATCAGGTTGTGGATGACGGTCGGCTCGGCCTCGCCGGCGGCCTGGGCGCGGGCGATCTCGCGGGCGGCGACCAGGGCGGTGATGGCGGACGGGGAGACCGGCTCGCCGCGCTCGTCGACGACGAAGCAGCGGTCGGCGTCGCCGTCGAAGGCCAGGCCGAGGTCGGCGCCGACCTCGCGGACCTTGGCCTGGAGGTCGACGATGTTCTTCGGGTCGAGCGGGTTGGCCTCGTGGTTGGGGAAGGTCCCGTCCAGCTCGAAGTACATCGGGACGAGCTCGATCGGCAGGCCGTCGAAGACGGTCGGCACGGTGTGGCCGCCCATGCCGTTGCCCGCGTCCACGACGACCTTGAGCGGGCGGATCGCGGTGAGGTCGACCAGGCCCAGCAGGTGGTCGGCGTAGCCGCGCAGGGTGTCCTGCTCGGACAGCGCACCGGGCTTGACGTCCTTGGCCGGGACGGTGACGGTGTCGTCCTCGCCCGTCCAGGACTCGACCAGCTCGCGGATCTCGGCGAGGCCGGTGTCCTGGCCGACCGGGGCGGCGCCGGCCCGGCACAGCTTGATGCCGTTGTACTGGGCCGGGTTGTGGCTGGCGGTGAACATCGCGCCGGGCAGGTCGAGCTTGCCGCTGGCGTAGTAGAGCTGGTCGGTCGAGCAGAGGCCGATCTGGACCACGTCGGCGCCGTAGGCGGCGGCGCCCTCGGCGAACGCCCGGGTGAGCGACGGGGAGGAGGGGCGCATGTCGTGGCCGACGACGATCGCGGACGCGCCGGTGACCTGCACGAACGCGGCGCCGAAGGCCCGGGACAGGTGCTCGTCCCACTGGTCCGGGACGACGCCGCGGACGTCGTAGGCCTTCACGAGCTGCTTGAGGTCGCGCACTGCGGCTCCACCCTGGTCTCTGTACTGGTCGGTGTGCGTGTGATCGGCGGCTGGCCGCCCACGGTCACGATACGTCGGGGTCACCGCCCGTTCGGTCGACGGTCCGCGGTGACGGTAGACGGGCAGCGTACCCAAGTCGGACGAACGCCCGGTGCAGGCCCGGGCGGGGTACGGCGTCGGCTGTGCGGCGTCAGTTGTCCGGCGAGCGCAGGACGCGCAGGTGGCCGCGGCGGCCGCCCTCGGTGGACTCGCCCTCGGACCCGCGGCCCTGACGGGGGGTCTGCGGCCGGGCGGCCTCGCGGACGGCGTTGGCGAGGGCCTCCAGGTCGTCACTGCTGCGGCGCAGCGGCCCGGCCTCGGCGGCCAACCGGACGACCTCCCAGCCGCGCGGGGCGGTGAGGCGCTCGGCGTGCTCGGCGCACAGGTCGTAGCAGTGCGGCTCGGCGTAGGTGGCGAGCGGGCCCAGGACGGCGGTGGAGTCCGCGTAGACGTACGTCAGCGTCGCGACGGCCGGCCGGCCGCACGCGGTCCGCGAACAACGACGTACAGAGCTCACGAGGGTGGACGGTACCGCACTCCTCGCCGGGGAGCGAAGACCGCCTGTCCGGCGGGTGTGCCGTGTCGCGGTCCGCACGCCGGTCCACGCCTCCGCCACCCCGGGCGTTTCCCCGTCGGAGTAGTCCACTTCCGACCGTCCAAGGACTACCCTCGGCAGTGATATGGACAGCTCTGCACCGCAGTCATCGACGGGACCCTCGCGCCGTCCCCGGCATCGCGACCGGCACGGCAGGGGGCTGCGCGGCCCGCTGGCGCCGCCCCAGGTGCCGATCTCGCTCACCCGCTCCGAACTGTTCGACGACTACGTGCGCGAATCGGTGGAGCGTCTTGAACGGCGCTGGCCGCAGCTGATCGAAGTGGAGTTCGCCGTCCAGGAGGTGCCGCTGCACGAGCCCGACGCGGCCGACGGCGAGGACGGCGTGCCGCTGGGGCGGGTGTTGCCGGGCAAGCAGGGGCGCAAGAGTCAGATCGTGGTGTACCGGCGGCCGGTGGAGATCCGGGCGAAGACCCGCGAGGACCGCGCGGCGCTGGTGCACGAGATCCTGATCGAGCAGGTGGCGGAGCTGCTGGGACTGTCCCCGGACGCCATCGACCCGCGCTACGACGAGGACTGAGCACGCGGACGGGGCGGTACCCGGGCCTGCCGGGTACCGCCCCGTCCGACCGGTCAGCGCAGGACGACGCCCGCATCCTGGCCGGCCCGCGGGACCCTGACGGTGCTGTGGTCGTCGCGCAGCGCCTGGATGGTGAACATCGGCACGTCCTTGGCGGGCAGCGAGAGCATCCGGGCGGCCATCACCGGGCCGCCGGAGACGGTCTCGACGGTGAGCGCGAAGCTGCCGTTCAGCCCACCGGGCTCGGGCGCCGGAAGCGCGACCGTGCCGCCGGCCGGCAGCTGGACGTCCTTGCTCACCGGGGTGCCGCCGCCGCTGCCGGCCGAGGCGGTGACCCGGACGGTGGCGGCGTCGCCGGCGGAGGTCAGGAACAGCGTGGACGCGCCGGCCCGGTTGTCGGCGACCGTGGCGCGGGCCCCGACCGGGCCGGTGCCGGTGAGCCAGGCCGCGTCGCTCTTGCCGCCGCCCCCGGCCCGGTCGACCCGCAGGCCCGCCACGACCCGGGTCGGGTGCTTGTCGTCGGTGGGCGACAGCCGCAGCCCGGCGACCTCGTCGCGGGTGACCTTGCCGAGGTCGACGGCGGCCACCATGCCCGCCTTGATGTGGATGGACTCGTTGCCGGCCGGGGTGAACCAGCCGTTCTTGCCGGAGAGCTGGATCTTCAGGTCGGCGTCGTCCTCCGGCGGCGCCCAGACCACCAGGTGGGCGGCGGAGGTGTCGGCGGGCAGGCCGGGCAGCACCTGGGTGGCCGCCGGTTCGGCCGAGGCCGGGATCCAGTCGGCGCCCTTGGCACCATCGGCGGCGTGCAGCGCGGCACCGACCCGCCCGCTGCGGGCGACCACGTGCACGGCGAGGTCGTTGACCGCGCCCTTGCTGATCGTCGGCAGCAGCACGGACTGGGAGCTGCCGGGGGCGACGGTGATGCCGTTGGCGGCGTCGTTCTCGATCAGGCCCTTGTCGCCGTACAGCTTGATGTCGACCACGGCGGCGGAGGACTCGGTGTTCACCAGGCTGACGTAGTCGACCCGGTCGCCGGCCGTGCTGGCCCCGGCGAACCAGAAGCTGGTCCCGGCGGGGGTGCAGGTGAGGCCGGACAGGCCGAGGCCGCGCTGCTCGGTGACCACGGTGGTCTGGGTGACGGTGAAGCCGGGGGCGAGAGCGCCGGTGGCGACGGCCCCGGTGCCGGGCGCGGTGTCGCCGTTGGCGGCCGGGCCGGTGGCCGGGGCGCCGGGCTTGGCCAGGGTCAGCCGGGCGTCGGCGGGCGCGGCGCCCTTGTCCGGAGCGGCCGGAGCGGCCGAGCCGGACGGCGCGGCGGGGGCGCCGGACGCCGGGGCGGAGGGGGCGGTGGTCGGCGGGGTCGCGGGCGCGGCGGCGTCGGAGAGCCAGCCGGCCCCGCCGGTGGCGCCGCCCGCCCCGGGCGGGGTGTAGGCGGTGAGCGTGGTCGAGCCGGTCAGGCCCTGGAGCGGCTGCGGGCAGACCGCCGCCGTCCGCTCGACCTGCGCGGTGGTCGGGGCGACGCCGCCGTCCGCCTTGGCGGGGACGGCCGGCGGGCGCGTCTCGGCGATCCCGAACACCGCCGCGAGCACGACGGCCGCGGCCAGCAGGGACTGCGTGGTCCTGGTGCCCCCGGACCGCCCGGCCGGCCGGGCGGAGGCCGCGGGCTCCGGCGCCTGGGCCGGGGCGTGCCCGGACTGCCCGGACTGCCCGGCCTCGGCGGTCTCCGTCGGCTCGACGGCCTCGGGCGCGGACTTCTTCCTGAATGCGGGCTTCTTCATCGCGGGTCAGCTCCCCGATCCGTGCTGGTGCGGGTACCGGCCCGTGCCGTTGGGGTCGTTCGGGTCGTTGGGGTCGTAGTAGGGCTCGGCCTGCGGCTGCCCCGGCACCCACGGCTGCTGGTGCTCCGTCTGCTGGTAGGGCTGCTGCTCGTAGCCGTACTGCTGCTCCTGCGGGTACGGCTGCTGCTCGTAGCCCTGCTGCGGGTACGCCTGCGGCTGGTAGCCCTCGTAGCCCTGGCCGTCGTACCCCTGGCCGCCGTACGGCGCGGCCACCGGCTGCTGGGCCGCGTACTGGTCGTAGCTGTACGGGTCGGCCTGCTGGTACGTCTGGTACGGGTCGGCGTACGGCTCGGTCTCCTGGACGGCGGCGGCCGCCTGGACCGCCTCGGCCATCGGCTCGCCGGCCGGCTGCGCCGGGATCGCGCCCGGCGGGCCCTCGTACACCCCGCCGTCCTCGCCGCCCTCGCCGCGCTCGGCCATCCGGCGGGCCCGGCGGCTGCCGGGGGCGGGCGCCTGCGCCTGGGCCGCGGCGGCCAGCGCGGCGGCGGCCACCACCTCCTCGGGCAGGTCGTCGTCCTTGTGGCTGCGGCGTCCGGGCAGGGCCAGCACCAGGACGGTCAGGCCGAGCAGCACCTGGGCCCAGATCCAGCCGGTGTGCGCGAAGCCGTCCTCCCGGGTGACGGTCAGCTTGCCGCCGCCGGCCGGGAGCTTGAAGCCCTGCGCCCAGCCGTCGACCGTGACGGACTCCAGCGCGGTGCCGCCCACGGTGGCCTTCCACTCGGGTGCGGCGGACTCGGCGAGCCGCAGCACCCGGCCGTCCGGGCCGGCCGGGACGGTGGCGGTGAGGTCGCGGGCCCCGGCCGGGACGACCACCGGGGCGGCGCCCGGGGCGGTGATCACCGCACGGACGGCGGGGGCGCCGGTGACCTGCCAGAGCGCGGAGTCGCCGTCCTGGTTGGCCTTGACCAGACCGGGGGTGGTGTCCAGGACGTCCTTGTAGGTGCCGATCACCGACTGCTGGACCAGCACGTAGGCGATGCCGTAGCCGGAGAGCGCCCCGGCCTGGTCGGCGCCGGAACCGGCCAGCAGGCTGCCGACCATCTTGTTCAGGCCGTCCTGGGTGCCGGTCGCCGGGTCGACGGTGGACTCGGCCTGGCCGAGCGTCAGGCCCGCGCCGCGGACCACGGTGTAGCGGACCGCGCCGCCGCCCGGGTCGCCGGTGACGACCAGGGTGCGGGAGCGGTCGGTGGTGCCGGCCTCCTCCGCGATGAACGCGGGCACCTGGCCGGCCTGGGCCCGGTGCAGCGGCTTGCCGGCGCCGGTGAGCGCCCACCACAGGCCGGTGCCCAGCGGGGCCAGCACCGCGGCGGCCACCACCAGCGCGGCCACCGGCTGGCGCCAGCCGAAGGCGATCCCGGCCACTCGGGCGTTGGCGCCGTCGGCACCGATCGCGGCGGCCGCCAGCAGGGCGATCCCGGCGATCAGCGAGGCCGGGCCGGCCCAGGCGGGCACCGCCGGGCCGCCGGAGGCCGGGGTGACGGAGGTGCCCGCCACCGCGACCGCGAAGACCAGACCCGCACCGGCCGCACCCCAGGCGGACAGCACCGCACGGCGGCGGTCGGCGCGCAGCAGTGCGGCGAGCGCGGCGAGCACCACGCCGGCCGACAGCCAGACCGGCGGCACCCCGGCGCCGCCCGGGTTGACCAGCAGCAGGCCGGCCGCGCTCGCACCGGTGCCGTGCAGGCCGGGCAGGCCGGCCTCCAGCAGCAGCCACTGCGGGTGCGCCAGCACCGACAGCGACCACGGCGCCAGCACCAGGACGGGCAGCGCGAGGATCACCAGGACGCGCAGGCCGAGCAGGCGCAGCGCGGCGCCGCCCGAGCCGAAAGCACCGCCGCGGACCACCGCGACGACCAGCGTCGCCAGGCACAGCGGCAGGGCGAGCGCCCAGGTCAACGGCACGAAGGAGGTGGCCAGGGTGAGCAGCAGGACGGTCATCCAGACCGGCCGCCACCCCGGGCGGGCGCCCTTGGCGGCGCTCTCGTCGCGGATGCCGAGACCGGCCGCGATCGCGGCGGCGCGGGCCAGCGGCGGCAGCAGCACGGCGAGGACGGCGGTGCCGATCCGGCCCTGGGCGAGCGCGCCGGTCGCGGCGGGCAGCAGCGCGTAGGCGGCGCTGGCCCAGGCCCGGACGAGCTTGGAGTCCAGCAGCGGCCGGGACACCAGGTAGGCGCTGACCGCGGACAGCGGCACGGTGAGCACGACCAGCAGGGTGAGCGCGAGGTCGGCGTGGTCGAACAGCACCCAGGACAGCACCGCGAGCACGCCGAGGTACGGCGGCGCGGCGGCGGCGGAGCCGGTGCCGATCGGGTGCCAGGCGTCCGCGTACATCGACCAGAGGCCGCCGGCGCCGTCGGTGGCCGGCAGCAGGGCGCCGCCGAACAGCTCGCCGCTGCCGAACAGGCCGCGGCAGGCGATCAGGGCGAACACCAGCAGGGCCGCGAACAGCACCGGCGCCGGACGCCGGGCCAGCTTCTTGATCAGCGTGAACTGCTCGACGACCAGGTCCTCGTCGTCCTCGCCGCCCGGCCCGGCCTCGACCGTGCCGTGCCGGCCGGTGTCGTCCCCTCCCCCTATGCCGAGGGAGCCGATCACGCCCTCGACGGCGAGCCGGGCGGTGGCGCCGGGCGGCGGGAAGAGCGTGCGGTCGTCCAGAGCGTCGGCGGCCCGGGTGCGGGCGCGCTGCTTGCGCGCGGCCAGCAGCCGGGGGAAGCGGACGAGTTCGTGGCCGAGGCCGGTGAGCTCGTCGAAGGCCTGGCGCGGGTCCTTGCCGAGCAGGTTGGTGACGGCCCGCAGCAGGGTGCCGAGCACCAGCCGCAGCAGGACGTAGGGGAAGAGCGCGCCCTTGCAGTTGGCGAGCAGGGTGTAGACGGCGCCGGCCTTGTCCACCCGGTGCGGGTGGGCGGGGCCGCAGTCGATGGCGCGGCGCTCGCGGCTGGCCGCCTCGGCGTGCCGCAGCACGGCGTCGGGAGCGACCACCACGCGGTGGCCGGCGGCGTTGACCCGCCAGCAGAAGTCGGCGTCGTCGCGCATCAGCGGCAGCGCCTTGTCGAAGCCGCCGAGTTCCTCGAAGACGTCGCGGCGCACCAGCATGCCGGCGCTGGAGACGGCGAGCACCGGACGGACCTGGTCGTGCTGGCCCTGGTCCTGCTCGCGGCGGTCGAGGCCGGTCCAGCGGCGGCCGGAGCGGGCGATGGTGACGCCGACCTCCAGCAGCTGGCGGCGGTCGTACCAGCTGCGCAGCTTGGGGCCGACCACGGCGGCGCTGGGGGTGGAGTCGGCGACCTGGAGCAGCCGGCGCAGCGCGTCGGTCTGCGGCTCGCAGTCGTCGTGCAGCAGCCAGAGCCATTCGACGGGCTGGGTCTCGCGCGGGCCGCCGCGGCCGAGGTCGTCCTCCTGGGCGAGCGGGTCGCCGAAGTCGTCCCAGCCGCCGGTGACCGGGTCGTAGCCGGAGGGGTCGAGCCGGTACGGCAGGTCCTCCGGGCGCAGCGGCGGGCTGCTGAAGACGGCCTCGGCGACGGCGGTGCCGAAGCCGGCCCGGCGGCCGAGGAGCAGCGGGCCGCTCTCGGGCAGCCAGTCGGCGAGGGTGTCCGCCAGCAGTTGCGGAGAGTTGTCGGTGGAACCGGTGTCGACCGCGAGCACCCGCTGGACCTGGCGGTCCTGGCCGAGCAGGCCGGCGAGGGCCTGCGGCAGCCAGCGGGCCCCGTCGTGCGAGACGATCACCGCGGTGACCAGGTGGCGCGGGTAGGCGGGCGGCCTGGCAGCGGTGAAGCCGCTCTGGTGGCTGTAGACGGTCATCGAGTGCGCGGGCCTCAGTTCTCGGTGGACACAGCCGGTGAACGGCAACCGGATGGCGCACCACACTAACGGCTCCGGATGGCGGCTTCGTCCGCGGTGCCGGTGCGGGACCGGTGAAGAGCCGGCAGGGAACACGAAAGCGCCCCACCGCCGCGGTGAGGCGCCCGTACTGCCGTGTGGTTGTCGAAGGGTCAGCGGGGGTCGGCGGCCGCCCCGGTCAGACCGCGCTCTTCTTGAGCCGGCGGCGCTCGCGCTCGGAGAGGCCGCCCCAGATGCCGAACCGCTCGTCATTGGCGAGGGCGTACTCCAGGCATTCCGAACGGACCTCGCAGGCGAGGCAGACCTTCTTGGCCTCGCGCGTGGAGCCGCCCTTCTCGGGGAAGAAGGACTCGGGGTCGGTCTGGGCGCACAACGCGCGCTCCTGCCAACCGAGTTCCTCTTCCTCCTCCGCGATGCCGTCACCGATCAACAGCTCAAAGAGCTCGCTCATGTGGCGCGCCTCCTCTGCCCCTACTTGGCGTCCCCGTGGTTGCCGTTGCCTCGTGCGGCCGACGACACGAGTGAAATTACAGTTGCGTCACTCTGGCTCAGTCAAGCCGAGCTCTGGTATTGGGGCGAGGATTCACTCCCCGGCACCAAGCCGTTACGAATAGTGTACATATTCGGACACATTGGACCTTCGATCCGAAAGCCCTGAACGGCGTCGAACCAGCCACAACCCTTCGGCGAGTGACGCTCGGTCACCATCACAGGCCGGTCATCGCCCTGCCTTCCCGGCGATCTTCCCATCGAAACATAGAGCGTGATTTATCACCCCATCCGGGCAACTTCTTGGCGTAACCCTCTCGAATGCCGCATCCCTGTGTTTGACACCGGCCCCACGGATGCGGTCTCCTTTCCCCCATGTCAGAGTTCGCCAGCCCCCGGAGCGGTTCCACGCTCCGCCGTGCCGTGAACTCTTGTTGTCGCCTCTGCTCCTGCTGTATCTAGGCGCCCGCGTCCCACCGCGCGCCGCCCCCAGGAAGCACAGAGGCCGCCCGCGATTCCCGTCCCAGGACATCCCGGATCCGGCTGATCCCCGACGAACCAGCCGCCACTCCGAGGACGACTCCCGTGCGTATGACCCGCATCCGCAAGCGGAACCGCGACCGCAACAAACTCGCCCGCCGAAGCCCCTCCCCCACCGCGCCCACCGCGCCCGCCCGGGGCTGGACCGACGGCCTCAGCGACGTCTCCATCGCCGGCGACCCGCTCGCCTTCCCGCACCTGGCCCGCACCGACCTGCCCCGCCACCCCACCACCGTGGCCGGCCACGCCCGGCTGATCCGCGAGATCGCCGCCGACCGCGCCCGCTGGGAACCCCTGGTCCGCTACGACGCGCTCACCCGCTGGTACGCCCGGCTGGAGACCGGCCCCGGCTACGAGGTCTGGCTGCTCAGCTGGCTGCCCGGCCAGAGCAGCGGCTTCCACGACCACGGCGAGTCCTCCGGCGTGATGACCGTCGTCCAGGGCGAGCTGATCGAGCGCTCGCTCACCCGCGCCGGCGAGGGAGCCCGCACCCTGCGCCCCGGCGGGCAGCGGGTCTTCTCCTCCGGCTACCTCCACGAGGTGGTCAACGGCACGCTCGAACCCGCCGTCTCCATCCACCTCTACACCCCGGGCCTCACCGAGATGAACCAGTACGGCGGCACCGCCGTCCCCGAGCAGCACCCGCAGGCCCAGGCCGAGGCACACTGAGCACCCGCCCGCGTCAGCCCGGCCGTCGCACCCGCCGGCGACCGGACCTACGACCGGGCTGACGGGCAGTCGGACCGTGGCAGGATGAACCCATGCGCATCGTGGCACTGGCAGGCGGAATCGGCGGAGCGCGCTTCCTGCGCGGACTCCTCGCGGCGGTCGGACCGCAGGACGAGATCACCGTCATCGGCAACACCGGCGACGACATCCACCTCTACGGCCTCAAGGTCTGTCCCGACCTCGACACCGTGATGTACACCCTCGGCGGCGGCATCCACGAGGAGCAGGGCTGGGGCCGCACCGACGAGACCTGGTCGATCAAGGCCGAGATGAAGGAGTACGGCGTCGGCCCCGAGTGGTTCGGGCTCGGCGACCGCGACTTCGCCACCCACCTCGTCCGCAGCCAGATGCTCACCGCCGGCTACAGCCTCAGCCAGGTCACCGAGGCGCTGTGCGTGCGCTGGAAGCCCGGCGTACGGCTGCTGCCGATGAGCGACGACCGGGTCGAGACCCACGTGCGGATCACCGACGAGCAGGGCACCCGGGCGATCCACTTCCAGGAGTACTGGGTCAGGCTGCACGCCGCCGTCGACGCCGAGGCGATCATCCCGGTCGGCGCCGACACCGCCAAGCCCGCGCCCGGCGTCCTGGAGGCCCTCGCCGCCGCCGACGTCATCCTCTTCCCGCCGTCCAACCCGGTCGTCTCCATCGGCACCATCCTCGCCGTCCCCGGCATCCGGGAGGCCGTCGCCGCCGCCCCCGCCCCCGTCGTCGGGCTCTCCCCGATCATCGGCGGCGCCCCGGTGCGCGGCATGGCCGACAAGGTGCTCGCCGCCGTCGGCGTCGAGGCCACCGCGGAGGCGGTCGCACTGAACTACGGCTCCGCACTCATCGACGGCTGGCTCGTCGACACCGCCGACCAGGCCTCGGTCGCCGCCGTCGAAGCCGCCGGGATCGCCTGCCGGGCCGTCCCGCTGCTGATGACCGACGTCGAGGCCACCGCCGAGATGGCCCGGGCCGCCCTCGCCCTCGCCGAGCAGGTGCGCAAGTGAGCGGGCGCGGGCGCGGGCGCGGGCGCAGCGGGGCGGGCGCATGAGCCTGCAGATCCTGCCGGTCGAGGGGCTGCCGGAGATCGACGCCGGGACCGACCTCGCCGCGCTGCTCGCCAAGGCCGGCGAGTACCAGGACGGCGACATCCTGATCGTCACCTCGAAGATCGTCAGCAAGGCCGAGGGCCGGCTGCTGCACGCCGCCGACCGCGAGGCCGCGATCGAGGCCGAGACCGTCCGGGTGGTCGCCCGGCGCGGCCACGCCCGGATCGTCGAGAACCGCAACGGCTTCGTCATGGCCGCCGCCGGCGTCGACGCCTCCAACACCGCCCCCGGCACCGTCCTGCTGCTGCCCGAGGACCCGGACGCCTCCGCCCGCGCCCTGCGCGGGCGGCTCCAGCAGCTCACCGGCCGCCGGCTCGCCGTCGTCGTCACCGACACCTTCGGCCGGCCCTGGCGCAACGGACTCACCGACGTCGCCATCGGCGCCGCCGGACTGTCCGTGCTGGAGGACCACCGCGGGCGCACCGACAGCCACGGCAACGAGCTGGCGCTCACCGTCACCGCCACCGCCGACGAACTCGCCGCCGCCGCCGACCTGGTGAAGGGCAAGACCAGCGGCGTGCCGGTCGCCGTCGTCCGCGGGCTCGGCCACCTCGTCACCGCCGAGGACGGCGACGGCACCCGGCCGCTGGTCCGCCCCGCCGTCGACGACATGTTCCGGCTCGGCACCTCCGAGGCGCTGCGCCAGGCCGTCACCCTGCGGCGCACCGTCCGCTCCTTCACCGACGCCCCGGTCGACCCCGGCGCCGTGCGCCGCGCCGTCGCCGCCGCCGTCACCGCGCCCGCCCCGCACCACACCACGCCGTGGCGGTTCGTCCTGCTGGAGACGGCGCAGACCCGCACCCGGCTGCTCGACGCGATGCTCGCCGCCTGGCAGCGCGACCTGCGCGAACTCGACGGCTGGGACGACGCCCGGATCGCCCGCCGCACCGCCCGCGGCGACGTCCTGCGCGAGGCGCCCTACCTGGTGGTGCCCTGCCTCGTCATGGACGGCTCGCACCACTACCCCGACCAGCGGCGCGCCGCCGCCGAACGGGAGATGTTCACCGTCGCCGCCGGCGCCGCCGTGCAGAACCTCCTGGTCGCCCTCACCGGCGAGGGCTACGGCTCCGCCTGGGTGTCGTCCACCATGTTCTGCCGCGACACCGTCCGCGCGGCCCTCGACCTCCCGGACGGCTGGGACCCGATGGGCGCCATCGCCGTCGGCCGCCCCGCCGAACCCCCGCGCGAACGCCCGGACCGCAGCGCCGACACCTTCATCGAGGTGCGGTAGCGGTTCAGAGACCGCGATAGACCTCGCGGCGATTGCCAACGGCCACCACGAGGATCACCAGCACGCCGTCGTGGATCTCGTAGGCCACGCGGTAGACGCCGACCCGGAGACGGTAGAGGCCGACGTGACCCGCCAGCTTCTTGACATCCGGGCCCTCGACGTAAGGGTCCTCGCCGAGAACGGTGAGCGCGGTGAGGATCCGCATCGCGTCGACCTGGCTGATGTCACGCAGCTGGCGCCTGGCGTGCGAGGTGAAGCGGAACGCGTACTTCACGCAGCGCTCCCGGAGGAGTCCTTGGGCGAGTCGAACAGGTCGGCCAGGAGCTCGGCCATGGTCACGGTGGGATCGTTCCGGTGCTGCTCGGCCTCACGGGCGAGCAGTTCGTCGGCGGCATCCTCGATGGCATCGAGGATCTCGATCGGCACGACCGCTCCGACCCGCTCGCCCTTCCGAGTGATCACGGTGATCTCGCCGGCCTCGGCCTGGGTGACCACCTCGGCGAGGTTCGCACGCAGTTCCCGGATGCTCAGTGCGTCAGTCATGCATCAAGCGTACACATCGACGTGTACACCGCACGGCGCTTCCGGTTCATCGCCGCCGGTGGTCGTCGGGGGTGAGGCGGGGGCCGTAGCGGGGGGCGTGGGGGGTGGTGGCCAGCAGGAGGCGGCAGAGGCGGTGGCGGTGCGGGCGGTAGGGCTCCAGCAGGGCGAGCATCTGGGCGTCGTCGCTGCGGGGGCGGCCGGCCAGGGCCCAGCCGACCAGGTTGGGCAGGTGGAAGTCGCCGACCGAGACCGCGTCCGGGTCGCCGTTGCTGCGTTGCAGGGTCTCGGCGGCCGTCCAGGGGCCGATCCCCGGGACGGCGGTGAGCCGGGCGAAGGCCTCGACGTGGTCCATCGCGGCGGCCTCCTCCAGCCGGGGCGCCAGCCGGACGGCGCGCATGACCGTCGCCGAGCGCTTCGGGTCCACCCCCGCGCGGTGCCACTCCCAGCTCGGCACCAGCGCCCACTCCCGGGCCGACGGCGCCACCCGCATGCCCTCGGCCGGGCCCGGCGCCGCGGTGCCGAAGTCCCGTAGCAGGGTGCGCCAGGCGCGGTAGGCCTCGTCGGTGGTCACCTTCTGTTCCAGGATCGCCGGGACGAGGGACTCCAGGACCAGCCCGGTGCGGGTGAGGCGGACCGCGGCGGTGCGGCGCTGGGCGTCCCGCAGCGGGCCGGGCGGAAGCACCAGGGCCTCCGGATCGTCCTGCGCGCCCAGCAGCGTCGGCAGCCGCTCCAGCAGCCACGTCGCACCCGGGCCCCAGGCCGTCGCCTCCACCTCGCCGGCCGCCGGGCGCGCCAGCACCCGCAGCGTACCGATCCCGGCCGGGGTCCGGGACGCCCGCCAGAGCGCGCCGTCGCCGGTGGTGCGGTACGCCGGGTCGGCGGGGCCCCGGCGCAGCGGCAGCAGCGTCCGGGCGACGTCCAGCGGGAAACCCGGCCGCCAGCGCCGTACCGACTCGCCCGTCACCGCCGCGCACCTCCTCCGCTGTCCGGCTCCACCGCCTTCGTCGACCATGGGGATATGAACGATACGCGGCTGCCGGAGCTGTCCTCCGGGGACGAGAGCGCGGTGCGGGCGCTGTACCACCGGGCGCTGGAGGGGTGGAACCAGCGGGACGGTTCGGCCTTCGCCGGGCCGTTCGCCGAGGACGGGGAGGTGATCGGCTTCGACGGCACCCGGCACTGCGGGCGGTCGGTGATCGCCGCCGAACTGGGGCGGCTCTTCGCGGACCACGCGACACCGGAGTACGTGGCCAGGGTGCGCCGGGTCCGCGCGCTGGGGCCCGGGGTGGCGCAGCTGGACGCCGTCGCGGGGCTGGTGCCGGACGCCGCGGAGGACCTGGACCCGGCGCTCAACGCGGTGCAGACGGTGATCGCGGTGAACGCCGGGGCGGGCTGGCGGATCGGGCTGCTGCAGAACACGCCGGCGCGCTACGACCTCCGGCCGGATCTGGCGGCGGCGTTGACGGCGGAGCTGCGGGGGCTGGTCGGGCGGGGGCCGGGGCCGGCGTAGGGCGGTGCGGTGCGGTGGGGTGCGTCAGGGGGTCTGGATGCGCACCGCGGCCGTACGGAGGGCGGGGAGCCGGGCGTAGAGGGCGTTGCCGGGGCACTCGGTGTTGAAGGCGTCGCGGTGGCCGGAGACGGCGTCGAAGTCGACGACGGTGCCCTTGGGGTAGCGGCTGGCGTCGGAGGCGGAGGTGAGCTTGGTGCGGCCGTCGGCGGGGTGGCCGGTGAGGCCGAGCTTCCAGCCGGCGATGGCGGCGAGGCCGTCCAGGAGGGGCTGGGGCGGGGCGTCGCCGACGTAGGTGCCGATGGCGGCGACGCCGGCCGAGTCGGTGTTGAAGCCGAGGGTGTGGGCGCCGTGGACGGGCTGGTCGACGCCGCCGGCCCGGCCCTCGTAGACGGTGCCGCAGCGGTCGACCAGGAAGTTGTAGCCGATGTCCCGCCAGCCGCTGCTCTGAACGTGGTACTGGTAGATCGACCTGATCACCCGGGGGGCGTCGGAGCAGGCGTAGTCGGTGGCGGTGGCGGTGTGGTGGACGAACACCTCGTGGACCGGGCCGGTGTACTCGAAGGCCTGGTCGCGCAGGGACTCGTCCGCGCCCCAGCCGGCCCGGGTGACGATGGCGGGGCGCGGGGCCTGGTGGCCGTCGGCGGGGCGGCGGGGCAGGACCCGGGCGGCGGGCGCGGGCGCGCCCTGGCCGGGGTCGACCAGGTCGAGCCGCAGGCCGGGCGGGGGCCCGGCGGGGCCGGGGCGCACCTCGACGGCGACGCCGTCGCTGCGGCCGGTCCACAGGGGCGCGGTGGCGCCGCGCGGGGCGAGGTCGGGGCCGTCCTCGGTGTCGGCCTCCAGGTCGTGCCAGTCGCCCCAGCGGCCGGTGGCCGCGTCCCGGGTGCGGACCCGGACGGCGCCGCCGGCCAGCGCGTCCGCCGGGCCGTCCCAGCCGACGCCGAGGAGTTCGAACGGCCGGGTGGTGCGCGGCGCCAGGGCCGGGCCGGGGCCGAGCGGCAGCGAGGTGACCGACCCGCCGCCGGCGGAGCCGCGGCGCCGGGCGCCGTCGGGGTCGGCCGGGCCGGCGGTGGCGGCGGGCTGGAGGAGCAGGGCGGCGGTGCAGCCGGCGAGCACGGCGGCCGGGAGGGAAAGGCGCATAAACCGGATGGTGGCGGCAAATCGGGCCACTCGCCACGTCGCCTCGCGCCCGGTCCGCCACCCCTCCCGACGGCCCACTCGAAGGCCGTAGGCTGGGGCGCACCATGACTGCGCATTTCGCTGCCGATGCCCGCACCCCCGTCGAACTGCTGCACGCATATCTGCGAGGCGGCACGTCCACGGTCGATCCCGCGGCCCCGCTGGTCACCTTCTACGACGACGCCACCGGTGAACGGGTGGAACTGTCCGCCCGGACCTTCGACAACTGGGTGGCCAAGACGGCCAACCTCCTCCAGGACGAGTTGAACGCCGGCCCGGGCGACCGGGCCGTACTGCTGCTCCCCGCCCACTGGCAGAGCGCCGTCTGGCTGCTGGCCTGCTGGTCGGTCGGGGTGGCGGTGGTGCCCGGCGGCGACCCGGCCGCCGCCGACCTGGTGGTCAGCGGCCCGGACGGACTGGCGGCCGCCAACGCCTGCGAGGGCGAGCGGGTGGCCCTGGCCCTGCGCCCGCTCGGCGGACGCTTCCCGCAGCGCCCCGACGGCTTCCTCGACTACGCCGCCGAGGTGCCCGGCCAGGGCGACCGCTTCGCGCCGTACTCGCCCGTCGCCCCGGACGGCCACGCGCTGGAGACCGCCGTGGACGGGCTGCCGCTGAAGCTGACCGGCGAGCAGACCGTCGCGCTGGCCCGGGAGGGGGCCGCCCGGCTCGGACTGGAGCCCGGCGACCGGGTGCTGTCCACCTTCTCGTTCGACGACTGGACCGGCCTGGAGGCCGGTCTGCTGGCGCCGCTGGCGGCCGGCGCCTCGGTGGTGCTGTGCCGCAACTCGCAGGGGCTCGACCCCGAGCAGTGGGAGAAGCGGACCGAATCCGAACGGGTGACACTGCGCCTCGGGTAACCCCCGGGTCGGGCCGGGCGGGTAGGGATCCCTGCCATGGCCGAGGACGACACCGCGCACCCCCCGACCGACCCGCCCCCGACGGATGCGCACCCTTCCGAACCCGGACGCCCGCGTCGGCGCCGGCGGTGGCTGATGATCACCGCCGGCGTCGTCGCGTTCCTGCTGGTCGCCACCGGGGCACTGCTCTGGATCGCCTACCGCACGCTGGACGGCAACATCCGCACCGACTCGGCCACCGACCGGCTGCTCGCCCGGCTGGAGGCCGAGCGGCCGAGCCGGACCGCCGGGGCCAAGGGCTCCGAGAACATCCTGCTGATCGGCAGCGACGACCGCTCCGGCACCAACTCCTCGTACGGCGGCGAGCCGGGCACCCAGCGCTCGGACACCACGATCCTGCTGCACCTGGCCGCCGACCGGAAGCACGCGACGGCGGTCTCCATCCCGCGCGACGTCATGGTCACCGTCCCCGCCTGCGAGAAGCCCGACGGCACCCGCAGCAAGGCCGGGCTGATGCAGTTCAACTGGGCGTTCGAGATGGGCGGCGCGGCCTGCTCGATCCGCGCCGTCGAGCAGCTCAGCGGCATCCGGATCGACCACTACGTGATCCTCGACTTCAACGGCTTCAAGACGATGGTGAACGCGATCGGCGGGGTCGAGGTGTGCGTCCCGCAGGCGATCCACGACAAGGACGCCAGACTCGACCTGCCCGCCGGGCGGCAGACCCTGCACGGCGAGCAGGCACTCGGCTACGTCCGGGCCCGGGAGAGTCTGGGCGACGGCAGCGACACCCAGCGGATGGGCCGTCAGCAGCAGTTCCTGGCCGCGCTGATCCGCAAGGTGCAGTCGCAGGGCGTGCTGCTGAACCCGGCGCGGCTGTGGCCGGTGCTGGACGCGGCCACCTCCTCGGTCAAGGCGGACGGCGGGCTGTCCTCGCTCGGGGCGCTGTACGACCTCACCCAGGACCTGCGGGACATCCCCTCGGCGGACGTGGTGCTCCTGACCGCGCCGCGCCGCCCGTACCGGTACGACTCGGACCGGGACGAGTTCGTGCAGCCGCAGACCACCCAGTTGTTCACCGCGCTGCGGGACGACCGGTCGGTCGCCGTCCGGCCGCCCGGTTCGGCGCCGTCGCCGGGCGCCGTCGCCGGGGCGGGCGTCGGCGTCGGGGCGGGCGTCGGCGTCGGGGCGGGCGTCGGCGTCGGGGCGGGCGTCGGGGTCGGGGCGGGCGCGAGCCCGAGCCCGGTGGCGGCGGGTACGAGCCCGAGTCCAAGTCCGGCGGGTGCGGGCGCGGGGTCGGACGGGGCTGCGGGGGCCGCGGGGGCCGCGGGGGCTCCGGCGAAGGCGTCACCTTCGGCGGACGCCTCGCCCACCTTCGAGGGACGCACGGCCGACGTGGACGCCTGCGCGCAGCACTGATCGCGGCTGCGCCGCAGGTCGGCGCGGGTTTTCCGGAAATCCCGCACACCCAGGGGACTTTGCCCGGCCATTACCTGGACATGGCGCAGATCACACCGGAACGATTCAGTCGTTCGGCTCGTCTAGTGTGTCCGGATCGGCCCGCCGAACGGGCGAGCCGGAGCCGTGACCGGTCGGAGGTAGGGAACCCCCGTGCAGCAGGACAAACCGGAGGTCGATCCCGCCGACCAGTGGACGCGCGACCCGGAAACCGGCCAGTACCGCCTCGACCCGGCCGCCGGCATCCCCGGGCAGCGCCGCCGGACGGCCGACCGGAGATCCCCCGAGGAGACGCCGGCCACCGAGTCGGCCGGGACCGCCGACGTCCCCGGGCCGGGCCGCCGCGACTCCCGGCGCCGGGCGGCCGCCGCCGCCAAGCGGACCCGGCGCCGCCGGGCGCTCAAGTGGACCGCCGGGGCCGGCGCCCTGGTGATGGTCGCGGGCTGCGGCGGGGCGTACTACCTGTACCAGCACTTCAACAGCAACCTGACCTCCGTCAAGGTCCAGCTGGGCAACGAGGAGGAGCGGCCCAAGGCCGCCGGGGACGCGCTCAACATCCTGGTGCTGGGCACCGACAGCCGGCAGGGCCTCGGCCGCGAGTACGGCAACGAGGGCAGCGCCGGGCACGCCGACACCACGCTGCTGTTCCACATCTCCAAGGACCGCTCCAACGCCACCGCGATCAGCATCCCGCGCGACCTGATGGTGCCGATCCCGGAGTGCCAGAGCGGCAGCGGCAAGAAGATCCCCGGCTCCGCGCGGGACATGTTCAACAACAGCCTCGGCCAGGAGGGGCGCGACCCGGGCTGCACCTGGAAGACCGTCGAGAAGATGACCGGGATCCGGGTCGACCACTTCGTGCAGGTCAACTTCGAGGCGGTGAAGACGCTGTCCAGCGCCGTCGGCGGGGTCGAGGTCTGCGCGGCCAAGGACATCAACGACAAGGACTCGCACCTGAAGATGAGCAAGGGCCGGCACGTGGTCCAGGGCGACGAGGCGCTGGCCTTCGTCCGCACCCGGCACGCCGTCGGCTTCGGCGGCGACCTCACCCGCATCCCGCTCCAGCAGCAGTTCATCAGCTCGATGATCCGCAAGATCAAGAGCGACGACACCCTGACCAGCCCGAGCAAGCTCTACAAGCTCGCCGACGCCGCCACCAAGGCGCTCACCGTGGACTCCGGGATCGGCAGCGTCGACAAGCTCAAGGACCTCGCGCTGGACCTCAGCAAGGTGGACACCAAGAACATCACCTTCGCCACCGTGCCGGTCCTGGACGACCCCAAGGACAAGGACCGGCTGGTGCTCAAGCAGCCGGACGCCGGGCAGCTGTTCTCGATGGTCGCGGGCGACCGCTCGCTGACCGAGACCGCCGCCCCCGCCGACGCCGCCACGGCCGCACCGGAGACCGCACCGGCGGCCCCGACCGCCGCCGCCCCGACGGTGGACCCCAAGGACGTCCGGGTGACGGTGCGCAACGGCAGCGGGACGCGCGGGCAGTCGGGGCCCACCGTGGAAAAGCTCCGCACCAAGGGCTTCGCCAAGGCCACGACCGCCCCCGACGCGCCCGTCACCGCGACCACCACGGTGTCCTTCCCGACCGGGCAGGACGCCGCGGCCGCCGCCCTGGCCGCCGCGCTCGGCCTGCCGGGCGACGCCGTCCGGCCGGACCCGAAGGCGGATCCCAAGGGCCCGCTGGTGCTGGTGCTCGGCAAGGACGTCCTCGCCGCTCCGGCGGCGGCCCCGACCGAGGCACCGAAGGACCTCCAGCGGGTGCAGGCGGACGACACCGATGCGTGCGCCAAGTAGCTAGGGGCCCTGGGCCCTACTCCGGAGCGAGGGTGCCGTCCGTCTCCCGGTAGTGCTCGCCGGTGCGAGGGCAGCGCCAGCGGCCGTCGCCGACGGGTTGCAGCGGCTCGCCGGCGCGACCGACCCAGCCGATCCGGCGGGCCGGGACGCCGGCGGCCAGGGCGAAGTCCGGGACGTCCCGGTGGACCACCGCGCCGGCCGCGACCAGCGCCCAGCGGCCGACCGTCACCCCGGCGACCAGGACCACCCGGCCGCCGATCGAACAGCCCTGACGGAGCGTCACCCCTTCGGCGTGCCAGTCCTGTTGACGCTTGGGCCGACCGTCGGGGGTCACCGCGCGGGGGTGGCGGTCGTTGGTGAGGACGGCGGCGGGGCCGATGAACACCCCGTCCTCGACCAGCGCGGGCTCGTACACCAGCGCGTGGTTCTGCAGTTTGACCCGGTCCCCGATCCGGACGCCCGGGCCGACGTAGGCGCCGCGGCCGATCACGCACTCGGCGCCGACCACCGCGCCCTCGCGGACCTGGGCGAGGTGCCAGACCGTCGTCCCCGCGCCGATGACGGCCCGTTCGTCGACGTCCGCGCTCGGCTCGATCCGGGCCGCGCCGGGCCCGCCCTCAACTGTCGCCATGCGCACCGACGATAGCGGCGCGGGCTCGACCGTCAGGGCTTGTCCGGCAATTCGCGCGCCCGGCGGGAATTGTCGGACAAACCCTGCCGGGTCGGCGTCAACTCGCCCTGGAGAGCACGTCCTTGGCGGCCGGTCCGACGCTGCCTATCACCCGGCGGGCCAGTGATCGGGGCGAGGTGAGGAAGCCGAAGCCCCAGCTGAGGTGCATGGTGGCGAGCGCCACCGGCAGCATCGCCCTGGCCTTGAAGGACAGGCCGCGGCCGCCGACCAGCCCGCCGCCGAGGATGCCCAGCAGGTACGCGCCGGGCACCGCGAGGAGGGCCGGGTGGACGGCGACGCCCAGCACCAGCCCGAGGGTGACGGCCAGCAGGGCGGTCGGCGGGGCCAGGTAGCGGAGGTTGACCGAGCCGCGGTGGTAGCGGGTGACCACCCGGCGCCAACGGCCGTAGTCCTTGTACTGCTTGGCCAGCGCCTTCACCGACGGCCGGGGCCGGTAGGTCACCTTGAGCTGCGGGGTGAACCAGACCAGCCCGCCGTCCTGGCGGATCCGGTAGTTGAGCTCCCAGTCCTGGGCGCGGATGAACTCCTCGTTGTAGCCGCCGAGCTTCTCCAGCACCTCGCGCCGGAACACCCCGAGGTAGACGGTGTCCGCCGGGCCGGCCAGGCCGCCGGTGTGGAAGGCGGCGTTGCCGACACCGATCTTGGAGGTCATCGCGGCGGCGACCGCGTTCTCCCACTCGGTCTCGCCCTCGGCGTGCATGATGCCGCCGACGTTGGCGGCGTCCATCTCGTCGAGCAGCCGGACCGCGGTGGTGATGTAGCCGGGGGTGAGCAGCCCGTGGCCGTCCACGCGCACCACTATCGGATGGCGCGAGCCGCGGATCGCGGCGTTCAGCCCTGCGGGGGTGCGACCGGTGGGATTCGGCACGGTCCGCACCCGCGGGTCCTCCGCCACCAGTTCGGCCGCGATCTCCGCGGTCCGGTCGGTGGACGGACCGAGGGCGATCACCACCTCCATCGGCCCGGGGTACTCCTGGTCCAGGATGCGCCGGACCGCCGTCCGCAGGTGTCGTTCCTCGTTGAGCACCGGCATGATCACGGAGACAGCCGGCAGCTCCTCAGCAGCCTTGGTGTTCATCGGGGCCAACCGTACCGGTGCGGACACGTCTCCGTCTTGTCCCGGTCTGGGCCGCTGCTCGCAGCCCGCGACGCCCGGTTGGACTCCTTGATCACGTCCACCGTACTCCGCTCCGCGTACGGGCCCGCAGCCGGGTCGGAACGGGCGGTTTCCGGAGGACGGGACGGAGCCCGGGAGAGCGCCCTCGGCGGGGTTCGGCGGCGGCCGCGCGGGTTCGGTGCAGGTTCGGCGCAGGTTCAGAGCAGGTGGTGAACGATGGTGAAGAGCGCGTAGCCGGCCAGCGACAACCGGTTCAGCAGGTGCTGCGGGCCGCCCAGCCGGTCCGGCAGCGACCGGTGCGGGCGCAGGTCCGGCCGGTGGGCGGCGGTCGCGACGGCCCGGGCCAGCTCCACCGGGTCGTAGCGGTCCCCGAAGTGTCCGGCCAGCCAGGCGGCCGGGCGACTGCCGACGGTGACCTCCTCGCCCGAGCGCAGCTGGACGGTGAGCAGGTTGCGGTGGACGGCGGCCGCGTTGATCTCCTGCCACCGGAAGGCCCGGGTGCGCAGCGCGGTGGCGATCCGCAGGCCGTCCCGGTCGGCGACCATCTGCCAGGAGAGGGTGCGGCCGCAGGCGAGGATCGCCACCGTGCCGGTCAGGAGCGGGTGCACCAGGCCGCCCCACCAGCCGCTCCGGCCGAGCAGCACGACCAGGCCCGCGAGCAGCAGGGCGGGCACCGGACCGGCCGCCGCCCGCAGCGGCAGCGGCATCTCCCAGCGGCGGGCGGGCACCGGTTCGGCGTCCGGCCCGGCCGCGGGGGCGGCGGCCACCGTCTCGGCGGTCAGGGCGGCGACGGCCAGTTCCCGCTCCCGGTAGCCCTCGGTGCGCCGGCCCGGCCGCGGGGCCCGGGCGGCGGGGGCGACCACGGCCGCCACCCAGCGCGGGTCGTGGTCCAGCAGTCCGGGGCGGACCAGGAGCTGCTGCTCCGGCCCGTCGGGCCCCCGGTACAGCACGGCCGGCACGCTCCGGCCGGCGCGGGCGAGCCAGGCGGCGGCCTGCTCCGGGGTCAGCCGTTCGAAGACGTCCCCGAGCTCCTCCTCTTCCTCGTCGTAGGAGACTTCGAGTTCGAGGTGGTCGGCGTCGTCGTCCTCGGTCTCCAGGTGTTCGGGCACCCAGGCCGGGCCCTCGCCGTCCGGGGCGCCGTAGCGGGCCCAGCGGTAGCGGTCGCGCTCGACCAGCCGCCAGAGCGCGGGGCCGTCCGGCGGGCCGTCCAGCGGCTGCACCAGCAGGTCGCCCTGGGCGTCGGCGCGGACCCGGACGGCGAGGGCGGGCGCGGAACCCGCGAAGGAGGGCCGGGCCCGGCGGGCGTTTGCGCTGGCGGCCGAGCCGAGCAGCAGCAGGCCGGGCAGGGCGAGCAGGCCGCCGGCGGTCAGCGCGCCGGTGAGGTCGTAGTCGTCGCCGGCGGCGCGGACGGCGTCGCCGTCCACCAGCAGTGGGACGGGCTCGCCGGGCTGCGGCGGCCGGGCCCACCAGACGTCCAGCCGGGCGGTGCGTTCCGGGCCGCCGCCGGGCGGGTGGAAGCGGACGGTCAGGACGCCGTCCTGGTCGGTGTCGCCCGCGGTGCCGGTGACCTGGTCGGCCCGTTCGGCGCTCGCCTGCTGTCGGGCCTGCCCCCACAGCCCGTACAGCGGGAACGCCAGGGCGGCGGCGAGCAGCAGGGCGCCGAGCGCGCGGCGCAGCACCGGCGGGCCGTCGGGGTGGACGGGCGAGGGCGCTCCGGCGGCGGTCCAGGGGAAGGGGACGGGCGGGGCCATCAGTTCGTCGAGCTGCTGGCGGGCGCGGCGGCGGCCGAGCTCGGCGCCGATCAGCGCGGCGGAGAGCAGCAGGTGGAGCAGGACGGCCGTCCAGCGGCAGAGCGGGGTGACCAGGCCGTGCGGGGCGTACCAGAGCACCGCGAGGACGGCCGGCGGGACCAGCGCCCGGCCGCGGAACCGGCCGGCCAGCAGGACCACTTCGGCGAGCACCGACCAGACGGCCAGCGAGGAGCCCCAGGTGTCCCGGCAGACGCCCTGGACGTTGCAGTCGCCGGGGGTCGGCTCCACCGCGGTGGCCAGGATCACGAAGGCGGCCGGCAGCAGCGCCGACCAGCGGCTGTCCAGGCGCCAGGCGGTGCGGGCGGCGCGCCAGCGGGCGGCAGCGGCGGCGGTGAGGGGCGCGGCGCTGGGCAGCGGCGGGGCGTCCGGGGTATCCGGGGCGAACATCGGACGATCATCTCAGTCGGCCTGGGGCGGCCCGCGCCGCAGGGGCCGGGTGCTGCCCGCACCCGGCCCCTGCCCCCCGTTCCCCCCTCGGCGGCCCCCCACCGCCGGGTCCTGCGGCCCGCGCCGCCCGGTCAGTCCGTCGCGACGGCCCCGGTCAGTCCGTCGCGATGGCCGCGAGGACGTTCATCCGCCCGGCCCGGAAGGCCGGGACAAGGGCGGCGACCAGTCCGATCACCACCGAGGCGACCAGCGTCACCGCGAGCGTGGTCGTCGGGACGGAGAGCGTGGCCAGGCCCTGGTCGCGCAGCACCCGCTGGGCGGTGACGCCCCAGGCCAGCCCGAGCCCGGTGCCCAGGACCGCGCCGAACACCGAGATCACCACGGCCTCCAGCCGGATCATCCGGCGCAGCTGGCGGCGGGAGAGCCCGATCGCCCGCAGCAGGCCGATCTCCCTGGTCCGCTCGACCACCGACAGCGCCAGGGTGTTGACCACCCCGAGCACGGCGACCGTGATGGAGAGGCCGACCAGGCCGTAGATCAGGTAGAGCAGGGTGTTGACCTGGGACTGCACGACCTCCTTGTAGCCGGCCTGGTCCTTGATGGTCAGCTGCGGGTACTCCTTGAGCGCGCCCTCCAGGGCGGTCAGCGTCTTCGCGACGTCGGCTCCGGAGGAGGCCTTGGCGAAGAACGTCCAGACCGGCGGCTGCTCGTCGGCGGGCACGGCCCTGGCCATGGTGTCGAAGTCGACGAAGGAGCCGTCGCCGAACAGCGAGCCCTTCGCGAACACGGCGCCCACCGGCAGCACCTGGGTGCGGCCCTTGCCGTAGGCGACGCTCACCTGGTCGCCGACCTTCAGGCCGTGGTCCTTCGCGAAGGCCTCGCCGATCCCCAGCTCGCCCCGCCCGATCGCGTCCACCGAACCGGCGGTGACCGGGAGGTGGAAGTCGGTGCCGAAGAAGGCGGGCGGCGCGGCGGTGAGGTTGGTCTTCGCGCTCCGGCCGTCCGGCAGCTGGAGCTTGGGGTTGAAGAACTTCTGGGTGGTGACGTGGTCGATGCCCGGGGTCCGGCGGACGGCGTCCAGCATCTCGGGGGTGATGGAGGTGCGGCCGCCCTGGACGATGTAGTCCGCGCCCACCGACCGGTCGATCTGCGCGTTGGCCGAGGTGACCGTCGAGGCGCTGAACACCGAGGAGCCGATCACCAGCGCCAGTCCGATCATCAGCGCGGCGGCGGTGGCCCCGGTGCGACGCGGGTTGCGCATCGCGTTTCGCTGGGCGAGCCGGCCGGACGAGCCGAACAGCGCCGGCAGCAGCGCGCCCAGCACCCGCACCACGGCGGTGGCCAGCAGCGGGCCGAGCACCACGAAGCCGATCAGGGTGAGCAGCACGCCGAGACCCAGGTACTGGCCGCCGGTGGCCGCCTTCTGCGCCTGCGCGGCCAGCACCAGCAGACCGCCGCCGCCCGCCGTCAGGACGAGGCCGACGACCGTGCGGACCAGGTTGGCACGGCCCTCGGCCGGCGTGCCGTGGTCGCGCAGGGCGGCCATCGGCGCGATCCGGCTCGCCCGGCGGGCCGGGACCCAGGCCGCCACCAGGGTCACCACGATGCCCAGGGCGTACCCGGCGAGGAACACCGTCGGACCGATCTTCAGGTCGCCCGCGTCGAGCTTCATGCCGATCGCGTTCATCAGCTTGATCAGGCCGACCGCGATGCCCAGACCGGCCGCGACCCCGAGGGTCGAGCCGAGCACGCCGAGGATCAGCGCCTCGACCAGGACCGAGCGGTTCACCTGCCGGCGGCTGCCGCCGATGGCGCGCAGCAGGCCGATCTCCCGGGTGCGCTGGGCGACCAGCATCGAGAAGGTGTTGATGATCAGGAAGCAGCCGACGAACGCCGAGATGAGCGAGAAGCCGAGCATCGCGTTCTTCATGAAGCCGAGGCCGCTGCCGATGCTCTTGGTGTTCTCGTCCTTCTGCTCGGCCGCGGTCTTGACCTGGTAGCCGGCGCCCAGCTCGGCCAGGGCGTCGGCCTTCAGCCGGTCGTTGCCGCGGCTGCCGTCGCCGAACGCCTCGACCGAGGTGTACGCCTGCTCGCCGAGCAGCACCTGCTGGGCGGTCGGGGTGTCCAGGAAGGCCAGCGCCGCACCGGGGTTGGTGGTGGTGAAGGAGGCGATGCCGGAGATCGTGAACTCGTGCCGGCCGTCGGCGTTGTCGACCCGGAGCTTGGCGCCGACGCCGAGTCCGGACTTCTTCGCGGTGTCCGCGTCCAGCACCAACTCGCCCGCGTTCCGCGGGGCGTGGCCCTGGGTGAGACGCACCGCGCTGCGCGGGGTCTCGGTCCAGTTGCCGACCAGGGTCGGCGCACCGGAGGTCGGGCCGACCAGCTTGTTGGTGGCCGGGTCGACCAGGGTCGCGTTCTCGACCATGACCTGGCCGACCGCCGACTTCACCCCCGGCACCGCGGCGACCTGCTGCGCGGCCGCCACCGGGACGGTCCGCGGCTTGTCGGAGGCCTGCTGGTCGTCGTCCTCGGCCGGCTTGGGCGGCTGGACGGAGACGTCGGAGGCGGTCGCGGCGAACAGCTTGTCGAAGGTGCTGGTCGCGGTGTCGGAGAAGACCAGGGTGCCGGAGACGAACGCGACCGACAGCATCACGGCGATCAGGGAGAGCACCATGCGGCCCTTGTGGGCGAAGAAGCTCCGCAGAGCGGTCTTGAGCAGCATCTGTCCCGTCCCGCCCGCTCAGCTGGTCCGCTTGCCGTCGAAACGGCGCATGCGTTCGAGGACGGAGTCGGCGGTGGGCGCGTGCATCTCGTCGACGATCACGCCGTCGGCGAGGAAGAGCACGCGGTCCGCGTAGCCCGCGGCGACCGGGTCGTGGGTCACCATCACGATGGTCTGGCCCAGTTCGTCGACCGAGCGGCGCAGGAAGGTGAGCACCTCGGCGCCGGCCCGGGAGTCCAGGTTGCCGGTGGGCTCGTCGCCGAAGATGATCTCGGGCCGGGCGGCCAGCGCCCGGGCCACCGCGACGCGCTGCTGCTGACCGCCGGAGAGCTGCGCCGGGCGGTGCTTGAGCCGGCCGGCCAGGCCGACGGTCTCCACCACCTGGTCCAGCCAGGCCTGGTCCGGCCGGCGGCCGGCGATGTCCATCGGCAGCGTGATGTTCTCCAGCGCGGACAGCGTCGGGAGCAGGTTGAACGCCTGGAAGATGAAGCCGATCTTGTCCCGGCGCAGCCTGGTCAGCTGCTTGTCCTTGAGGCCGGTGATCTCGGTGTCGCCGATCCAGATCCGCCCGCCGCTGACCGTGTCCAGGCCGGCCAGGCAGTGCATCAGGGTCGACTTCCCGGAGCCCGACGGGCCCATGATCGCGGTGAAGCGGCCGCGCTGGATGTCGACGTCCACCGCGTCGAGCGCGGTGACCCTGGTCTCGCCCGCGCCGTACGCCTTGCTGACCCGGCGGGCCGCGGCGGCGACGGCGGGCGCGCCGTCGGGAAGCTGGGGGTCGTACACGGCTGTGGCTGCCGTCGTCACTGGAGTCTCCTAAGAAGTGGGCCCGACCGTCGACCCCGGCCGGCCCCTCCGTGCGCGGGCATGCCGCAGGACGCGGGCATGGCGCAGGAAGGGTCGTCGACCGGGAGTTGACCCCACCCACCGGGCCCGGCGGGCGCCGGCTCCCGGGAGAACCTCGCCCCTCGTCGGCACGAGCGGGGACGTCCACAACGTTATGAGCAACGGCGGGCACGCTCGTCATCCGCCGGAATGAAGCCGCCCGACCAAGGATCTACGGGGCGCGGCGCCCCTCCCCCTAAGGGGTGCCGCGGCCCGTCTCGGGGACGCCCCGTACGGGGTCCGGGCCCCGGTTCCTCAGCCGGTCAGCGCCGGTGCGGCCAGCCGCTCCAGGGCCTGCGCGAAACCCTCCACGACCGGGGCCAGCAGGGTGTCGGTCTCGCGCTCGACCAGGGTCGTCCCGTCCTCCCTGGTGGTGATGTGGCGGTCGAGCACGAACCAGCCCTGGGTGATGTGGCCGGCGCCCATCGAGCTGAGCACCGGGCGCAGCGCGTAGTCCACCGCCAGCACGTGCGCGGGCGAGCCGCCGGTGGCCAGCGGCAGGACGGCCTTGCCGGCCAGCGCGTACTGCGGGAGCACGTCCAGCAGGGCCTTCAACAGGCCCGAGTAGGCGGCCTTGTAGACGGGGGTGCCGATCACGACGCCGTCCGCCCGGGCGAACAGCTCGGTCACGGCGACGATCTCCGGGTGGTCGAAGTCGCCCGACAGCAGCGCGTGCGCAGGCAGGCTGCGCGCCTCGAACGGGACGACGTGGTGGCCGCGGGCCTCCAGCCCGGCGTCGACGTGGCGCAGCAGGCGGGTGGTGCGGGAGGTCGCGGACGGGGAGCCGGAAACGGACAGGACGGTGGCCATGGGGTTCACCTTTGGCTGGAGGCGGGGGCGGCGCGACGCGGCGCAGGAGGACCGCTGCGGGTCGGAGCCCGGGAAGGTGTTTCGACGTGCTCGACGCGTTCGACTTACTTCGACGTGCTCGACGCGTTCGACGCGTTCGACGCGTTCGGGGTGAGGTGCTCGGCGCGGGTGGGGGTGACGCCGAGGTGGTCCGGTGGGCGCGCTTCAGCCGCGACAGAGCGAACAGGCCACACCACGCCGCAGATCGACGTGCCGCCGACGCGTGAGTGCCCAACGCTGATCCATACCCGAAATGCAAACACGCTGCGTTCGAACCGGTCAAGAATCGTTTCGCCAGTTGAACGGCGGGTGACGTGACGTGTGGTGACCGGGCTCACGTCGACCCGGCGCCCGCGCCGTCCCGCCCCGTCCCGCCCCACCGTCGTACGGCCGCGCGGAAGTTGCGGCGGAACGATCCGACCCGTGCATCAAAACTGCTACAAGCGACCTGGTGAGTACCCCGGGGGGAGTCAGCACGAGCGGGGTCGGGCATCCTCGACGACATGAACACGTGGCAGGAGGGCCGCCCGGGAGGCGGCGGGAACCCGTACCGAGACGGGAACCCGTATGGGGGCGGCGGCAACGGCGGCGCGTACGGGCGCGGCGGGGGCGGCGGGGCGGCCGAGCCGCCGCTGCCGTCGTCGATGAACCCGCGCGGGCCGGGTGCGCCCGCGCCACGACAGCCGGAGCCGTCGCGGCTCGGCGGCGTCCCGCCGCAGGGTCCGGGCGGGCAGCCCGGCGGCCGTCCCGGGGGGCCTGGTGGGCCTGGGGGCCCCGGTGGTCCTGGTGGTCCTAACGGTCCCGGGGGTCCCGGACGGCCGGGTGGGCCCGGGGGGCCGGGCGGCGCCCAGCCGGGCGGTATACAGACCAAGCGGTGGCCGCGGCGCCGGATCGTCAAGTGGTCGGTCTTCGGCCTCCTGATCGCCGTCATGGTCACCGCCGTCTCGACCTGGTTCTGGGCCGACTCCAAGCTCAACCACGAGAACGTGCTCGCCGACTACCCCGGCCGCCCGCCGGCCGGCAAGGGCACCAACTGGCTGATCGTCGGCTCCGACAGCCGCCAGGGCCTCACCGACTCGGAACAGGACGACCTGCACACCGGTCACGACACCGAGGGCAAGCGCAGCGACTCGATGATGGTCCTGCACGTCGGGGACAACGGAAACACCCTGATGAGCATCCCGCGCGACTCCTGGGTGCCGATCCCCGAGTACAAGAGCAGCAGCGGCAAGACCCTCAAGGGCACCACCTCGAAGATCAACTCGGCCTTCGGCAACGGCGGCGGCCGCCTCCTCGTCCAGACCGTCGAGCTGAACACCGGCATCCGCATCGACCACTACGCCGAGATCGGCTTCGCCGGCTTCGTCGGCATCGTCGACTCCATCGGCGGCGTCGAGATGCACATCGACCAGGACCTCAAGGACAAGGACTCCGGCCTCGACCTCAAGGCCGGCGACCAGACCCTCAACGGCAAGCAGGCCCTCGCCTTCGTCCGCCAGCGCCACCAGATGGCCGACCAGGACCTCGGCCGGATGCGCAACCAGCAGAAGTTCCTCGGCGCCCTCGCCCACCAGGCCGCCTCCCCCGGCACCGTGCTGAACCCGTTCACCTTCTACCCGCTGGTCGACTCCGCCCTCGGCACCCTCATCGTCGACGACGACGCCGGCCTCACCGACCTCGGCTCGCTCTTCCTCGCCATGAAGGACGTCAACGGCGGCGGCGGCAAGACCCTGACCGTCCCGATCGGCAACCCGGACTACCGGACCAAGACCGGGGAGTCGGCGGTGCTGTGGGACGCCGCCAAGTCCAAGCAGGTCTTCGACGCCTTCAAGAACGACACCGCGGTACCGGACATCAAGTAACCCCCTGTGACGTGAAGTAGCCGCGCCGCCACAATGGGTGGATGTCACTCGTCACCGCGCTCGTCTACCGCCGCCGCCACCGCCTCCTGGGCCGCCTGGTCCAGGAGGCGCTCGCGCTCTACGGCATGGAAGTGCCCGCCGCCTGCGAGATCGGGCCCGGGCTCGTCGTGTTCCACCGCGGCTTCGGCACGGTGCTCCACCCGTACACCACCCTCGGCGCCGGCGTGACGCTCTACAACGGGGTCACCATCGGCCGGGCCGACCCGTGGGTGCCGCAGGAACGGAGCGCCATGCGGCGGGTGGTGGTCCAGGACGGCGCGGTGCTGTGCGCGGGCGCCAAAGTGGTGTGCAAGGAGGGCGTGCTCACCGTCGGCGCCGGCACCGTCATCGGCGCCAACGCCGTGCTCACCCGCTCCACCGGGCCCGGCGAGATCTGGGCCGGCGCCCCCGCCCGCAAGGTCGGCCTGCGGGACGGGGCCCGGACGGCAGCGGCCTGAGACGCGCCCCGACCGGCCCGTACCGCAGTCGCCTAACCCGCCTGCGGGAGCAGGCCGGTGCCGCACTCGGGGAAGCGGACCAGCCACTCCCCCTCGCCGCCGGCGGCCTCGGTGGCGCCCGCGTAGCCGTAGTGGATCAGCCGCCCCTCGCCGCCCGCCAGCCAGCGGGCGCCGGTCAGGTGCACGGTCAGGGCCGCCGGGCGGTGCGGATCGGGCCGCTCCAGCACCAGTTCGTGCTCGGCCTCGCCCGGCCGGAAGGCCACCGCGGTCTCCGTGGTCGGCCGGCGCGGGCTGCCACCCTCCCGGTACGTCCAGTACGCGGCCACCGTCACCGTGAGCGCGCCGTCCACGCCGCCGGTGCCCGGCCGCACGTACTCCTCGTCCGGCACCCAGCGCGAGTGGTGGCGGATCTCCTCCGGCCCCCAGCGCTCGTCCCAGCGCACCCAGTAGCCCGCCACCCGCTTGACCGTCATGACCTCGCAGGCGACCCGCACCGCGATCCGCGCCGGATTGACCGGCTCGCACGAGGCGAGCGAGACCACCGTCACCTGCTCGTACGTCACCGCGCCGTCGTCGGCGTCCTGTTCCATCGGTGAACCACCTTGCCGGAGTGTCGAGTTCGCCGCGGCTCCGACCGCGCACGGAGAGCCTAGAGCGACCGCGCCGGCGCACGCAGTGATTGCCCGGTTCCGGCCCGCCCGCCCACCCACCCGGCTACCCTGCCCCCGCACTCCGGAAGCCAGTCGAGGCCGAAGTGGTCCAGCTAGGGCACCAGCGCCTCGGGGCCGGTGAACCGCCGCTCGGTGCGGGCGCCGTCCGGCGCCTCGGCAGACCTAGCCGAGGTAGGGAATCGCCCTGTTCGCCAGGAAGTGCTGAAGCCGGAGGCGCTGAGTGTGGTGCATCGGCAGCCCTTCGATGTCGCCCGGCGCCACGAACTGGACGTCCGTGGACTCATCCGAGATCCGCAGTTCCCCGCCCGTGATGCGCGCGGTGAAGCAGACGTTGAACTGCTGCCGGACTTCGCCGTCCGAGTAGGCGATCACGTGCCGGGGGTCGGTGTACGTGCCAACCAGCCCGGTGATCTCGACGTCAAAGCCGGTCTCCTCGCGGACCTCCCGAACGGCCGTGCCCGGGAGCGACTCACCAAGGTCCATCGTTCCACCCGGTAACGCGTACAGCCCGTTGTCGGTGCGTCGTTGGAGGAGGATGCGCCCTTCGTCGTCCGTCACCACGGCGGACGCTGCCACTACCAGCCGATTCGGTTTGGGCGCGTCGGGATCGTCGTAGAACTCGGTCCGTGCCACGTGATCAGCTCTCCTCAACCGGTCGGGCGGTGCTCCACACTGCGTCGAAGCTCGCAGCATAGGTGTCGAACAGCGTCCCCGACCCGGTCCGGCGCAGGTGCCACACCGGGGCTCCGAAGGCGTTGACTCCCCACACATGCGCGTTCACCAGCACCTGGTCGTCCGCCCGGTAGAGGCTGTTGTACAGCGTGGTTCCGTGGGTGCGGATCTCGATCCCCGGCGTGCCGAGCAGCGGGCGGTAGTGCAGGAGGGCAAGCCGGCATCGGGACTCGATACCGTGACCGAACTTCTCCTCCTCTCCGCGCCGACTGACGTTCCCGCTGTCGGCGTCGCCGAGTGCGATCCGAACCGCGCAACCATCGGCAGCGCGTTCCCGAAGCAGATCGTTCAGCCGGGGGTACGCCTCGTGGAGGAAGACAGCAGCGTAGACAAGCACGTCAATGCGTTCGGCGGCCTGCCCGAGCAGGCTCACGAAGACGGATACCGGCAGGTCGGCGCGCTGTTCGTAGAGCGCCACCAGTTCAGGGCTCATCGCCCTTGCGGCACGTGGCTGCCGCAGACTCGGCCACAGTGCGAACATGTCTTCCCCCAGCGCTTCGGCCGCCAGACGGGCCGTCGCCAACCTGGGCGTCCGGTTCTGATTGGCCCATCGCTCAACCGACTTGATGTCCACGCCGACCTTGCCCGCCAGAGCGGCGCACGTCCAACCAGCCGACGTCATAACGGCTTTCAGCCTCTCGTTCGGCATCTCGCCTGCCTCCCCGCAAAGCCGGACTCCTACAGGGACGTTGTACCGCGTGGGGGACGTTCTGAAGTGTCCCTTCCACGAGGTTCCACCGTCCTGGGGTGTTGTCAGATCTTGGTGACAGTTCGGAATCCGGGGAAGCAACAGCCGGAACGGGCCCGCAACGCGCATGACAGGAAGAGGGAACCCCATTCTTCCTGACCGACAACACGATCGGGGAAGCACATGCCCACGTTCGGCGACAACGGGAAGCACAGCGGCGGCCAGGGAGACGGAAAGGGCGGCGGCCAGCAGGACGACAGCAGCAGCGGCAACAAGCACGGTGGCGGCGGCAGCGACGAGGGCGGAAACACGTCCGACGGCCGAGGCCCGGCGTAGGGTCGCCAACCAGTGATCGAGAAGCACGAAGCGAAGGCCGGTCGGACCCGGCTGGCCTCCGCGCTCATCGCGAACGGGTCCCTCACTTCGGACTGGTTGGCGCCCTACAACGACGTTCCCCGCCATTGGTTCGTGCCGGACGTCGTTTGGCCGGGCCGGGCAGACGGCGTGCGCCAGGGTGAGGCCGTGCACCGGTTCGCCGACCCTGCGAAGTGGTGGAACGCCGTCTACTCGGACGTTCCGCTGACGACGCAGTGGGACGACGGCGACCACACCGGAGCCGACCGGGGTGTCATGCCGACGTCATCCAACTCCATGCCCACCATGGTGTTCTCCATGCTCGCCGCCCTGGAGGTGGAGGACGGAAACCGAGTGTTGGAGGTCGGCACCGGAACTGGGTGGAATGCAGCACTCCTGTCTCACCGGCTCGGTTCGGACAACGTCGTCACGGTGGAGGTGGACAAGACCAGCGCCGGCGACGCGCGGTGTCGTCTCTCGCGAGCCGAGTACTACCCGACGTCCGTCGTCGGCGACGGGGTCGAGGGATATGCCACGGGCGCTCCGTACGACCGGGTCATCGCCACCTGCTCCGTCGGCCGGGTACCGCACGCCTGGGTGAACCAGGTCCGACCTGGCGGGGTGATCGTCGCCCCGTGGGGACCGGAGTACGGCGGGGAAGCCGTGGTACGGCTCAAGGTCAGCGCCGACGGCACGGCGCACGGCCGGTTCGTCGGGTCGTCCGCCTTCATGCGGCTGCGTCGGCAGCGCGCCTCCCGGCCGAACAGCCTGGAGTACCTGTCCGGGCCATGGCCGGCGGACGGGACCGAGTCGACTACAGGTGTCTCCCCGGACGACGTTGGCAGTTGGCTGGCCATGTTCGCCGTTGGGGTGCAGGTGCCCGGGGTGTTCCCGCTGGTTGAGCGGTACGCCGATGGCACGTACACGTTGTGGCTGCACGACACGGCCATCACGTCGTGGGCCACCGTCGACTGGGAGCCTGGCCGGCACGACTACGAGGTGGTGCAGTCGGGCCCCCGGAGCCTCTGGGACGAGGTGGAGGAAGCCTGGCACTGGTGGTGCCGCCACGATCGACCCGGCTTCGACCGCTTCGGCCTCACCGTCACACCCGGTAGTCACACTGTGTGGCTCGACAGCCCAGAGAATCCGATACCGCTCCGAGGCTGACCGCCGTCCCGCCCGCCTCAAGCCCGGAACCGTACCGAAAACTGCCACCGCCCCGGGGTGGGAAGTCGACTGATCAGACTTCCGCGGCCGGGGCGGTGTGCGGTTTCGAACTGGTGAACCGGTGACTACTCGACGATGCCGGACTTGGCGATGGTGACCTTCGCCGAGGTGCGGCCGCTCTGCGAGCCGAGCTTCTCGACCGCCGTCACGACGTCCATGCCCTCGACGACCTCGCCGAAGACGACGTGCTTGCCGTCCAGCCAGTCGGTGACGATGGTGGTGATGAAGAACTGCGAGCCGTTGGTGTTGCGGCCGGCGTTGGCCATCGACAGCAGGCCCGGGCGGGTGTGCTTGGCCTGGAAGTTCTCGTCGGCGAACTTCTCGCCGTAGATGCTCTTGCCACCGGTGCCGTTGTGGTTGGTGAAGTCACCGCCCTGCAGCATGAACTGCGGGATCACGCGGTGGAAGCCGGAGCCCTCGTAGCCGAAGCCGTTCTGGCCGGTCGCGAGCTCGCGGAAGTTGCGGGCGGTCTTGGGGACGACGTCGTCGTACAGCTTGAAGACGATGCGGCCCGACGGAACGCCGTCGATCTCGATGTCGAAGAAAACGTTGGAAGCCATGCAGGGATCATGGCACGACCCGTCGGCCGACGCGCGTCACCCCCGGCACGGCGCCGGGTGGCGGTCCCGTGTTATCCGGCCGGTGCGAGGGCCGCGGAAGCTAACATCGGCGTCAGGTTCAAGCGGTCACGGCGACGGGGTGGGCGGCATGCGGATCGGTGAACTGGCCCGGCGGACGGGCGTGAGCGAGCGCTCGCTGCGCTACTACGAGCAGCAGGGCCTGCTGGCCGCCCGGCGGACCGACGGCGGGCACCGGGAGTACCCGGAGCCGGCGGTGGACCGGGTCGTGCTGATCCAGGAACTGTTCGCGGCCGGGCTGCACAGCCGCACGATCTACAAGATCCTCCCCTGTATGCGCGACTCCGACGGCGGCCCGAACGAGGTCGCCACCCCGCTGCTGGTCGAGGAGCTGGCCTCCGAACGGGACCGGATCGACCGGATGGTCACCGACCTGCTCCGCTCCCGCGACGTGCTGGACGAGGTGATCGCGACCGCCTCCGGCCGGCCGCGGGTCGAGGCGGCGGAGGCCGAGGCTGCGGAGGCCGACGCGGTGTAGACCCGGGCCCGGGGCTCAGGCCTTCAGCTTGCGCCAGACCGCCTCCAGGGCCGCGATGTCGCCCTCGTCGAGCCGGTCGGTGAAGACCGGCGCGAGGACGGCCCGCCGGGTGGCGTCGGCCTCGGCGAAGGCGGCGCGGCCCTGCCCGGTCAGTTCGATCCGCACCGACCGGGCGTCGGAGGTGGAGGGCGTGCGGGCCACCAGGCCGCGTGCGGCCAGGGCGTCGACCACCCGGGAGACCTGGCTGCGGCTGAGCATCGTCTTCGCGCCCAGGTCGGAGGCGGCGACCGGCTCCTGCTGCCCGTTGAGCCAGAGCATCACCTCGAACCAGGACAGCGACAGCCCGTGCACCCGGGTGAGCTCGCGGTCCACCTGGGCGGCGAGGGTGGTGCCGGCCCAGACCAGGCCGTAGAAGGCGTGGTCCCGCTCGGACAGCGGGCCCAGGGAGAGGTCGGCACGGTTCATGACGTTCATCGTACCGAGGTGCGTGCGCGTGCACGGATTCCGCGCACGCGCACGACCAGAGCGGCCGGGCAGGACCTAGAACGCCTGGTGGTCCGGCTCGCAGACCGTGCCGGGCGGCGGGAGCTCACCGCTGACCAGGTACCGCTGCTCGCGGTCCCAGGCGCAGGCGCTCGGGTTGCCCAGCGCCGTGTGGCCGTAGCCGTGGACGGTCAGCAGGCGGCCGCGGGCGAGGGTGTCGGCCAGCGCGCGGGAGCCTTCGTAGGGCCAGGCCGGGTCGCCGGTGAGGGCCACGACCAGGATCGGCGCGGAGGTCGGCCGGTTCCACGGGCCGGTGTAGCGGTCCCGGGCGGCCTCGGCCGGCCAGGCGGCGCAGCGCTGGTTCTGCCAGACCAGGTACGGGCCGGTGGCGCCCGCACGGACCCGGGCGAGGGCGGACAGCGCCGGGTAGGTGGTGTCGGCGGCCGGGTCGGCACCGGAGGCGGGCGGGTTGACGGTGTCGGCGCAGAGCGCCCCGAGGGTCTGCGCCTGCTCGGGCTGGCCACCGGTCGGCAGCGGCGCCGAGGCGTCCGGGGCGGCAGTCCACAGCTGCTGCAGCAGTCCGCCCAGCGCCGGCCAGCCGGTGCCGGGGGCGTTCGGCACCGGGGTGGCGGCGTAGAGCATCGGCAGGACGGTGGAGGCGGTGGAGGCCTGGTCGAAGGTGACCGCCGCCGGCGGGGTGCCGAGCGTCACCGGTGTCCGGCCGAGCCGGTCGAGCAGTTCGGCGAACTTGGCGCGGGTGGCGTCCCGGCCCGCCGCTGCGAAGGCGCAGGCGGCGGGTCCGGCGTCGGCGCACTGGTCGAGGAAGGCGTCGAGGGTGCGGGCGCCGGCGAGGTCGCTGCCGGTGCGCAGGAACGGCGGCAGGGCGCGCTGCTGCGGCGAGCGCCCGGTGGACCAGGCGACCGGGTCGGGGGCGCTGTCCAGCACCATCGCGCGCACCCGGGTCGGGAAGAGGTTGGCGTAGGTGGCGCCCAGGTAGCTGCCGTACGAGGTGCCGAGGTAGCTCAGCCGGCGGTCGCCGACGGCGGCGCGCAGCAGGTCCAGGTCACGGGCCGTGTCGGCGGTGGAGAGGTGGGCGAGCAGGCCGGTCCGCTCGTTGTCGGCGCACTGGCGGCCGAAGCGCGCGTACGTCGTCGCCCAGGCCGACTCCTGGGTGGCGCCGACCGGGTAGCCGGCCGGCAGCCCGGCGAGCAGGCCCTGCTCGGCCGCCGCGTCCGGGAAGCACTGCGGCAGGGTGGAGTCGCCGACGCCGCGCGGGTCGAAGCCGACCAGGTCGAACCGCTCCCGCACCTGCGCCGGGAGCATCCCGTACACGGCGGGCAGCGCCTGGGTGCCGGGCACGCCCGGGCCGCCGGGGTTGAAGAACAGCGAGCCGATCCGGTGCGCCGGGTCGGTCGCGGGGTGCCGGATGACGGCCAGCTCGACGGTGCGCCCGGCCGGGTCGCGGTAGTCCATCGGCACCGTGGCGCGGGCGCAGTCGAAGTCCGGCACGCAGGACCGCCAGTCCAGCCGGGGCACCGGCGCCGCCGGGGCCGCCGGGGCCGCCGCCGAGGCGGCCGGGGCGAGACCGGCCAGCAGCAGCCCGGCGGCCGCGGCGGCGCCGGTTCTGAGGGCGGAGGTGAGGCTGGGTCGGGGCATGGGGCAGGGCCTCCCGTTTCGGCGGACTGACGTGCAGTCACCAAGGTTCGGGGCACCCGCTGTCGGACCTCTCACACCCCACCGGCGCCACTGTCATGCCGCTGTCACCACCGCCCCAGGTGACTCAGGCGACTCAGGCGGGCTTGCGAGCCAGCAGGTAGGCCTGCGGGGTCGGCTGCACGCCCTCCTCCGGCTCGCGGAGCGTGCGGGAGGTGAGCCGCAGGCCGGCCGCACGGATCAACTCCGCGATCCGGTCCGGCTGCTGGCGGCGGAAGTCCAGCGTCACCGGGTGCCCGAAGGGCTGGTCGATCCGCAGCGGCTCGTCGCCGACCTGGAAGGCGAGCAGCAGGTGGCCGCCCGGGGCGAGCACCCGCGCGAACTCGGCGAACACCTCCGGCAGGCGCTCCGCCGGGGTGTGGATGATCGAGTACCAGGCGACCGCGCCGGTCAACTCGCCGTCGCGCAGCGGGAGGTCGAGCAGCGAACCCTCGGTGAAGTCCAGCCCGGGGTACGTCGCGCGGGCCAGCTCGACCATCCGCGGCGACAGGTCGATGCCGCGGACGTCGAGACCGAGGCCGTGCAGGTGGTGCGTCACCCGGCCGGGGCCGCAGCCCAGTTCGGCCACCGGGCCGTCCGCGCGCCCGGTACGGACCAGCTCGGCGCGGACCAGCTCGGCGAAGGCCGCGAGCACCGCCCGGGACAGCGGTTCGCCGGCCAGTTCGTCGCGGAAGCGGTCGGCGTAGTCGACGGCGATGGCGTCGTAGAACGCCCTGGTCGTGGCGAGGAAGTCCGGCTCGGTCATGGTCCGGCACCCTACTCGTCACCGCCGGGCCGCAGCATCGCCGCGGCGGTCAGCGCACGGCCGGCTCCAGCTCCAGCTCCGCCACCGTCTGGTCGCCGCTCGTCTCGCCGGTCGGGCGGAAGCCCAGGCCGGTGTAGAAGGCCGCGGGGCCCTCCGGGCCGGGGACGTACGTGACGGTGGCGCGGGTGCCGCCCCGGCGGCGGATCTCGGCGCAGACCTGCTCGACGGCGAAGCGGCCGTAGCCGCCGCGCTGCTGCTCGGCGTCGACGAGAAGGCGCCAGAGGCCGGAGCGGGGGCGGTCGTCCGGCTGCTCGGGGTTGAACCTGATGTCGAAGAACGCCATCACGAAGCCGACCGGCCGTTCCCCGTCCATGATCAGCCGGGGCCAGGCGGTGTCCCCGTGGGCGTACGCCTCGGCCAGCGACGTCGCCACCGGCGCGACCAGGGCCTCCTGGTCGGGGCGCACCTTCAGGGCGAGGGCGGCGTCGATGGTGTCGGGGGTGATCCGGGCCAGGCTCAGTGCGGAGGACATGGCGGGCAGCCTACGAAGCGGGGCCGCCCGCCGTCGCCCGCTTTTCGAGGCCGAGGCGCGGTCCGGGCCGAGGCGCGGTCGGGGCCGAGGCGCCGTCCGGCTACGGCAGGTTGCGGGCCATGACGATGCGCTGGACCTGGTTGGTCCCCTCGTAGATCTGGGTGATCTTCGCGTCCCGCATCATCCGCTCCACCGGGTAGTCCCGCGTGTACCCGTACCCGCCCAGCAACTGCACCGCATCCGTCGTGATCTCCATCGCCGCGTCCGACGCGTAGCACTTCGCCGCCGCCCCGAAGAACGTCAGATCCCCGTCCCCACGCTGCGACTTCGCCGCCGCCGCATACGTCAGCTGCCGCGCCGCCTCCAGCTTCATCGCCATGTCCGCCAGCATGAACTGCACACCCTGGAACTCCGCGATCGCCTTCCCGAACTGCCGCCGCTCCTTCACGTACCCCTTCGCGTAGTCCAGCGCCCCCTGCGCGATCCCCACCGCCTGCGCCGCGATCGTCACCCGCGTGTGGTCCAGCGTCCGCATCGCCGTCGCGAAACCCGTCCCCTCCGCACCGATCATCCGGTCCGCAGGAATCCGCACATTGTCGAAGTACACCTCACGCGTCGGCGAACCCTTGATCCCCAACTTCCTCTCCGGCGCACCGAACGACACCCCCTCGTCGCCCTTCTCCACCACGAACGCCGAGATCCCCTTCGACCGCAGCTCCGGATCCGTCACCGCCATCACCGTGTAGAACTCGGAGACACCCGCGTT
>NZ_JBHXMU010000067.1:0-48388 GCF_042720685.1 Kitasatospora sp. NPDC058492
AGGCCAAGAACATCACCCTCACCGCCGTCGCCAACCACTTCGGCGTCTGGCCCGCCACCATCTCCACCCTCGAACGCGGCACCCGCCGAGACGACGACCTCGCCAACGCCTACCGCGAATGGCTCACCACCGCTTGACAACCCATAGGAGCATCAAGCGGTGCGGCTTCCTCAGGCCGCGTGCCCCTCGAACCTCATGGCGGGCTCGCGGGCCGGGTCGATGCGGACGACCGAGTCGAACGCGGCGGCGAGGCGTTCGATCAGCGGCAGGGTCGGATCGACACCGCTCTCCTCGATGCTCTCGACCGTCGCCTCGTCCAGCCCGGCCCGCTCCGCGAGTTCGGCGAGCGTCCAGCCGAGAGCGGATCGGCGGGCGTACACGGCCTCGGCCAGCGCCATCCGCCGCCCGGCCGCCCGGTACTGCTCGCTCTCCCGATGCTCCGGCGGCACGACCCACCGCGTGTGATAACCGCTGCTCACCGCTGCTCCTCCCGGTCGTAGGCGTCGTGGTCGGCGGCGGGCAGATGCTCGGCCTCACACACCTTCTGAGCCCGCCGTGCCCGCTCGACCTGATCCGTTTCGCGGTTCCTATGTCTTACGGAAGACCGTCAGCAGCACAGCCCTCCGCCCGGGTGCGAGCCAGTACGTGATCCGCATCGGCCCGACCCGCAGTTCCCGCAGTCCGCCGCCGAGGTGGCTGGAGAGCGGGAACGGCAGGAGTTCACCGTCCTCGGCCAATCGATCCGCCGCGCGCTCGACCGCACGGTACTCGGGGAGCGGACACTGCCGCAGCCACTCGCGTACCTCGGGTTCGATCTCGATCGAGTAGCCCGCTGCGGGCCCGCCACCGGCCATGCGTCCCCCCTCTGCTCCGCTAGGGAGCAACGCCCGGCCGGGGCGGGGGTTACGGGGTCAGGTCTTCGCGCTGTCGCGGGCGAGGGCGACCAGGCGGGAGATGGCGCGGAGGTACTTCTTGCGGTAGCCGCCGCGGAGCATGTCGTCCGGGAAGACCTGGTCGAAGGGGAGGCCGGAGGCGGTGATGGGGAGCTCGCGGTCGTACATGCGGTCGGCGAGGACGACCAGGCGCAGGGCGGTGGACTGGTCGTCGACCTGGCGGACGCCGCGCAGGCAGACGGCGGTGACGTCGTCGAGCAGCGCGCCGTAGCGGCTGGGGTGGACGGCGGAGAGGTGGGCGAGGAGGGTGTCGAAGTCGTCCAGGGAGGCGCCGGGGGTGCGGGCGGCGACGGCGTCGACGGCCGCGTCGGGGTAGGGCGGCGGGGCGTCCGGGAGGCCGCGGTGGCGGTAGTCCTGGCCGTCGATCCGCATCGGGCGGAAGTGCGCGGACAGGCCCTGGATCTCGCGCAGGAAGTCGGCGGCGGCGAAGCGGCCCTCGCCGAGCTTCTCCGGCAGGGTGTTCGAGGTGGCGCAGAGCTTGACGCCGTTGTCGACGAGGCGGGTGAGCAGCGTGGAGACCAGGACGGTGTCGCCCGGGTCGTCGAGCTCGAACTCGTCGATGCACAGCAGCGTGTGCTCGGAGAGGGTCCGGACGGCCTGCTGGAAGCCGAGCGCACCGACCAGGTTGGTCAGCTCGACGAAGGTGCCGAAGGCCTTGGGGCCGGGGGCGGCGTGCCAGAGCGAGGCGAGCAGGTGGGTCTTGCCGACGCCGTAGCCGCCGTCGAGGTACACGCCGGCCGGGCCGGTGGGCGCCGGGGCTGAGCGGCGGAACCAGCTGCGCCTGGGCGCGGAACCGTTTCCCCCGCCGAGGGTGGTGGCGAACTGCTCCAGGACCTGGACGGCCTCGTACTGGCTGGGCTGGTTCGGGTCCGGAATGTACGTCCCGAAGCTCACGTCGGAGAACCGGGGCGGCGGGACCATCTCGGCGACCAGCCGCTCGGCGGGCACGACGGGGCGGCGGTCGGCGAGCGCGATCGGGGAGCCGGCCGCGCTCGCGGCGGCTATGGACTCGGTCGCGGTGTCGGGGCGGGGGGCTGCTGGCACGTTAGTAGAGGGTACGCCTGGTGCAGAGCGCCTCGGGACGGCGGCCGGTGGAAGACTGAGGGCATGCAACAGTTGATCAGCCCGCTGGGCGAGCCGGTCGCCGACCCGGCCTCGCTGGAGTCGCTCGCCGCCGTCTACGCGTACCCCGACCAGGTGAATCGGGGGCGGCCCTGGCTGCGCGCCAACATGGTGGCCGGTCTGGACGGCGGGGCGAGGCTGGAGGGCCTATCGGAGGGCCTGTCCGGGGACGCCGACAAGCGGATCTTCGGTGTGCTGCGCGCGCTGTCGGACGTGGTGCTGGTGGGCGCGGAGACGGTCCGCGCGGAGGGCTACCGGCCGGCCCGGGCCCGGGCCGAGTTCGCGGTGGCGCGGGCGGCGGCCGGGCAGGCCCCGGCTCCGGCGATCGCGATCGTGAGCCGCTCGCTGACCCTGGACCTGACCGCGCCGCTGTTCACCGCCCCGCTGGTCAGGACGGTGGTGATCACCACTGCGGACGCGCCCGAGGAGCGCCGCCGGGCGGTCGCCGAGGTGGCCGACCTGGTGCTCGCCGGGGAGGGGTCGGTGGACCTGCGGGCGGGCGTGTCGGCGCTGGCGGAGCGGGGCTGGACGCGGTTGCTGAGCGAGGGCGGCCCGCGGCTGCTGGGACAGCTGGCGGCGGCGGGTCTGCTGGACGAGTTGTGCCTGTCACTGGCTCCGCTGATCACGGGCGGCGACGCGCCGCGCATCATCCGCGATGCGCAAATGCCTGACGTGCAGCGGATGCGGCTGGTCTCATTGATCGAGCAGAAAGGATTCCTCTTCACCCGCTACCTGCGTCCGCCGACCCCGTGACCGACGGGTCGTGATCCCGTTAATGCGATGCCGGGGCCCGGGGGCCGGCCACTGGAAGGGACTCACGTGTTCAAGACGGTACTGATGATCGAAAAGGCTCTCTCCGACGCGGACGTGGAACTCGTCACCACGCTCCACAGCGACGAGAAGGTCTCCTTCGTCGTCCTGATGCAGCCGCGCGGCAAGCAGGACGAGCTGCTGCGGGCGCTGGACGACGTGGCGCTCGGCCACCTCGACAAGGTGGTGCACGAGCACGACGAGTCCGAGTCCGGGCCGACCGTGGCCACCGAGTCGCTCGAACACAGCCTGCGCCACCTGCGCGCGGCCGGGGCCGAGGCGGTCGGCGAGCTGGTCGAGGAGAAGCCGCTGGACCGGCTGCGGACGGCGGTCGAGGAGCACCGCGCGGACGAGGTGGTGGTGCTCACCTCACCGCACTTCGTGGAGGAGTTCTTCCACCGCGACTGGGCCTCCCAGGCCCGGCACAAGGTGGGGGTCCCGGTGCTGCGGCTGTTCGCCAGCGACTCCTAGGGATCCCGGCCGGTGGTGCAGAATCGTCCTTGCGGTCCGCCCGCGAGGACGATTCCCCATCCCGTCCGCCCGACCATTCCGCCCCCGCCCTACGGAGCCCCGCCTTGAACGACGCCGCGCACGACCTGCACGCCCCGCACTTCATCGGCATCGGCGGCGCCGGGATGTCCGGCCTGGCGAAGATCCTCGCGGTGCGCGGCGCCAGCGTCTCCGGCAGCGACTCCAAGGAGTCCGAGACCGTCCTCGCGCTGCGCGCCCTCGGCGCGACCGTGCACGTCGGCCACGCCGCCGAGCACGTGCCGGACGGCACCAGCAGCGTGGTGGTCTCCAGCGCGATCCGCGCCGACAACCCGGAGCTGGCCGCCGCCCACGAGCGCGGCATCCCGGTGGTGCACCGCTCCGACGCGCTGGCCGCCCTGATGGGCGGCCGCCGGGCGCTGGCGGTGGCCGGCACCCACGGCAAGACCACCACCACCAGCATGCTCGCCGTCGCCCTCGGCGAGCTGGGCCTGGACCCGTCCTACGCGATCGGCGGCGACCTCGACACGCCCGGCTCCAACGCCCACCACGGCGCCGGCGAGATCTTCGTCGCCGAGGCCGACGAGAGCGACCGCAGCTTCCACAAGTACGCGCCCGAGGTGGCGATCGTGCTCAACGTGGAGCTGGACCACCACGCCAACTACGCCTCGATCGAGGAGATCTACGAGTCCTTCGAGACCTTCGTCGGCCGGATCACCCCCGGCGGCACCCTGGTGGTCTCCGCCGACCACGACGGCGCCCGCGAGCTGACCGCCCGGGTGGCCGGCCGCGAGGGCCTCACCGTGGTGACCGTCGGCGCCGCCGAGGACGCCGACGTCCGGGTCCGCTCGGTGGTCGCCCGCGGCATGACCAGCGAGGTCACCGTCGAGCTGGACGGCGCCGAGCTGTCCTTCACCGTCTCGGTGCCCGGCCGGCACTACGCGCACAACGCGGTCTCCGCGCTGGCCGCCGGCGTCGCGCTGGGCGTCCCGGCCGCCGACCTGGCCAAGGCCCTCGGCGCCTACACCGGCGTGCGGCGCCGCCTCCAGCTCAAGGGCGAGGCCGGCGGCGTCCAGGTGATCGACTCCTACGCCCACCACCCCACCGAGATGACCGCCGACCTGGAGGCGATCCGGGAGGGCCTGGAGGGCGAGGGCCGGGTACTGGTGGTCTTCCAGCCGCACCTGTTCAGCCGCACCCAGCAGCTCGCCGAGGAGATGGGCCAGGCCCTGGCGCTGGCCGACGCCTCGGTGGTGCTGGACATCTACCCGGCCCGCGAGGACCCGATCCCCGGCGTGACCAGCGAGCTGATCATCGACGCCGCCCACCGGGCCGGCGCCGACGTCACCGCCGAGCACTCCTTCGCCGCCGCCCCCGCCGTACTGGCCGGCCTGGCCCGCCCCGGCGACCTGCTGCTCACCATGGGCGCCGGCGACGTCACCAACCTGGGCCCCGCCATCCTGGAGGAGATCCGGGGAAGCGTGCAGCACCTCTCGAACGTTGCCTCCAACGTCTGACGTACCCCGACCGGGAGCCGTGATGAGCTACGAGATCGAGAAGACCGAGGCCGAGTGGCGGGACGAGCTGAGCCCCGAGGAGTACCACGTGCTCCGCGAGGCCGGCACCGAGCGCCCGTTCACCGGTGAGTACACCGACACCAAGACCATCGGCGTCTACGGCTGCCGGGCCTGCGGCGCGGAGCTGTTCAGCTCCGAGACCAAGTTCGACAGCCACTGCGGCTGGCCGTCGTACTACGCGCCGCTGGCCGGGGACCGGGTCCAGTACATCGAGGACACCACGCTCGGCATGCGCCGGGTCGAGGTGCGCTGCGCCCGCTGCGGCGGGCACCTGGGCCACGTCTTCGAGGGCGAGGGCTACGGCACGCCGACCGACCAGCGGTACTGCATCAACAGCGTCTCGCTGACGCTGAAGCCGGCCGAGTAGCGCCGGCCGGTCGCGCCGCGAGGGCCCGGGTTTCCGTACGGACGGACACCCGGGCCCTCGTCCGTCCCGGGCCGTCGGGACTCGGGCCAGCAAGGTTCGGGCCGCCGGGGCTCAGGCCGTCGGGGCGAAGCGGACCGGGAGGTGGACCAGGGCCCGGTGGAACGGGCCGGGGCGCCAGAGCAGGTCCTCGGCCGGGGTGGCCAGTTCGAGGTCGCTGAGCCGGCTGGTCAGCTGCTCGATCGCGGTGATCGCGATCAGCAGCGCCGGGTCACGGGCCGGGCAGCCGTGCGGGCCGGCCGCCCAGGCCAGGTGGGCGCTCTCGCCGCTGCGCAGCTCGGTGCCGTCGGTGGGCGGCGCGGCCTGCGAGTTGGCGGCCGCGTAGGAGACCAGCACCAGGGTGCCGGCCGGGATCTCCCGGCCGTGGAAGGTGATGTCGTAGCGCGGGTAGTGGGCGGAGAGGTTGGCCAGCGGCGGCTCGTGCCAGAGCACCTCGTCGATCGCCTGGTAGGCGGTCATCGCGCCGCCGATGAGGGAGCCGGCGTAGCGGGCGTCGGTGAGCAGGCGCAGCAGGGCGTTGCCGATCAGGTTGGTGGTCGGCTCGTGCCCGGCGATCATGGTGAGGGTGATCTGCCGGATCACCTCGTCGTCCTCCAGCCCGGCCGGGTGGGTGACGAACCAGGAGGTGAGGTCGTGCCGGGGCCGCTCGCGCCGCTCGGCGACCATGGCGGTGACCACCGCGACGAGGTCCCCGTACGCGACGACGGCCTTCTCGGTGGACTCGATCATCCCGGCGATCCCGGCGACCAGCCGGGCGCTGTGCTCCTCGGGCACGCCGAACCAGGTGGTGAGGACGAAGGCCGGCAGCTGGCGGGCGTATTCGGCGATCAGGTCGGCGGTGCCGGCCGCCTCGAAGCGGTCGACCAGTTGGTGGGCGACCTCGGCGACCCGGCGCTGGAGCCGGTGCGGTTCGAGCAGGGCGAGGCCGTCGGTGATCACCGCGCGGTAGCGCGCGTGCACCTCGCCGTCGCTGAACAGGGCGGTCGGGCGGTAGCCGAGCACCGGCAGCAGCGGGTTGTCGGGGGCGACGGTGCGCTGCCAGGCGCGGGAGTCCTTGGAGAAGGTGTCGGTGTCGCGCAGCAGGTCCAGGGCGGCCTGGTAGTCGGTGACCAGCAGGGCCTCGACGCCGGGCGCGATCTCCACCGGGGCGACGGCGCCGTAGCGGCGCAGCCGGTCGTAGACCAGCTGCGGGTCGGCGGCGAAGACCGGGCCGTAGATCGGGGTCGGGCGGGTGTCGGTGGTCACGGGCGCTCCTCGGCGGCGGAGGCGGCAGGGACGGTCGCTACCTGGTCCGCGGGGTCGGGGGCGTTCGCGGGGGCGGCGGGCAGGCCGTCGAGGACGTGCTCGGCCAGCGCGATCAGCGCGTCCAGGCTGGCGCCGCGCTCGCGGGCGTCGCAGAGCAGCAGCGGGGTGGTGGGGTGCAGGTCCAGGTGGGCGCGCAGCACCTCGATCGAGTGGACCGGCGCGTCCGGGAAGCAGTTGACGGCGACGGCGTAGGGCAGGCCCTGCTCCTCGACCATGTCCATGATCTCGAAGGAGTCGGCGAGCCGGCGGGTGTCGGCGAGCACCAGCGCGCCGAGGGCGCCGCGGGCGATGTCCTGCCAGAGCGGGAAGAAGCGGCGCTGGCCGGGGGTGCCGAACATGTAGAGCACGAGGTTGCCGGGCAGGGTCAGCCGGCCGAAGTCGACGGCGACCGTGGTGGTGGCCTTCTCGGGCAGGCCGGCCAGGTCGTCCACCGGCCGTCCGGTCTCGGTCATCGCCTCCTCGGTGTGCAGGGTGGCGATCTCGGAGAGGGTGCGGATGAGCGTCGTCTTGCCGACCCCGAACGGGCCGGCCACCACCAGCTTCATCAGCGTCTGGTCCCGGTCGGGCAGGTAGCCCACCCGGCTCGGCCGGTCGGCCGGGCTACCGGAGCGCACGGAGTCCAACGAGGAGCCTCTCGACGATGGAGCGGTCGGTCTGCTGGGCGCGCGGGATCGGCGCGCGGGCGCGCAGGCAGCCCGCCTCGACCAGATCGGCCGCGAGGAAGACGGTGGCGCTGACCGGCAGGCACAGGTGCGCGGCGGCTTCCACCACGGTCAGCGCGCCGGGGCGCAGCAGTTCCCAGAGCCGCTGGTGTTCGGGTTCCAGCTCGCGGGGCGGTTCGGTGCGGTCCGCGAACAGCACGGTGAGCCGGTCGAAGCCGGCGGTGCCGGGGCGGCTGCGGCCGCCGGTGGCCAGGTAGGCGGGCACCATCCGCCTGCGGGGTACGGCGGTCATGATCGGACGGTGGTGTCCTGCTGCCGGCTCGGACTCGCGAGGGCACGGCCCAGGGCGGCGACCTGCACCTGCATCTGGTAGGCCACGTTGCCGAGTTGGGCCTCCGGGGAGGTGAACACGGCGAGCGAGGTGTTCTCCCCGGCCGGGACGACGACGGCGTAGCCGAGGTCGGACTCGACGACGGTCTGGGCCAGCCGGGGCCGTTCGGTGTCGGTGAAGGCGCTGGTGAACGCTCGGGCGGCGGCGTGCACGGTGGCGGTCATCGCGGCGACCCGCTCGGCGGAGGCGCGGTCGAGCCCGTCGGAGGCTCCCTCGACGAGGCCGTCACCGGTGGCGATGACCGCGTGCAGCACCCCCGGCAGCTCCAGCAGCGGGGTCAGCACCCACGAGATCTCGTCGGTGGTGGTCGGGCTGGGCGTGCTGGTCACTGCTCGGCTCCTTCGGGGGTCGGGTCGGGCGGACGGACGGTGGTGCGGGCACCGGTGTCGCGGGCGGCCGCGGTCGGGCCGCTCCGGCCGGTCGGGCTGGATTCGCTGGCCGGGCTGGTCCCGGCGGTCGTGCTGGACTCGCCGGTCGTGCTGGTCCCTCGGGCGGCCTGTGCCACGGCGGCGCGGCCGGAGCCGGTGCCCTCCTGGAGCGCCTGCCAGTGGGCGGCGGCGCGCTCGGGCGTCCGCTCGGGGGCCCGAGCGGACGGCTCGGCCGGTGCGGCGGACGGCCTGGCGGCGGGCTCGGGGGCGCCGGGGCCGTCGGCGGTGACCGGTCGGCGGCGTCGCCGGCTGGGCAGGCCGGTGCCGTCGTCGACCGGGTCGGCGGGGCCGGCCGGTGCGTCGGGCACCGCGTGGATGGCGGGCGCGGGGTGCGGGCCCGGCTGGTTGTGCCGGTCGGCGAGCGGGGGCGGCCCGTCGCCCTCGTCGGCGTCGCGCATCGGCGGGACGGCCTGGACGGTGGGCGCGGGGGCCGGGCCGGCGCCGGCCCGCAGCGGCAGCGGGGTGAGCACCGACAGCGGCTGCTCGTCGTCGACGACGGTCACCAGCGCGGCCGGGATGCGCAGGATGGTGCGCATCCCGCCGTACGGCGAGGGCTCGATGTGGCAGGAGAAGCCGTACTGGCGGGCCAGTTTGCCGATCACCGCGAAGCCGGTCTTGGGCGGGTTGCCGAGTTCGGTGAGCAGGACGTCGGGCGGGCCGGCCAGCAGTCGGCGGGCCCGGCGCAGCTGGTCGTCGTCCATGCCGATGCCGCTGTCGTCGATGATCACCAGCGCGCCGCGGCCGCCCTGCTGGACGGTGACCGGGATGTCGGTCTCCGGGTGCGAGTAGGCGGAGGCGTTGGCGAGGAGTTCGGCGACGGTGATGGCCAGCGGCTCGGCGGCCCGGGCGACCACGGCGAGCCGCTGCTCGCGCAGGTGGTTGGCGACCTTGATCCGGGCGTAGCCGGGCACCCGGGAGAGCGCGCCGACCACCACTTCGGCGAGCGGCGAGTCGGTGCGGGCCAGGCCGGGCCAGGCTTCGCAGAGCACGGCGACGGTCTGGATCCGGCGCAGCGCGACCTCGTTGCGGAAGTCGACCTCCAGCAGCCGGGGGTCGTCGTTGTCGTGCTGGAGCTGCTGGACCAGGCTCTGGATCTGGTAGAGCAGCGTCTGGATCCGGGAGGTGGCGCCGCGCATGGCGGCGCGGGCGGCGGCGTCGACGCGTTCGCGCTCGTCGGTGAGGGCGGCGGAGGCGGCGTCCAGGACGGACTGCAGCGCCCGGACGGCCTCGGGGCCGACGGCCTGCGGGTCCAGCGGGCCGACCAGCGGGGCGTTGGCGTGGCTGAGCCGGACGGCGGTGGCGGCCACCCGTTCCTGGGCGAGGTGGCCGATCTCGGCGAGCAGGGCGGCGGTGTGCTCCTCGGCGACGGTGAGCCGCCGTTCGGCCTCCCCGGCCCGGGTGCTCGCGGCGGCGGCCCGCTGGTCGGTCTCCCGGGTGGTGTCCTCGGCGGTGCGGGCTCGGCTCTCGGCCTCCCGGGTGCGCTCCTCGGCGGCCCGGTAGCGGCTCTCGGCGTCGTGGGTCTCCTCGGTGGCGCGCCGGGCGGCCTCCTGCGCCTCGCGCAGTTGCTGCTCGGCGCGGGCCAGCCGGCCTTCGGCGGCGCGGGCGCGTTCCTCGCCGTGGCCGCGGGCGGTCTCGGCGGCGACCGCCCGGGTGAGGGCCCGGGCCCGGCCGCGGGCGAGCACGCCCGCCGTCGCGGCGGCGACCAGCGCCAGGGCGATCAGCGCAATCTGCGTCATCGAAGTCCTCGGGAGTCCTCTGGGGGTCCTGGCTGGTCGGCTGCTGCCGGGCCGGGGGCCGGTGGTGGTCCGGCCCGGGCGCGGCGGGCGGTCAGTCCCGGGCGGTCAGTCCCGGGCGGCGGCGCGCGGGCGCGGGCTGCGGGCGGCGTCCTCGGCCAGTTCGCGGGCCACCTGGGCGACCTGGCCCATGGCCTCCAGGACGTTCGGCACCTCGGTTCCGTCCAGGTGCCGGTACTCGGCGGCGATGGTGAGCACCAGCCGCTCGGGCAGGCCGAGTTCGGGGTGGCGCTGCTCGGCGATCACCCGCCGGGCGGCGTCCAGCGCGGGGATCCCGGCGGTGTGCAGGGCGTGCGCGCGCTCCCGGACGTACGTCAGGTAGGCGATGTGGTGGCGGACGCCGTCGCGGTCGAGCACGGGGCCGTGGCCGGGGACGAAGATCTCGGCGCCGGTGGCCAGGATCCGCTCGCAGGCGGTGATCACGTTCTCCAGCGGGCCGGCCCAGTGCACCGGGTGGTCGCCCGGGTACTCGGGGGTCGAGCCGAAGATCACGTCGCCGGTGAAGACGGCGCGCTGGTACGGGAGGTGGACGATCAGGTCGCCGCCGGTGTGGGCGGCGGGCAGGCCGGTCACCTGCACCGGGTACTCCCCCACCCGCAGTTCCAGCTCGCCGGTGAAGACGGTGTCCGGGTGCACGGGGTCGGTGGCGGACCAGTCGAACCGTCCGAAGTGCTCTCTGAGGTAGCCGCCGAGCGGGGAGTCCGGGTCGCCGCCGACGACGAGGGCGTGCTGCTGCTGCGGGGTGGGCTCGTAGTGGATGTGCTCCAGCGCCTCGCGGGTGGAGATCACCTCGGCGTCCGGGACGACTCCGGCGCCCCACAGGTGGTCGCCGTTGGCGTGGGTGACGATCACCCGGTCGACCTCGACCCCGGCCGGCAGCAGGCGGCGGCTGGCGGCGAGGAACTCCCCGGCCAGGGTGGGGTCGTAGGGGGTGTCGATCCAGAGCGCGGTCTTCGCCGAGGCCAGCAGCCCGCAGTTGGCCAGGCCCCAGCCCCGCTTCGGGGGGAGCCACACGTGCAGGTCCTCGGCAATCGCGCTCACGTTCGCACGGTTGATCGTCATGTGCGCGATTATGCCCAAAGTGTGTCAGGGGCGGGGCAAAACCTGTACGGCCGCCAGGAGTTGCTGCCCCAGACTCTCCCGAGCTGTCCGGTTTCGCCCCCTGTGGTCGAGACCAATCGTCTCAACCGTCGGGACGACCCGTGGACACCTCACCTCGGAATCCCGACGGGACGTCGGACCGGGGCGCGGGCAGGGTACGGCAGACCTCGACCGTGACGTCGACGGTGTCCAGGCCTATCACCCGCCCCTCCACCGCGACGAATCCTTTCTCCCCCGAGCGGAAGAGCGCCGCCAGCGGGGAGTTGCGGCTCGCCGCGGTCAACGCCTCCACCGCCATCGCGGAACCGAAGGCGAACACCCCGCAGAGCACGACGCAGGGCGCCTGCCGGGGCGTGCGGGTCACGAAGATGAAGCCGTGGTCGCGGATCAGCTCCCCGGCCGGGTTGTACAGCGCCTCGAAGGTCATTGCGCCCCACCGGGCGCGGGCCTCGTCCGGGTACTCGATGGCGAAATCCGGGAACACCGCGTCCAGCACGCCGCCGGAATAGGAGTTGACGCTCGGGCCCCCGATCGAGAACGTCGGCATCCGCGGATCCTGCGCGCCGGCCACCACCAGTTCGATCGTCGCCTTCCGGTTGACCTTCCGCAGCAGGTCGGTGAGCCCCGCTATCGCCCTGGCCTCGGCCATCGGCATGAACAGCACGTTCTTCGGCCCGCGGCTGGTCAGTTGGCAGCCGTCCGTGGTGAAGGCGAACTCCGCGACCTCGATGCTCGGCGTGATGATCTGCACCCGGCTGTACGGCGCCAGCAGCGCCCGCAGGAAGCCGTAGCGCAGGAACAGTCTGGTCCGGGCGAGGGAGCGGGCCGCGAGGAAGCCGATCACGGCCGGAACCGATGCGATGAACACCTGGAGCAGGATCTCCATATCATCCCCACGGAGAAAGACTCGACCACGAACTGTGTGCCCTGGTTAAGTCCCCTCCGTGGCCGGAAATACCCCCCTCGCGGCAATTCCGACCGTCAGGATTGCCGCACCCGGCGTCACTTCAAGCGCTTGATCCCCTTGCGCTCCCCGGCGCACCGCTCGTACCCCAGCCACGCGTTGATCGCGAGCATCGGCGCATTGGTCTCGTCGTTGGAGGTGTACGCGCGCCGGTAGCCCGCCGCGGCCGCCAGGCGCAGCGACTCCAGCTTGGCCAGCTTGCTCAGCCCGCGCCCGCGGAACTCCCGGCGGCAGGCGGTGAACGCGGACCAGTAGCGGTCCACCCCGTCGGTCTGCGCCATGCTGAACGCGGCCGGTTCGCCGTCCACCACGGCGACGACGGTCAGCGCCCGGTCCAGGTCCGGCCGGGCCCAGTCGCCCCGCAGCCAGTCCTCGTACTCCAGGGCGTCCATCGGCACCTCGCCGGGCTCGTCCCGGACGGCGTCCGCCTCGACCAGGAACAGCGGGCGCGGGTCGGCCGCCCAGTCGGCGGCCGGGCGCAGCTCGACGCCGGCCGGCCGTACGGGCACCTGCGGCAGCGGCAGCGCCAAGTCCCGTCCGCCGAACTGCGCCGCGCGCCCGAGCTCGTAGCCCCGGGCGGTGGCGAAGGCCAGCGAGGCGGGCTCGTCGTCCAGCCAGGTGTGCAGCTCGCTCACCCCGTGCCCGGCCAGGTGCCGTTCGGCCGCGGCCAGCAGCGCGGTGGCCGCGCCGCGCCGCCGGAACCGCGGCAGCACGCTGCCGTTGGCGTACCCGACGCCGGCGGTCGTCGTCCCGAGCACCGCCGCACAGCGCACCGCGCCGACCACCCGGCCGTCCAGCTCGGCGACGAAGGTGCGGAAGTGCTCGCCCGGGCTCTGCCGGCCGTTCATCCAGAGCAGGGCCTCGGAGGTCATCACCAGGTGCTCGCGCCCGGCCCGGTGGGCGGCGGCCACGGCCTCGGCGTCGTCGGGGCGGAAGTCACGGATCGTCAAAGAAGTCATGGGTTCCCACGCTAGCCCCGCCCGCCCGTCCGGCGCCTGCGAATTTTCCCTCGCCGGTGCGCCTCACCTGCGGCAACGGCCCCGGCTCGGGACCAAAGTCCCTCACCCCCGCGGCGGCAAGCTCAAATAATGCTCTGAGAAGACCGGGCGGGGCTTGGCAGCCGCCCCACCCGGGGACATCCTCAGCAACACGGCCGCGCGGTCCTGGCGACGAAGCCCGCACCACCCGACGGCCTCCCCACCCGGCCCTCCGAAAGGGGGCGAACCGATGACCTCCCCTGCCCTGGACCTGCCCGGCTCCGCCACCCCGGCGCGGGGCGGCGCACCCCGCCTCGGCGTCGGCCTCGGCTGGCGCAGCGAGATCGACACCGTCGTCGAACGCCAACCCGGCCTGGACTGGGTCGAGGTGGTCGCCGAGAACATCTGCGCCGACCACCTGCCCGAGTCCCTGACGGTCCTGCGCGCCCGCGGCGTCACCGTCATCCCGCACGGCGTGGCGCTCGGCCTCGGCGGCGCCGACCTGCCCGACCCCGCCCGGCTCGCCAAGCTCGCCGGGGCGGCGCTCGCCCTCGGCTCCCCGCTGGTCACCGAGCACCTGGCGTTCGTCCGGGCCGGCGGCCTGGAGGCCGGCCACCTGCTGCCCGTCCCCCGCACCCGGGACTCGCTGCGGGTGATCGCCGAGAACGTCCGGATCGCCCAGGACCAACTCCCGGTGCCGCTCGCGCTGGAGAACATCGCCGCCCAGCTGGCCTGGCCCGACGACGAGCTGACCGAGGGGCAGTTCCTCGCCGAACTGGTCGAGCGGACCGGCGTCCGGCTGCTGATCGACGTCGCCAACCTGCACACCAACCGGGTCAACCTCGGCATCGACCCGGCCGCCGAACTGGACCGCCTGCCGCTGGAGGCGCTCGCCTACGTCCACGTCGCCGGCGGCACCCTGGTCGACGGCGTCTGGCACGACACCCACGCCCACCCCGTCACCGAACCGGTGCTGGAGGTCCTGGCCGAACTCTGCGCACGGGTCGCACCACCCGGCGTCCTGCTGGAACGGGACGCCGCCTTCCCGCCGCCCAGCGAGCTGGCCGGCGAACTGGACGCCATCCGCCGGGTGCTGGAGGGGAGCACCCCGCGGACGGCCCCACCGGCCCCCCGCACCGAGCCCCGGGAGACCGCGGCGGGCGCGTGCCCGAGCGGCACCCGCGCCCGGCTGGCGCGGCGCCAGGAGGACCTGCTCGCCGCCCTGGTGGCCGGCGGGCCCGTCCCGCCCGGCTTCGACCCGGACCAGGTCCGCGCCCAGTCCACCGGCCTGGCCACCAAACGGCGGGACACCGTCGCCAAGGTGGCCCCCGAACTGCCCCGCCTGCTCGGCCGGCCGTACGGGCCGCTGTTCCTCGACTACGCCCGCCGGCACCCGCAGACCGGCGGCTACCGCACCGACGCCCGGGCCTTCGCCGCCTGGGCACTCGCCGACAGCGGCCCGCTCGCCGCCGACCACCGCCGGGCCCTGGAGCAGTGGCTCCACCCGGCCGCCGAGCGGCCGCCCGGCGCGTTCGCCCGCCTGCGCCGAGCCCTGCGGCACTGAGCAGGCACTGAGCAGGCGCTGAGCAGGCGCTGAGCAGGCGCTGAGCACCCGTCTTCACCGCACACCTTCGGGGGGAACCCGCCCATGTGGCACAACACCTACTTCGTCATCCCCGCCGTCCTGCTGGTGGCGGCCTCGCTGTACGCGTCCCGGACCAAGCATCGGGTCGGCCACGTCGCACACGTCCGGGGCCTGCCGGGCCGCGGCCTGCCGCTGATGGACACCGCCTTCCTGTCCGGCGGCCCCGGCCGGGTCTTCGACACCGCCCTGATCCGGATGCACCTCTCCGAGCGGGCCGTGATCAGCCGCGCCGGCCTGGTCACCCTCACCGGGCACAAGCCGTACGACGCCGTCGACCAGGCCGTCCTGGACGCCGTCGGCCCGGGCGGCAGCCGTGAACTCGCCCCGCTGCGCCGGGCCGTGATGCGCTCCGCCGCCGTGCAGGAGATCGGCAACCGGCTCGCCGACCGCGGCCTGATGCGCCGCCCCGAGCGGCTGCGGCGGGCCCGCACCGCCCGGCGGCTGCTCTGGCTCGCGCTGCTCGGCGTCGCCGTCTCGACCGTCCTCGCCCACGTGCTGGACGACGGCGGCGCCGGCTCCGACCGCCCCGCACCGTGGGTCCCGGTGGTGCTCCTGGTCTTCGGCGGGATGAGCCTGCTCGTCACCTGGCCGGTCAAGGGCCGGATCACCCCGGCCGGGCGGCGCCAGCTCTCCCTGATGAAGGTCGGCACGCCGTGGACGCCGAGCGCCGGCCTGTCGCCGAAGACGACCGGCGGCGTGCTGCTGGGCGCCCTCGCGCTCGGCGGGCTGGCCGCCGCCGGGCTGGAGGACGACGAGCTGCAGTCCGCGATGCTGGCCGCGGCCGCCCAGGACGAGGCGATGAAGTCGGCCGCCGCGAGCTCCTACGCCGCCTCCTCCTCGACGGGCTCCTCCAGCAGCTTTCCCCCCAGCTCGTGCAGCTCGTCCGGGTCCTCCTGCGGGGGCTCCACGGCCTGGTGCGGCTCCTCCCACTCCGGCTCCTCCGGCTGCGGGGGAAGCAGCAGCAGCTGCGGATCCTCGTCCTCCAGCTGCGGCTCCGGCTCCAGCAGTTGCGGCTCCTCCTCGTCGAGCTGCGGGTCGTCCTCGTCCAGTTGCGGCTCGTCCTCGTCGAGCTGCGGTGGTGGCGGTGGCTGCGGCTCCTGACGTCACAGTTCGGTATCGCGGTCCGGGAAGCCGTTCCCCGCGCCGTCGGCCCAGGCATACAACAAGCCCATGTGGTTGCTGTTCCTGATACCGGCGTGCGTCGCGGCGGTCCTCTCGTGTCTCCGGCTCGTCCGGACGACCGCCACCGCCGACGCCCTGGCCGAGGCGGACGGCCTGCGCCCGCCCGAGGCCGTCGGGATCGGGCTGTACGAGACGGCCTACCTGGCCGGCGGCCCGGACCGGGTGGTCGAACTCGCCCTCGTCCTGATGGCCGGCCGGGGCCGGCTGCACCTGGCGCACACCGGCTGGACGACGGTGGTCGACCCCCGGGGCCGCAGCCGCCTGGAACGCGCGGTCATCGTCACCGTCGGCCCCGACGGCCAGTGCCGCACCGACGGGCTGCGCCAGGCGATGGCCGAGCACCCGACCGTCCTGGAGATCGGCGCCCGGCTCTCGCTGGCCGGCCTGGCCACCCCGGCCCTGGTCCAGCGCAGCACCGTCCTGGTGGTCCGGCAGGTGCGGCACGCACTGCTGCTGACGCTCCTCCTGCTGGCCGCCGCGCTGGCCCTCACCGGCTTCACCGGCGGTGACACCGTCGCCCCGCTCGCCTGGTTCTCGCTGCCGCTGGTGCTCACCTCGGGCACCCTGCTGATGGCCCGGGTCGACGTCTACCCCTACACCCGCTGGGCGTCCCCGGTCGGCCAGGAGGTGCTGCGCGAGGTCCGCCCGGCCCGCCAGCACGGCCTCGCCGACGACGAGGAGCGCGAACTGCTCACCGCCGTCGCCATGAACGGCCCCGCCGTCCTCCCCGACCCCCGCCTGCGCGCCGCCCTCCGCCCCCACCGGACGTGACACGCGAAACGGGGCCCGCCGAAGCGGACCCCGTTCACCGATCCCGCGGAACTCAGGCCAGGCCGTTGAGCAGCTCGCTGACCGGCTTGCGGCGGCCGGTGAAGAACGGCACCTCCTCGCGGACGTGCAGCCGGGCCCGGGAGGGGCGCAGGTCGCGCATCAGGTCGACGATGCGGTGCAGCTCGTCCGCCTCGAAGGCGAGCAGCCACTCGTAGTCGCCGAGCGCGAACGAGGCCACCGTGTTGGCCCGCACGTCCGGGTAGCCGCGGGCCATCTGGCCGTGCTCGGAGAGCATCGCGCGCCGCTCGGCGTCCGGCAGCAGGTACCACTCGTAGGAGCGGACGAACGGGTACACGCAGACGTAGTCGCGCGCGCGCTCGTCGGCGAGGAACGCCGGGATGTGCGACTTGTTGAACTCGGCGGGGCGGTGCAGCGCCATGTTGGACCAGACCGGCTCCAGCTGGCGGCCGAGGCCCGTGCGGCGGAAGCGGTTGTACGCCTCCTGCAAGTCGTCCGAGTCCTCGGCGTGCCACCAGACCATGAGGTCGGCGTCCGCGCGCAGACCGGACACGTCGTACGTGCCGCGCACCGTCACGTCCTTCGCGGCCAGCTGGGCGAACAGCTCGTCCACCTCGGCGGCCAGCGCCGTGCGGTCCTCGGGCAGTGTGCCCTTGAGCTTGAACACCGACCACATGGTGTAGCGGATGACCTGGTTCAGGTCGCGCGCCTTCTTCTTCTCGGGCTGCTGCTCCGGCTGCCGCTCAACGGTCTCAGTCATGCGCCCATTGTCCTCTCCGTGGAACCTTCCCCGGTTGCCGGGGTCAACAGTTTGTCGAGGGCCGCCACCGCGGCGGCCGCCGAGCCGATGCAGGCCGGGATGCCGACCCCGTCGTACGCGGCGCCGCACAGCGCCAGTCCCCCCACCCCGGCGGCCGCCGCCCGGATCCGGGCCACCCGGTCCAGGTGGCCCACCGGGTACTGCGGCAGGCCCGCCCGGAAGCGCGAGACGGCGGTGTCGTACGGCCGGGCGGTCAGGCCGATCGCCTCCCCGAGGTCCGCCAGCGACCGGGCCACCAACTCCTCGTCCGGCAGCTCCAGCGCCTCCTCCTCCCGGTAGCGGCCCAGCGAGGTGCGCAGCAGGAACGCGTCCGGGGCGGAACGCTCCAGCCAGCCCCACTTGTTGGAGGAGAAGGTCGATGCCTTGATCCGCCGCCCGTCCACCGGCGGCACCAGGAACCCGCTGCCGGCCGGCGGCTCCGCCAGGTCGGCCCGGCGGAACGCCAGGGTCACCAGCGCCATGCCCGCGTACTCGACGGCGTCCAGCTCGGCGGCCGCCGCCGGCGCGTCCGCGCGCAGCAGCCGGGCCGCGGCCGGCGCCGGGACGGCCAGCACCACGGCGTCCGCGTGCAGCACCTCGCCGTCGCCGGTCACCACCCGCCAGCCCCCGGGGGTGCGGTGCAGCCCGTCCACCGACGTGCCGGTGCGCAGGTCCACGCCCGCCTTCCGGCAGGCGGCGGCGACGGCCTCCGGCAGGGTGCCGAGCCCGCCGCGCAGGCCCTGGAACACCGGGGTGCCGACCACCTTCGGCCGCGAGGCCAGCTCGTGCACCCCGTCGACCAGCGAGCCGCCGCCCCGCGCGATCGCCAGCAGCTGCGGCACGGCGGCGCGCAGCGAGATCTCCTCGGCCCGCCCGGCGTAGACGCCGCCCAGCAGCGGCTCGACCAGCCGGTCCACCACCTCCTGGCCCAGCCGGTCGGCGACGTAGCGGCCGATCGCCACGTCGTCCCCGACCTCGGTGGCGCCCTCGTGCCGGGCCCGCTCCAGCCCCTCGGCGGTGAGCACCCCGGAGGCCGCCAGCGCGTCCAGATCGCCCGGGACGCCCATCACCTGCCCGCCCGGCAGCGGGCGCAGCGCGCCCCGCGTCCAGATCGAGGCCTTTGCGGTGGTCGGCGGCTCCAACTCCTCGCCCAGCCCGACCGCCCGGGCCAGCTCCACCGCCTCCGGCCGCCGCGCGAGCATCGACTCGGCCCCCAGGTCCACCCGGACCCCGCCGACCTCGCCGCCCCGCAGCTTCCCGCCGACCCGCTCCGACGCCTCCAGCAGCGTCACCCGCGCCCGCACCGGCCCCCCGGCGGCCCCGCTTAGAAAAGCGGCCGCAGCCAGCCCCGCGATCCCACCACCGACGACGACGACCTGTGCATCCGACATGCCTCGCAGTCTCGCAGGTCTTTACACCGGGCCCTCAATCCGCTGCACGCCGCCCGCTCGGCACCAGCGCGTCCAGATCGATCGTGATCGGGAACGGCACCCGGCGTTCGAGTTTGCCGCGGAAGATCCCGGCCGGGACGTAGGAGGACGTCGCCGGCTCCAGCTCGAGGACGTGCACGACCGGCAGGCCGTCCTCCTCCTCGACGATCCAGTAGTGCGGGATCCCGGCCTCGGCGTACTTGCGGACCTTGACCGTACGGTCGCGGTGCGCGGACTCCGGGGAGACGACCTCGACCACGAGCGGGACCTCGCCGGGCGCGAACCAGGTCCGATCGGGGTCGAAGTCCGCGTCGGTGACCAGCACATCCGACTCCAGGCGGCTGCGCCGGTCCAGCGTGATCGTCATGCCCCCGGTCGCCCGCTGCCCGGCCGGCACCAGCCCGTCCAGTGCTGCGGTCAGCTGCGACCCGACATGGCTGTGCCAGAACGACTGGGGCCTGCTGCGGAACACCAGGGCGCCGTCGATGAGTTCGGTGTGCTTGGGCGCATCGGGCAGGTGGTCGAGGTCCTCGGCGAACCAGCCTTCGACTCGGGGTGCGTACATCCACTCCGGCAGCTCATCCATGGCCCCAACGTAGCGGATCGGGCACGCCCCGTAAGGTTCGGTCCATGGAACCGATCGTGGTGAGTGCGTGTCTGGCCGGGGTGCCGTGTCGGTACGACGGGCGGGCGAAGACCTCGCCGGACGTGGTGGGGCTGGTCGAGGCGGGGCGGGCGGTGGTGGTGTGCCCGGAGGGGGCGGGCGGGCTGCCGACCCCGCGGCCCGCGGCGGAGATCGTGGGCGGGGACGGGGCGGACGTGCTGGACGGGCGGGCCCGGGTGGTGGACGCGACGGGCGCGGACTGTACGGCGGAGTTCGTGGCCGGGGCCCGGGCGGCGCTGGCGGCGGCCGAGGCCGCGGGGGCGCGGCGGGCGGTGCTGATGGCGCGCAGCCCGTCCTGCGGCTGCGGGCGGGTGTACGACGGGACGTTCACCGGGGAGCTGCGCCCCGGGGACGGGGTGACGGCGGCGTTGCTGCGGCGGGCGGGCATCGAGGTTGTCCGGTCCGCTGCCGAGCTGTGATCGAGTCGCGACCTTCCGGCGGGGTCCGCCCGGGGCGTTCCTTCGTCCAATGGGGAGATCTCACAACGGACTTGGGGAGGGCTTCGGAATGGGGAGACGGGCAGGGGCGGGGGCGCTGGCGGTAGCGACCGCGGGCGTGCTGCTGGTCGGGGCGTGCAGCGCAGGCGGTGCGGGCCGGGCGGGGGAGGCGGCGAAGGCGGACGCCGTCGCCCCGACGGCACCGGCGGCACCGGCGGCCGCGCCGAGCGCCGCCGGGACGGCGCCGGCGGCGGGGGCGAGTGCCCAGCCGGTCGCGGACAACCGGCTGATCGCGTACACCGCGCAGTTGACGCTGCGGACCGGGGACGTCGCCCAGGTGCTGGCGAAGGCCCGGGAGTTGACGGCGGCCGCGGGCGGCTACGTCGCCGCCGAGTCGGTCTCCGGCGCGGTGGAGGGCGGGCCGGGGAGCACGGCGGGGGGCGAGGCGGGCGGCCAGCTGACGCTGAGGATCCCCTCCGCCGCGTACCAGCAGACGCTGGACCAGCTGGCCGCGCTGGGCCAGGTGGTGTCCCGCAGGAGCCAGGCGGACGATCTGACCCAGCAGGTCGCGGACGTGGCGAGCCGGGTGCAGACCCAGCAGGCGAGCGTGGAGCGGGTGCGGGCGCTGATGGGGCAGGCGAAGTCGCTGAGCGAGGTGACCACGCTGGAGGCCGAGTTGAGCCGCCGGGAGGCCGATCTGGAGTCGCTGCAGAAGCAGCAGAAGGAACTGGCCGGCAAGACCTCGCTCTCGACCGTCACGCTGGACGTGCGCCGTACGGCCGTCTCGCCGACGCCCACCCCGGTACCGCCGAAGGGTGGCGGCGAGGGCTTCGGAGCGTCGGTCGGCTCCGCGCTGGGCGGCGGCTGGCACGTACTGGTGGCGATCGTGCGCGCCCTGGCGGTGGGGCTCGCGGCGGTGGCGCCGTTCCTGCTGGTGCTGGGCGCCCCGGGGGCGCTGCTGTACCGGCTGTGGCGCCGGCGCCGCCCGGCGGCCGCGCCGCCCCCGGAGTCCGTCCCGCAGGAAGGACCCGCGGAGGACTGAACGAGGACTGAGCGAGGACTGAACACGGCGGGCCCCCTCCCGGCCGGGAGGGAGCCCGCCGCCGGGGTCAGCGGGCGCTGGCCTCGTGGACGAAGGCGACGAGACGGGAGAGGGCGTCCGGGTCCATGGACGGCAGGACGCCGTGGCCGAGGTTGAAGATGTGGCCGCTGGTGCCGAGGGCCTGGGCGGCGTGCAGCACCTCGCGGGCCTTGGTCTCGACGACCTTGGTGGGGGCGAACAGCACGGCCGGGTCTAGGTTGCCCTGGAGGCCCTTGCCGGGGCCGACCCGCTCGGCCGCGACGTTCAGCGGCACCCGCCAGTCGACGCCGACGATGTCCGCGCCGGCCTGGCCCATCAGGCCGAGGAGCTCGCCGGTGCCGACGCCGAAGTGGATCCGCGGCACGCCGTAGGAGGCGACGGCGTCGAAGACCTTGGTGCTGGACGGCATGACCGAGCGGCGGTAGTCGTCGGGGGCGAGCGAGCCGACCCAGGAGTCGAAGAGCTGGACGGCCGAGGCGCCGGCCTCGATCTGCACCTTCAGGAAGGTGGAGGTGATGTCGGCGAGCCGGTCGACCAGGGCGGCCCACAGCTCGGGCTGCCCGTACATCATGGCCTTGGTGTGCTCGTGGTTCTTGGACGGGCCGCCCTCGACCAGGTAGCTGGCCAGCGTGTAGGGGGCGCCGGCGAAGCCGATCAGCGGGGTCTCGCCGAGTTCGTCCACCAGCAGGCCGACGGCCTCGGTGATGTAGGGGACGTCGTCGGGCTCCAGCGGGCGCAGCCGCTTGAGGTCCTCGGCGGTGCGGATCGGGTCGGCGATGACCGGGCCGACGTTGGGCTTGATCTCGACGTCGATGCCGACGGCCTTGAGCGGCACCACGATGTCGCTGAAGAAGATCGCCGCGTCCACCTTGTGCCGGCGGACCGGCTGGAGGGTGATCTCCTTGACCAGCTCGGGCCGCATGCAGGACTCCAGCATGGGGATGCCCTCGCGGACCTTCAGGTACTCCGGCAGCGAGCGGCCGGCCTGGCGCATGAACCACACCGGGGTGTGCGGCACGGGCTCGTGCCGGCAGGCGCGCAGGAACGCGGAGTCGTGCGCGGCGCCGCGGCGCGCGGGGGTGGGCCGGCCGTCGGGGGTGGCCGCCGTGGTGTCTGCCGTAGTCTCGCTCACGGTCCAAATCTTCGCATGCGCCTCGGGGCGCTCTTCCCGGCCGGTCTCGTCGGTTCCTCCAAGATCTGGCCGGGTTTGCCGTTCCGGCACGCCGCTCGGACGGAAGTTGCGGCCTTAACCGCGGTTTTCGACCTAGTCTTCGGGTCATGGCAGCGGTCGGCGGGCACCCCGCGCAGGGTGGCGGAGCAGGTGGCGGAACAGGTCGGGAGGGGGCTCCGAGCGAGTTCCGGGCCGCCGTGGAGGCCCTCGACGGCGCCCGGCTGCGGCCCGAGATCCAGCTCTCCCCCGCGCCGGCCCCGCGCCGGCTGGCCCCGTACGCGTTCGCGGTGACCGCCTCGGTGGAGGTGGACGGCGAGGAGCTGGCGGACGGCCGGCTGGTGCTGCTGTACGACCCGGCCGGGCAGGAGGCCTGGAACGGGGAGTTCCGGGTGGTGACGATGACCCGGGCGGAGCTGGAGCCGGAGATGGCCGGCGACCCGATGCTCTCGGAGGTCGGCTGGGCCTGGCTGCTGGACTCGCTGCAGGCGCACGGGGCCGGGTACGCGGAGCCGTCCGGCACGGTGAGCCACTGCGCCTCGCAGTACTTCGGCGGGCTGGCGGACCGCCCGTCCTCGACCGAGATCGAGATCCGGGCCTCCTGGACGCCGGCCGACGGCCGGTTCGAGCGGCACCTGGCGGCCTGGGGGGACCTGCTGTGCATCAGCGCCGGCCTGCCGCCGGCCGCGCCGGCCCCGCAGGCGCCGGCCGATGTGCCGTCACTCGGTGGGGTGGTCCCGATGCCCGCGCGGCGGCGTCCTCGTTCGCACTGAGGAGTGGCGCCCCGGGCCGGGCGGCCCCGGCGGCCCCGATGCCACCCCCAGGGCTGACGGAGTGTGACTTCGATCCCGCTCTGGGTCAATTAACCGGTTGAAACCGACCGATCAGCACCAGATCTGATCGATTTTGTGCGAATTCAGGACGGGTCGCATCACTCATATGCGCGATTTGTCCGTATTGTTACTCACTAGATCGTGATCTTTCGCTAAAGCCGGGCACGGTAGCTGCCGAAGCAGACTGTGACCCTTTCCGAACGCGGAACACTCCGACCGCCCCCTCGGGGTTCCGTCCGCCACTCCCCGCAGGAGGCCTGGTGTCGGTCCTTCTTGAGCACCCCGCAAACGTGGTCGCCTACCGGCCGACCAAGCCCACCGCCATGGTGGTCATCGCCGATCCCCGTGTCCGAAACACCGTCACCCGCCATCTGTGGGCGCTCGGCGTCCGGGACGTGATCGAAGTGTCCTCGATCGCCGAGGCCCGCCCCCGGGTCTCCACCCCGCGCGACATCTGCGTCGCCGACGTACACCTGCCGGACGGCTCCGGCCTGACCATCCTGGCCGAGACACGCGCCGCGGGCTGGCCCAACGGCCTGGCCCTGTCCGCCGCCGACGACATCGGCGCCGTGCGCAGCGCGCTGGCCGGCGGCGTCAAGGGATACGTCGTCACGGGCACCCGCACCAACGTGGCGATGCCCGGCCGCCCGGGCCTGCCGCTCGGCGCCGCCGGGCTGGCCGGGCGGATGCGCCGCCCCGGCATGCCGGGCATGCCGGGCGCCGTGGGTGCGCCGGGCGCCCACGGAACCCACGGAGCCCCCGGTGCGCCCGGTGCGCCGGGCACGCAGCAGTCCGCCTACCGCGAGCTGTCGGGCCGTGAGGTCGAGGTGCTGCGGCTGGTCGCCGAAGGACAGTCGAACAAGGCGATCGGGGTGGCGATGGGCCTGTCGGCACTCACCGTCAAGAGCCACCTCGCCCGGATCGCCCGCAAGCTGGGCACCGGCGACCGCGCCGGGATGGTCGCGGTCGCGCTGCGCACCGGCATCATCCACTGAGTCCTCGGACGGCCCCGCCACGGCGGCCGAGGAGGAACGTTTCCTCCTCGGCCGCCGTAGCCGTGCCCCTCGGCCACCGCCCGGGCCCCGTGGCATAGTCACGGACCCGGTCTGACCAGTCCGACAACACTCCCGGCCGCGAGGACCGTCGTACCCTTGGTGGGTGACCGACGCCGTAGCAGCCATCCCAGAAGAAGCAGCCCCGGTCCCGCTCCTCGAACCGAAGGAGGGGATCCCGCCCGTCGTGGCGGACGAGCAGGCGCTGGCCGCCACCGTCGCCGCCTTCGCCGGGGGCACCGGACCGGTCGCCGTCGACGCCGAGCGGGCCTCCGGCTACCGCTACGGGCAGCGCGCGTACCTCATCCAGCTGCGCCGCGCGGGCGCCGGCAGTGCGCTGATCGACCCGATCGCCTGCCCCGACCTCAGCGGCCTGGGCGAGGCCCTCGCCGACACCGAATGGGTGGTGCACGCGGCCACCCAGGACCTGCCCTGCCTGGCCGAGGTCGGCATGAGACCCCGGCAGCTGTTCGACACCGAGCTGGCCGGGCGGATCGCCGGCTTCGCCCGGGTCGGCCTCGGGCCGATGACCGAGAGCGTGCTCGGGCTGAGCCTGGCCAAGGAGCACTCCGCGGTCGACTGGTCCACCCGCCCGCTGCCCGAGCCGTGGCTGCGCTACGCCGCTCTGGACGTCGAGGTGCTGGTCGAGCTGCGCGACGCACTCGAACAGGAGCTGGACGCCCAGGGCAAGCTCGGCTGGGCGCTGGAGGAGTTCGCGGCGATCGCCGCCGCACCGCGCCCGGCACCGCGCACCGACCCGTGGCGCCGCACCTCGCAGCTGCACAAGGTCCGCCGGCGCCGCCAGCTGGCCGTGGTGCGCGAGCTGTGGCTGGCCCGGGACCGGCTGGCGCAGGAGCGCGACGTCTCGCCGGGCCGGGTGCTCTCGGACGCCGCGATCGTCAACGCCGCGCTGGCCATGCCGCTGAACATCGCCGCGCTGCAGGGCGTCCAGGGCTTCGGGCCGCGGGTGCACCGGCGCCAGCTGGAGCAGTGGCTGGCGGCCGTCCAGCGGGGCCGGGAAGTCCCGGAGAACCAGCTGCCGCCGGCCTCCGCGCCGCACGACGGGCCGCCGCCGCCGCGGGCCTGGGCCGAGAAGGACCCGGTGGCCGCCGCCCGGCTGTCCGGGGCGCGCGCCGCGGTCGCGGACCTCGCCGAGCGGCACAACCTGCCGGCCGAGAACCTGATCACCCCGGACCTGGTGCGCCGGGTCTCCTGGGAGCCGCCGGCCGATCCGGCCGCCGCGGGCGTGGCCGCCGCACTGCGCCGGCTCGGCGCCCGGCAGTGGCAGGTCGACCTGGTGGCGCCGGTGATGGCCGCCGCGTTCGCCGAGGCCGCGGCCGCCCAGGACTGACCCGGGGTGTGTCCGGAGGGGGCGCCGTCCTTGTGACGGCGCCCCCTTCGGCGTATCCGGGGTCCGTCTTTCGAACCCCGCCGGTCGGACGTGTCGCGGGACACACGGGGTGAACCCTCCGTGAGGCCTGGGCAGGTTGGTTACCGACCGGTAGCATGGCGGTGGAGCGGCGCCGCTCGGGTCTTCACCGGCGGCAGCCTGCCCACCTCAAATGTTGGTCCCTGGGAGGAGAGCCCCCGTGCCTCGTACCGCGAGGGACGTCGTCTTCGTCGATGGCGTCCGCACCCCGTTCGGCAAGGCCGGCCCGAAGGGCATCTACCACGAGACGCGCGCCGACGACCTGGTCGTCAAGTGCATCCGGGAGCTCGTGCGCCGTAACCCGAACCTGCCCGTCGAGCGCATCGACGAGGTCGCCATCGCGGCCACCACGCAGATCGGCGACCAGGGTCTGACCATCGGGCGCACCGCCGCCCTGCTGTCCGGCCTGCCCAAGTCCGTCCCCGGCTACTCGATCGACCGCATGTGCGCCGGTGCGCTCACGGCCGTGACCGCCACCGCCGGCGGCATCGCCTTCGGCGCGTACGACGTGGTCGTGGCCGGCGGCGTCGAGCACATGGGCCGCCACCCGATGGGCGAGGGCGTCGACCCGAACCCGCGCTTCGTCTCCGAGAAGCTGGTCGACGAGTCCGCCCTGTTCATGGGCATGACCGCGGAGAACCTGCACGACCGGTTCCCGCACCTGACCAAGGAGCGCTGCGACGCCTACGCCGTGCGCTCGCAGGAGAAGGCCGCCAAGGCGTACGCCAACGGCGACATCCAGCCCGACCTGGTGCCGATCTCGATCCGCAACACCAACCCCGAGGTCGGCGAGACCGGCTGGGGCCTGGCCACCGTGGACGAGCCGATGCGCCCGGGCACCACGATGGAGAGCCTGGCCGGCCTGAAGACCCCCTTCCGCCCGCACGGCAACATCACCGCGGGCAACTCGGCCGGCCTCAACGACGGCGCCACCGCCTCGCTGCTGGCCGCCGAGGACGTCGCCGAGGAGCTCGGCCTCCCGGTCAAGATGCGCCTGGTCTCCTACGCCTTCGCGGGCGTGGAGCCCGAGGTCATGGGCATCGGCCCGGTGCCGGCCACCGAGAAGGCGCTGGCCAAGGCCGGTCTGACCATCGACGACATCCAGGCCTTCGAGGTCAACGAGGCCTTCGCCGTCCAGGTGCTGTCCTTCCTGGACCACTACGGCATCGCGGACGACGACGAGCGCGTCAACCCGTACGGCGGTGCGATCGCCTTCGGCCACCCGCTGGCCTCCTCCGGCGTGCGCCTGATGAACCAGCTGGCCCGCCGCTTCGAGCAGCGCCCGGACGTCCGCTACGGCCTCACCACGATGTGCATCGGGTTCGGCATGGGCGGGACCGTCATCTGGGAGAACCCGCACTGGAGCGGAGCGGAAAAGTCGTCCGAGCTCGAGGGTGGTAAGTGAACATGACGAGCACCACTGAGCTGCTGCAGCACGGCGCCGAGCTGTTCCCGGGCGAGGTCGTCACGACCGCGCACGTGCGCCACCTGGACCTGCCGCTGCAGGCCGGCAAGCTGGCCCTGATCACCCTGGACAACGGCTTCGACCACACCAAGCCGACCACCTTCGGCCCGGGCTCGCTGCTGAAGCTGTCCGCCGCGCTGGACCAGGTCGAGGCCGAGGCCGCCGAGGGCAAGGTCGTCGCCGTCGCGGTCACCGGCAAGCCGTTCATCTTCGCGGTCGGCGCCGACCTCAAGGGCGTCGAGCTGCTCAAGGAGCACGCGGACGCGCTGGCCATCGGCAAGGGCGGCCACGAGGTCTTCAAGCGGATCGCCGCGCTGCCCGTCCCCTCCTTCGCCTTCTACAACGGCGCGGCGATGGGCGGCGGCGTCGAGGTCGGCCTGCACGCCACCTACCGCACGGTCAGCGCGGGCGTCCCGGCGTTCTCGCTGCCGGAGGTCTTCCTGGGCCTCGTCCCCGGCTGGGGCGGCTGCACCCTGCTGCCGAACCTGATCGGCCCCTCGAAGGCGATCAAGGTCATCATCGAGAACTCGATGAACCAGAACAAGCAGCTCAAGGGCAAGGACGTGTTCGAGCTGGGGATCGCCGACGCGATCTTCGAGCCGGCCGACTTCCTGGAGCAGTCGCTGCTGTGGGCCGCCAAGGTCCTCAAGGGCGACGTCGTCGTCGAGCGCGAGGAGATCGACCGCGGCAAGGCCTGGGACGACGCCGTCGCCTGGGGCCGCCTGGTCGCCGACGCCAAGGTGCACGGCGCCGCACCGGCCGCCTACAAGGCGCTGGACATCATCCAGCAGGTCAAGGACTCCGACCTCCAGGCCGGCTTCGACGCCGAGGACGCCGCCCTGGCCGACCTCATCATGAGCGGCGAGCTGCGCAGCGGCATCTACGCCTTCAACCTGGTGCAGCGCCGGGCCAAGCGCCCGGTCGGCGCGCCGGACAAGTCGCTGGCCCGCCAGGTCAACAAGGTCGGCGTCGTCGGCGCCGGTCTGATGGCCTCGCAGCTGGCGCTGCTGTTCGCCCGCCGTCTGGAGGTGCCGGTGGTCCTCACCGACATCGACCAGGAGCGCGTCGACAAGGGCGTCGGCTACGTCCACGCCGAGATCGACAAGCTGCTCGGCAAGGGTCGGATCGGCCAGGACAAGGCCAACCGTCTCAAGGGCCTGGTCAGCGGCTCGCTCGACAAGGCCGCCGCCTTCGGCGACGCGGACTTCGTGATCGAGGCCGTGTTCGAGGAGATGGGCGTCAAGCAGACCGTCTTCGCGGACCTGGAGAACGTGGTCTCGCCGACCTGCGTGCTGGCGACCAACACCTCCTCGCTGTCGGTCACCGAGATGGCCTCGAAGCTGAAGCACCCCGAGCGGGTCGTCGGCTTCCACTTCTTCAACCCGGTCGCGATCCTGCCGCTGCTGGAGATCGTCCGCGGCGAGCAGACCGACGACGCCTCGCTGGCCACCGCCTTCGGCGTCTCGAAGAAGCTGAAGAAGACCTCGGTGCTGGTCAAGGACGCCCCGGCGTTCGTGGTGAACCGGATCCTGACCCGCTTCATGGGCGAGATCCAGACCATCATCGACGAGGGCACCCCGATCGCCACCGTCGAGAAGGGCGTCGAGCCGCTCGGCCTGCCGATGTCCCCGATCGTGCTGCTGGAGCTGGTCGGCCCGGCCATCGCGCTGCACGTCTCGGAGACCCTGCACGGCGCGTTCCCGGAGCGGTTCGCCGTCTCCGAGAACCTCGGCAAGGTGGTCAAGGCCGGCAAGCGCGGCTTCTACACCTGGGTGGACGGCAAGCAGGTCCTCGACCCCGAGGTGCTGGAGCTGCTGTCCTTCGGCGACACCGTGCTGACCGAGGAGCAGGTCCTGAACCGCTCCCTGGAGGCCGTGGCCCAGGAGATCGGCCTGATGCTGGAGGAGGGTGTCGTCGCCGAGGCGCAGGACATCGACCTCTGCATGATCACCGGCGCCGGCTGGCCCTTCCACCTGGGCGGGATCACCCCGTACCTGGACCGCGAGGGCGTCTCGGAGCGGGTGAACGGCAAGCGCTTCCTCGCCCCCGGCGTGGCCTCGGTGCCCGCGTAACGCGCAGCGCCACCGCATGCCGGAGCCCCGGTGACCTGGACGGTCACCGGGGCTCCGGCGTGTGCGGGGGGGGTGGTCAGCTCTTCTTGAGGCGGTAGACCACGGTGTCGGCGAAGACGCCGACCATCTCGTAGTGGGTGTCCAGCAGGTTCTCGATCCGCGGGACCAGCACCGGCTGGTACGGGGCGATGCCGGAGTCGTCCACCACGACCTCGGGCAGGTTGTCGGCGAGCTCCTTGTCGAAGGTCTGCCAGGCGTTGCTGACGCTGAACTGCTCGCCCACGTTGGCGTTGCCGTCCTTGCCGCCGCTGTAGTTGGTCAGGAAGCCGGCGGTCAGGTAGCGGGTGGCGGGCTTGCGGTCGGCCAGCCAGTACAGCTCGGGGTGCATGCCCCAGACCAGGACGGTGTCCTTGGGGGTGGTCTGGGCGGCGACCGCGGTGGCGACCTCGGTGGTGCGGTTGAGCCGCTCCCCCGGCCAGGCCAGGGCCAGCGCCCAGAAGACCGTCGAGGCGACCGTGGTGTACACCAGGACGGGCTTCCAGCGGACCGCCGAGGTGGCCACCGCCCCGGTGCCCAGCAGCACCAGCGGGGGGATCAGCTGCAGGTAGTAGTGGCCGAAGAAGTGGAAGCCCACGCTGACCGCGACGACCGAGGAGGCCAGCCAGACCCACAGGTCCCCGGTGGAGCCGTGCTCCTCCCCGGCGACGGGCAGCGGCCGGTGGCGGTGCTTGAGCCAGAGCCGGCGCCCGACCGGGAGCAGGAAGCCCAGCCCGGCCGCGACCAGGATGGCCGAGTTGCCGAGCGCGCGGCCGATCATCTGGAGCCAGGCGCCGCCGAAGGAGGCGTAGTCCCCGCTGCCGGTGACCACCCAGAACAGGAAGCCCTTGGGCTTGGTCAGGATGACCGCGACCAGCGCTATCGGCAGGATGAAGCCGAAGCCGATCTTGAACAGGGCGGGCGGCCAGCGCACCCCGCGCCGGCGGGCGTCCTGGAACAGCATCCAGAGCACCGGCAGCAGCACCGCGCCGCCGGTCTGCTTGGTCAGCGAGCAGAGCGCCACCGCGATGCCCGCGGCCAGCCAGCGGCGGCGCTCGGCGTACCGGAACGCGGCCACCATGGCGGGCAGCATGAAGACCTCGAAGGTCGCCGCCTGGGTGTCCTCCGGGGAGAGCCCGATGGAGACCAGCAGGTAGAGCAGTCCCGCGCCGGCCCCGGCCCGGTTGCCCCAGCGGCCGCGGGCGATGGACGCCAGCAGGATCGCGGTGACCAGGTGGGCGCCCACCGCCAGGGTGCGCAGCGGCCACAGCGAGGCGGAGCCGAAGATCGTGAAGCAGGCCTGGTAGAGCCAGGGGAGCAACGGCGGCTTGCGGTCCACCACGGTGTCGTACAGCACTCCGCCGTCGGCCAGCATCCGGGCCTGGGTGGCCAGGAACCCCTCGTCGGGGCTCCAGACGGGCCGGGCGAAGGACGGGATGTGGGTGAGCAGTGCGACCAGCGCGAGCACCGGCACCAGCCTCGTCCAGTACCCGGTCTGCACATGGGTACGGACGCGCTCGGGCAGGCGCTCGGCCAGTCCGGCGAGGCGGAAGCGGGTGGGGGTGGGCACGGATGACAACCTACCGGGCGGGATCGGCGCGGGCGGCGCCGGTCCCGCCTTTCGGTGCGATTGTCAGCTTGTTTCGTGACGAACTGTTACAGGGCTACGACGAACAGTCGTCGGTGGAACGCGCTCCGGGCCCGTTCTCAGGCCTCGACCCGAGCCGCGTCCAGGCTGGCGACCAGGGCCGTCACCTTTCGGGCGATGTCCGGGGCGTTCAGGCCGATCTCGGCCAGGATCTCGTTCCGGCTCGCGTGGTCCAGGAACTCCTGCGGAATCCCGAAGTCGCGCACCGGCAGATCCACGTCCGCGTCGCGCAGCGCCTGCGCCACCGCGGCGCCGACACCGCCCACCCGGCCGTTGTCCTCGATCGTGACGACCACCCGGTGCTCGGCCGCCAGGCCCGGCAGGGCGGCGTCCACCGGCTTGACCCAGCGCGGGTCCACCACGGTGGCGGTGATGCCCCGGGCGGCCAGCAGGTCCGCGACCTCCAGGCTGGTGGCGGCCATCGCGCCGACCGAGACGACCAGCACGTCCGCGCGGTGCGTGCCGCCCGGCTCCTCGGCGGCGCGCAGCACGTCCATGCCGCCGATCCGGCCGACCGCCGGGACGGCCGGGCCGACGGTGCCCTTGGAGTAGCGGACCACGGTCGGGGCGTCCTTGACCTCGACGGCCTCGCGCAGCTGGGCGCGGACCTGGTCGGCGTCGCGCGGGGCGGCCAGCCGCAGGGTCGGGACAATCTGCAGCATCGACATGTCCCACATGCCGTTGTGCGAGGCGCCGTCGTCGCCGGTGACGCCGGCCCGGTCGAGCACGAAGGTGACGCCCAGCTTGTGCAGGGCGACGTCCATCAGGACCTGGTCGAAGGCCCGGTTCAGGAAGGTCGCGTAGACCGCGAAGACCGGGTGCAGCCCGTTGGTGGCCAGGCCGGCGGCGCTGGTGACGGCGTGCTGCTCGGCGATGCCGACGTCGAAGATGCGGTCCGGGAAGGCCTCGGCGAAGGGCGCGAGGCCGACCGGGTGGAGCATGGCGGCGGTGATGCCGACGATGTCGTCCCGCTCGTGGCCGAGCGCGACCATCTCCTCGGCGAAGACCGAGGTCCAGCTCCGGCCGCCGGCGTTCTGGATCGGCAGACCGGTCTCCGGGTGGATCTTGCCGACCGCGTGGAAGCGGTCCTCGTCGTTGTTCTCCGCGGCGTGGTAGCCGCGGCCCTTCTCGGTGAGGCAGTGCACGATCACCGGGCCGCCGAAGCCGCGCGCCTTGGTCAGCGCGGACTCCAGGGCGGTCAGGTCGTGGCCGTCGATCGGGCCGATGTACTTGATGCCGAGGTCCTCGAACATGCCCTGCGGGGCGATGAAGTCCTTGAGGCCCTTCTTGGCGCCGTGCAGCGTCTCGAACAGCTGCTGGCCGACCACCGGGGTGCGCTGCAGCGCGTCCTTGCCCCAGGAGAGGAAGCGCTCGTAGCCCTGGGTGGTGCGCAGGGTGGCGAGGTGGTTGGCCAGGCCGCCGATGGTCGGCGAGTAGGAGCGCTCGTTGTCGTTGACGACGATGACCAGCGGGCGGTCCTTGGCGTCGGCGATGTTGTTGAGCGCCTCCCAGGCCATGCCGCCGGTGAGCGCGCCGTCGCCGATGACCGCGACGACCGGATCCGGCTTGCCGAGGATCTTGTTGGCCTTGGCCAGGCCGTCGGCGTAGGAGAGCACGGTGGAGGCGTGCGAGTTCTCGATCACGTCGTGCTCGGACTCGGCGCGGGACGGGTAGCCGGACAGGCCGCCCTTCATCCGCAGCATCGAGAAGTCCTGGCGGCCGGTGAGCAGCTTGTGGACGTAGCTCTGGTGGCCGGTGTCGAAGAGGATGCGGTCGCGCGGCGAGTCGAAGACCCGGTGCAGCGCGATGGTGAGCTCCACCACGCCGAGGTTGGGGCCGAGGTGGCCGCCCGTCTTGGCGACCTCGGTCACCAGGAAGGTCCGGATCTCCTGGGCCAGTGCGGCCAGCTGTCCCGGCGTGAGCCGGTCGAGATCACGCGGTCCCCGAATGCGGGTCAGCAGGGCCACCCGTTCCTCCTCGTTCAGTGTTCGCGGACCGCGGGCGGTCCGACGGGCGTCGCTGCCCGGTCTGGCGGCGGGCCGGCGGTCGCGGCCGGTGCCGACCGGTCGAGTCTAATGTCCGCTTGCCGGACACCGAGCGGCGCGGCCGGTGCCACCGACCCGTTACCGCCATTCCCGGAGGTCGGCCCGGGGTCGCGCGTCACCCTGGATTGACGAATGAATGTTCGGGCGCGATCCGGGCCGCGGCGGCTCAGCCGCGCCCCAGCGCCCCGGACTCCCCCATCTCGCTCATCACCAGCGCCAGCGCGCCGAGCACCTCGGCCCGGCCGCCCAGCGTGCCGGGGACCACCGAGAGCTGGCGGGCGGCGCTCGGGATGGCGTAACGGGCCACCGAGTCGCGGATCGGGGAGAGCACCAGCTCACCGGCCTCGGCGAGGTCGCCACCGAGGATCACCCGGCGCGGGTTGAGCAGGTTGCACAGGGTCGCGACGCCGGTGCCGATCTGCCGGCCGGCGTCGGCGATCACCCGGCGGCAGCCGAGGTCACCCTGATGGGCCAGCTCGACCACCCGGGGCAGGGTGAGGTCCGGCCCGAGGGTCGGGGTCAGCAGGGAGAGCAGGTAGCGGGAGCCCACGAAGGTCTCCAGACAGCCGCGGTTGCCGCAGCGGCAGACCGGCCCGGCCTCGTCCAGGGTGATGTGCCCGATCTCACCGGCGGTACCGCCCGGCCCGCGGTAGATCTGGCCGTTGACCACCAGTCCGGCGCCGACCCCGCTGGCGACCTTGATGTACGCGAGGTCGCTCAGCCCCCGCCCGGCCCCCCAGACCAGTTCGCCGAGCGCGCCCAGGTTGGCGTCGTTGTCCACGTGCACCGGCATGCCGAGCCGCTCGGCCAGCTCCCGGCCCGGGGCGATGCCCGTCCAGCCGGGCAGGATCGCGGTGGAGCCCAGCGCGCCGGTCTCCACGTCGATCGGGCCGGGCACGCCGAGGCCGACGCCGATCACCTTCTCCGGGCGGAACCCGGCCTGCCGGAGCAGCCGTTCCACCATCGCCTCGGCCCGGTCGAAGCCCTGCGCGGCGGAGACGTCCACGTCGATCGGGGCGCTCTCCTCGGCGAGCACCCGGTGCGCGAGGTTGCCGACCGCGACCCGCAGGTGGGTGTGGCCGAAGTCGATGCCCACCACGATGCCCGCGTCCCCGCTGAGCGAGACGCTGCGCGCCCGCCGGCCGCCGGAGGAGGTGTCGGCGACCACGACGGTGCCGCTCTCCTTCAACTCCCGCACGATGTTGGAGACGGTGGCCGCGGACAGGCCGGTGCCGCGGGCGATCTCGGCCTGGGTCAGCGAACCGGCCGTCCGCACCGCGCGCAGCACCCGCTCCAGGTTCGCCCGGTGCAAGGACGACTGCGAGCCCGGTGTGTCCGTCGACATGATCCACCCTCCCAGGGCGGGGACCCCTCCGCCGGACGTCCCCTTCAACTCCTGAAGGGTAGGGCCTGTGCCGTGGATCGGCGCGGATCGGACCTGGGCGGTACGACGGGGGCCGGTGGCGGCGGGCCCGGAAGCGGCGGGGGAACGGACGGAAACGGGCCTGCGGAGTCCTGGGTTCGACCGAAAAACACCCGCCACTAGCATGGTGCCCTATCTCACGCGTCCCCCCGGACCGCGGGGCGGTATCGGCAGGGGGACGCTTCCAGGAATGACGGGGAATCAGATGGCAGGGGATCACCCTACGCCGGGGGCAGGCGAAGCGTCGGGCAGCAGCCCGCAGGACAATCGGGGCGTCTCGTTCGGGCGCCCGCCCGGCGGCGTGGACCCGGCCGCCGTGGCGGACCAGATGACACAACTCGACGGCGCGGCGATCCCGCGCCCGGCCTCGCCCGCCGGGCCGCCGCCGGCCCAGCCGCCGGCTCCGCCCGCGCAGCCGCCCGCCGCCGGTGCCGGTGCCGGTGCCGGTGCCGGTGCCGGCTACCAGCCGTACGCGCCGACCGCGGCCGCCTTCCCCAGCCAGGCTCCGCCGCCGCCGGCCGGTGCGCCGGTCGGCCCGTACGACCCGATGCCCGGTGGTGCCTACGGCGCGCCGGACGGCGGGCAGGCCTACGGCGCCGGCTACGGATACCCGCAGCAGCAGCCCGGGTACTACCCGGGCGCGCCGGTGCCCCCCGCGCCCAAGCAGCGCAACCCCGTGATGCTGTGGGGCGGGATCATCGGCGGCGTCCTGGCGATCGCCATCGTCGCCGGGCTGGTCGTGCTCCTCAAGGGCAACGACCCCGACCCCACGCCGAACGCCACCTCCGGCGGCACCACCACGTCCGGCGGCACCACCACCAACGCCCCGACCGCCGACGGCACCACCGGCAGCAGCACCGGTGGCAACACCGGCGGGGCCGGGTACAACATCGCCTGGAACGCCCCCAAGGCCGCCACCGCGGACAGCGGCTCGCAGCTGCTCGGCATCTGGGGCAGCGACAAGGTCGCGGTGCGCGCCGACAGCACCGGCATCCGGGCGTACAACACCTCCGACGGCAAGGAGGCCTGGAACATCCCGGTCCCGGCCGGCAGCAAGGAGGTGTGCACCGCCTCCTACTCGACCAACTCGAAGAACATCGCCGCCGTCTCCTTCAACACCGGTGACAGCGACTGCTCCACCATCGGCGCCGTCGACGTCAGCCAGGGCAAGCTGCTCTGGAGCGTCAAGGTCTCCACCGACCGGATGTCCTCGCCGACGCTCAGCGTCACCGACAAGGTGGTCGCCATCGGCGGCAACGTGGTCGGCGGCCTGAACATCGACAACGGCTCGGCGGCCTGGCAGTTCCAGCCGCGCGACAAGGACTGCAGCCTCTACGGCCGCGCAGCCGGCAGCCAGATCGCGGTCAGCGACCGCTGCTACGGCGGCTCCGGCCCGAAGTCGCAGCTGGTCGTCGTGGACGCCGACAGCGGCAAGGCCGCCAGCACGCCGATCACCCTCACCGGCAGCATCGAGCGGATCGACAAGGTCGTCCAGGACCAGCCGCTGGTGCTGCTGATGAGCAGCGGCCCCAACGGCGACTACATCCTGCCGTTCGACAAGAGCAACAAGCCCGGCAACCAGATGTCGGTCAAGGAGCCCGGCGCGGACAGCCTGCGGCTGTCCGGCCAGTCCGACGCCTACACCCAGAACGTGGTCAGCGGCACCACCCTGTACGCCCAGATCACCGGCGCCAAGTCGGCCGTCAACGCGTACGACCTGACCACCGGCAAGCGGATCTGGTCCGCCGCCAGCGCCACGTCCAGCCAGGACATCCGGCTGGTGTCCGGCACCGACAAGGACGGCAAGGTCCGCGCCATCGTCAGCCAGGGCTACAACAAGCCCGCCCGCCTGGTGACGCTCTCGCCGGCCGACGGCTCGATGACCGACCTCGGCACCATGGCCATGCCCAACGGCCTGGACATCGGGATGAGCATGTCCGAATACGTCCTCTCCAGCGACGGCAGCGCGGTGTACGCCTTCCGCCGCGGCAGCTCCGACGCGCCGCTGACCAAGTGGAAGAAGTGACGGCGGGGGACTGAGCACTCCTCGAACGCGGGCCCTCGGGGCTCGTCCTGGCGGGGCGGGAACGGGCGATCCGTCCGGACCCGCCCCGCCTGTGATTATTCCGGGAGCCCGTCCGTTGGGTCATGGGAGGATTCGCCCCATCAGCCTGACGAAGGAGTGCAGCGAGTGCCCGGCACCAACCTGACCCGCGAGGAGGCCCGCACCCGGGCCGACCTCCTCCACGTGGACGCGTACGACATCGAGCTCGACCTGAGTTCGGCCCGCGAAGGAGGCACCTTCCGGTCCACCACCGTGGTCCGGTTCACGGCCACGACCCCCGGCGCGGACACGTTCATCGACCTCGTCGCGCCGAGCGTCGAGGAGATCACCCTCAACGGCGCGCCGCTCGACCCGGAGAGCTTCGCCGACAGCCGGATCCCGCTGCCGAACCTGGCCGCCGAGAACGAGCTGCGCGTCGTCGCCAACTGCGCCTACACCAACACCGGTGAGGGCCTGCACCGGTTCGTCGACCCGGTCGACGGCGAGACCTACCTGTACACCCAGTTCGAGGTGCCGGACGCCCGCCGCGTCTTCGCCTCCTTCGAACAGCCCGACCTGAAGGCCGCGTTCGCGTTCACCGTGACCGCCCCCACCGGCTGGGTCGTCGTCTCCAACTCGCCCACCCCGATCCCGGTCGGCGAGGGCGCCGCGCAGGTCTGGACGTTCGAGCCCACCGGCCGGATCTCCACCTACATCACCGCGCTCGTCGCCGGCCCGTACGTCGGGGTCTTCGACACCTACGAGAACGGCGACCAGAAGGTGCCGCTGGGCGTCTACTGCCGCCCCTCGCTGCGCGAGTTCCTGGACGCCGAGGACATCTTCGCCGTCACCAAGCAGGGCTTCGACTACTTCCAGGAGAAGTTCGACTTCCCCTACCCGTTCGCCAAGTACGACCAGCTGTTCGTCCCGGAGTTCAACGCCGGCGCGATGGAGAACGCGGGCGCCGTCACCCTGCGCGACCAGTACGTGTTCCGCTCCAAGGTCACCGACGCCGCCTACGAGGCCCGCGCGGCGACGATCCTGCACGAGCTCGCCCACATGTGGTTCGGCGACCTCGTCACCATGGAGTGGTGGAACGACCTCTGGCTCAACGAGTCCTTCGCCACCTTCGCCGAGGCCGTCTGCCAGGCCGAGGCCCCCGGCTCCAAGTGGCCGAACTCCTGGACCACGTTCGCCAACCAGATGAAGACCTGGGCCTACCGGCAGGACCAACTGCCCTCCACCCACCCCATCATGGCGGACATCAACGACCTGGAGGACGTCCAGGTCAACTTCGACGGCATCACCTACGCCAAGGGCGCCTCGGTGCTCAAGCAGCTGGTGGCGTACGTCGGCCAGGACGCCTTCTTCCAGGGCGTGCAGACCTACTTCAAGCGCCACGCCTGGGGCAACACCCGGCTCGCCGACCTGCTCGGGGCCCTGGAGGAGGCCAGCGGCCGCGACCTGCGGACCTGGTCCAAGGCCTGGCTGGAGACCGCCGGCATCAACGTGCTGCGGCCCGCCATCACGCTGAACACCGACGGCGAGATCGAGTCCTTCACCGTCCTCCAGGAGGCCCCCGCGCTGCCCGCCGGCGCCAAGGGCGAGGCCGTGCTGCGCCCGCACCGCATCGCCATCGGCCTGTACGAGCTCGCCGACGGCGCGCTGGTGCGCACCGACCGGATCGAGCTCGACGTCGACGGCCCGCGCACCGAGGTGCCCGAGCTCGTCGGCCGGCACCGCCCGGCCGTCGTGCTGCTCAACGACGACGACCTCTCCTACGCCAAGATCCGGCTCGACGAGGACTCGATGGCCGTCGTCACCGAGCACCTCGGCGGCTTCACCGAGTCGCTGCCGCGCGCCCTGTGCTGGGCCTCCGCCTGGGACATGACCCGCGACGGCGAACTCGCCGCCCGCGACTACCTGGCGCTCGCCCTCTCCGGCATCGGGCGGGAGAGCGACATCGGCGTCGTGCAGTCCGTGCAGCGCCAGGTCCGGCTCGCCCTCGACGCCTACACCGACCCCGACTGGCGCGAGCAGGGCCTCGCCCAGTGGGCCGACGCCGCCGAGGAGCACCTGCGCTCCTCCGAGCCCGGCAGCGACCACCAGCTCTCCTGGGCCCGCACCCTCGCCTCCGTCGCCCGCACCGACGGGCAGCTCGGCCTGCTCGCCGACCTGCTCGACGGCACCGCCGAGATCAAGGGCCTCGCCGTCGACACCGAGCTGCGCTGGACCCTGCTCACCCGGCTCTGCGCCACCGGGCGCGCCGACGAGGCCGCCGTGACGGCCGAGCTGGCCCGCGACAACACCGCGGCCGGCCAGGAGCACGCCGCCACCTGCCGCGCCGCCCGGCCCACCGCCGAGGCCAAGGCCGAGGCCTGGACCGCCGTCGTCGAGTCGGACACCCTCACCAACTACGTCCAGGAAGCGACCATCGCGGGCTTCCAGCAGTCCGACCAGCGCGAGCTGCTCGCGCCGTACGCGGCCAAGTACTTCGCCGCCGTCAAGGAGGTCTGGGAGACCCGCAGCCACGAGATCTCGCAGCAGATCATCGGCGGGCTGTACCCGGCGCTGCAGGTCACGCAGGCCACCGTGGACGCGACCGACGCGTGGCTGACCGAGGCCGAGCCGGCACCGGCGCTGCGGCGCCAGGTCGTCGAGGCCCGGGCCGGGATCGAGCGCGCGCTCAAGGCCCAGGCGGTCGACCGGGCGGCGGGCGCCGGCCGCTGACCTGCTGAGGCGCCCGTCGGGGCCCCGGTCGGGGTCCCGTCGGGCGCCGACGGGGCTCCGTTGGGGCGCCGTCGGGGCTCCGTTGGGGCCCGTCGGGCGCCGTCAAGGTGCTGGAACGCCTGAAGGGGCACCGGAGATCTCCGGTGCCCCTTCGGGGTCGTGCAGGTCCTGGTGGACGCGGTGGTTACTTCTTCTTGCCCTTGCCCTTGCCGTACGGCAGGCCCGCGAGGGCGGCGATGATCACGAAGGCGGCGATCGGGATCAGCACGTACAGGCCGATGGTCTGGCCGACGCTCAGGCCAGGACCCGGGTCGTCGCCGTCGTCCCTGGTGAGGGCCATGGCGGGCGACGACAGCAGCATCATCAGCGTGACCGTTGCGGAGACCGCGCCGGCTCGCAAAGCGTTCCTCTTGTCCACGTTTCCAACTTACCCGCCGCTTATGACCCCCCGCGCGTCGGGGTCGGCCTTCCGGAAGGGGGCCGTCCGCAGTGCCGGGGTCAGGCGGCGGGATCAGGTGCCGGGGTCGGACGGCGGGGTCAGACGGCGGGGTGGGCGCCGGGCGGGGCCAGCAGGTGGGCGAGCAGGCGGGCGGCCGGGGTGGCGGCCAGGCGGTCGAGGGTGACCGGGTCGCCGGCGCCGTCGGCGACCGGCAGGCGCCAGTTCGGGTACTGGTCCCAGGTGCCGGGCAGGTTCTGCGGGCGCGGATCGCCGACCAGGTCCGGCAGCCAGACGCCGACCAGCTCCGCCGGGGTCGCGCGCAGGAAGCGGTACAGCACCGGCATCGACAGCGGCTCGCCCGGCGCGAGCAGCCCCCGCGCGGTCAGCTCGGCCCGCCAGTCCGCCAGCTCGGCCACCGCCTCCTCCTGCTCCTCGCCCAGCGGACGGGCCAGCAGCCCGAGCCGGTGCCGCAGCTCGACGTGCTCGCCGGAGAGCCGGGCGGCGGTGCTCGGCAGGTCGTGGGTGGTGAGGGTGGCCAGGCAGCCCGGGCGCCAGCGGTCCGGGGCGAGGATCTCCCCCGCCGCCTGCCAGTCCCGCTCGAACCAGAGCACGGAGGTGCCGAGGATCCCGCGCGCCGCCAGCTCCTCCCGGACGCCCGGCTCCACCGTGCCCAGGTCCTCGCCGATCACCGCCGTCCCGGCCCGGTGCGCCTCCAGGGCCAGCACGCCGAGCATCGCCTCGGCGTCGTAGCGCACGTACGCACCCTCGGTCGGCGGGTGGCCGTCCGGCACCCACCAGAGCCGGAACAGGCCCATCACGTGGTCGATCCGGACCGCGCCCGCGTGCCGGGCCGCCGCGCGCAGCAGCTCCGCGTACGGGGTGTAGCCGGCCGCCGCCAGCGCGTCCGGGCGCCAGGGCGGCAGGCCCCAGTCCTGGCCGTGGGCGTTGAAGGCGTCCGGCGGGGCGCCGACGGAGATGCCGCCGGCCAGCACGTCCTGGAGCGCCCAGGCGTCCGCGCCGTCCGGGTGGACGCCGACGGCCAGGTCGTGGATCAGGCCCACCTGCATGCCGGCCTGCCGGGCCGCGCCCTGGGCCTCGGCGAGCTGCTGGTCGACCTGCCAGGCGAGCCAGCGGTGGAACTCGACCCGGTCGGCGAGCTCCCGGGAGGCGCGCCCCACCTGTGGGCCGTCCGGGTGACGCAGCCCCTTCGGCCAGCCGTGCCAGTCGGCGCCGTGCACCTCGGCGAGCGCGTTCCACAGTGCGTTCCGGCGCAGCCAGTCGCCCTCGCGGCGCTGGTAGGCCTCGTACGCGGCCTGGCGGCCGGGGCCGCGCGGCACCTCGTGCAGCAGTTCCAGCGCCTCGCGCTTGAGCGTCCAGACGGCGTCCCGGTCGATCAGGCCGTCGTGCCCCAGCACCTCGTCGCGCAGCCGGGCGGCCCGGCGGCCCAGCTCCTCCGCCTCGGCGCGCTGGTCACCCGTCAGATAGGCGTACTCGGGGACGGCCTCGACCCGCAGGTGCACCGGATCGGCGAAGCGGCGGGAGGAGGGGCGGTAGGGGGACGGATCGGTGGGGGCGGCGGGGGCGGCGGACAGCGCCTGGTGCAGCGGGTTGATCTGGACGAAGCCCGCGCCGAGGCCGGCGCCCGCCCACCGGGCCAGCTCGGCGAGGTCGCCGAGGTCGCCCATGCCCCAGGAGCGGTCGGACAGGACGGAGTACAGCTGGGCGAGGAAGCCCCAGCTGTAGCCGGGCAGCGGGGGCAGCTTCTCCGGTGCGACGATCAGCGCCGCCTGGGCCTTGCCCTCGCCGCTCTCCGCCCTGAGCGTGTGCCGCCCGAGCGGCAGGTCCGGCGGCAGCCAGTGCGAGTGGCCGCGCGGCAGCTCCCACACCCCGCCGTCCTCCAGCTCCACGTGCAGCCGCGCGTCGGCCGGCACGTCCAGTGCCGTCCGCCGCCCTTGACGGACCACCACGCAGGGCGGCAGCAACCGGGCCTGCTGCGCGGCCCGGTGACGCTCCAGCGCCTCGCGCGCCTGCTCCGGCGTCCCCGCCGCCACCCCCAGGGCCGCCAGCACCGCGACCAGCGTGCGCGCCCCCACGGTCACACCCCCCGGCCCGGGGTACCGGGTGTCCACCCCGTACGCCTGCGCCAGCGCCACCAGTTCGGGCGGTGGCGGCGGCGCGTCCTGCGTCGGCACCCTCAGCCCGTCGGCTCCGTCACGGTCGAGATAAGCGGCCACTCGCGGCTCCTGCGATGTCTCGGCAACGCCTGGTCAGGACGACCACAGTCCTACCCGGGTGACGGCCCGACGACGCTGCGCGACACGACCGCGTGGGCGGATCGGCCTGGCGGCCGGGGGCTGCCGCGACCCCGGACCGAATGCTCGAACCGGGGCAGACCCGGCATAGCGGGCGGCCGCGTTGACACCGGGTTGGGTAGCTGGTGGGGTTGCGGCGATGTGGTCCAGGCCTGGCGAGGAGGCTCCTGTGGAAGCCCGAGTGTCCGTTGTGGCCGGGCGGCGGCTGCGGCAGCGGTTGGAGCGGAGTGCGGCGTTGCGGGAGGTGCTGTACCACCCGGCGGCGCTGGCGGCGCGGCGGGCCACGGCGCGGACGTGCCGTCAACTGGCGCCCAGGACGGCGGACCGGCTGATCGCCGGCCTCAAGGGGACGGAACCGCTGCTGGCGTCGGTGCGGGCGGAGCGGGCCCGGCGGGCGGCGGGGCGGCCGGGGCGGCGGACCCTGCAGATCGCGGCGGGGGTCGCGGCGGCGGCGGTGGTCGGCGGGCTGCTGGCCGGGCCGATGCCGTCGGCGGCGTACGCGGCGTCGGCGGGGCCGGACGTGGTGAGCAGCGCGCCGCAGACGCCGCTGGGGAGCATGACGAACCCGCAGGTGTTCCCGCGGCCGCAGGAGCAGACGGTGGCCGGCAAGCCGGTCGCGGTGCCGGCCGCGGTGACGCTGGTGCCGGCGCCGGACGCGGACCTCGGGGCGTTGGACGCCGTCCGGGAGGTGCTGGAGGTCGCCGGGGCGACGACCGTCACCCCGGAGCCGGACGCCGACGCGCCGGCCGCCGGGTCGCTGGTGGTGTACATCGGCGGACCGGCCGAGGGCGCCGACGGCCGGACGGACCGGGCGCTGCGCGCGCTGTCCGCCGCGGCCGGCGGCAAGGACGGCGCCGCCCCCTCGACCGCGGGCATGCCGGCCGGCGGGTACGTGCTGTCGGTCGGTCAGCTGCCGGCCCAGGGCGGCGGGACGTACGGCGCGGTGGTGCTGGCGGGCGCGGATGCGGTGGGCACCTTCTACGCCGCGCAGAGCCTGCGCCAGCTGCTCGCCGCCGTCCCGGCCGGGCAGGGGCAGGCGCCGGGCGCCGCCGGGCTGGGCCTGCCCGGGATCACGCTGCGGGACTGGCCGAGCGGCGCGCCGGTGCGCGGCACCGCGGAGGCGTTCTACGGCAGCCCGTGGACGGCGCAGCAGCGGCTCGACCAGGTGGACTTCCTCGGCCGCTCCAAGCAGAACTTCTACCTCTACGCCCCCGGTGACGACCCGTTCCGGCTCTCCCGCTGGCGCGACGCCTACCCCGCCGCCCAGGCCGACGAGCTGCGCGAACTGGGCGGCCTGGCCCGGCGCGACCACGTCACGCTCGGCTACGCGATCGACCCGGGGCAGTCGCTCTGCTTCAGCTCCGGCAAGGACGTGGACGCGCTGGTGGCCAAGCTGGACGGGCTGCGCAAGCTCGGCTTCACCGCCTTCCAGCTCCAGTTCCTGGACGTCAGCTACGACGAGTGGCACTGCGGCGACGACCGCGACACGTACGGCACCGGCCCGGCTGCGGCCGCCAAGGCGCAGGCCGCGCTGGTGACCAAGGTGCGGGACCGGCTGATCGCGCGCAACCCGGGCCTGGCGCCGCTGTCCGTCGTGCCCACCGAGTACCACAAGCAGGGCGTCACGCCGTACCGCAAGGCGCTGGCCGCGGCGCTGCCGGACGGCGTGCAGGTGGCCTGGAGCGGGGGCGGGGTGATCCCGGAGAAGATCACCGGCGCCCAGGCCGCCGAGACCGGCGACCTGTACGGCCACCCGCTGGTCACCATGGACAACTACCCGGTCAACGACGCCAGCCCGGACCGGCTCTTCCTCGGCGCCTACACCGGGCGCGAACCGGAGGTGGCCACCCGCTCGGCGGTGATGCTCACCGGTGCCATGCAGCAGCCGGTGGCCTCCCGGATCGCCCTCGCCACGGCCGGCGACTTCGCCTGGAACCCGGCCGGCTACCGGCCGGAGGACTCCTGGCAGGCCGCGGTGCGCTCGCTCGCCGGCCCGACCGGCGCCGGCAGCACGCCCGCCGGCACCGCCCTGTCCGCGGTCACCGCGCTGGCCGGCAACAGCTCCTCCTCGCCGCTGTCCAAGCAGGAGTCCGGCTACCTGACGCCGCTGCTCGACCGGTTCTGGGCCGCCGCCGAGCCCACCTCGGGCACCGCGTCGGACCTCGCCAAGCTGATAGAGGCCGCCGCGCCCCTGCGGGACGCCTTCGCCGCGATGGCCACCGCCCAGCAGACCCTCGCCGGCACCCAGGCCACCGCCCAGCTCGCCGCCGAGGCCGCGCCCTGGCTCGCCCCGCTGCACGACTACGGGCTGGCCGGACAGTCCTCGCTGGACATGCTGCTGGCCCAGCACGGCGGCGACGGCGCGGCCGCCTGGAAGGCCCGGGTGGAGCTCAACCGGCTGCGCGAGCAGCTCGCGCAGAGCCCGGCCACGATCGGCGCGGACGTGCTCGCGCCGTTCCTGGAGCGGGCCGTCCAGGCCGCCGACAACTGGGCCGGGGTGGCCGGCGGCGGGATCACCCCGACCACCACCATGGGCACCGCGCACGACCACCTGCCCGCGCTGATGACCGACGGCGTGGCCGACACGTTCTACTGGAGCTCCGCTCCCCCGCAGCCCGGCGACGCGGTCGGCGTCGACCTCGGCGGCGGGCGCCCGGTCGGCGCCGTCACCGTGCTGATGGGCTCCTGGGGCAACGGGCCGGACGGCCGGAGCGCGGTCGACGACTACCTCCACGACGGCGTGCTGGAGTACAGCACCGGCGAGGGCGGCTGGAAGCAGCTCGCCGTGGTCAAGAACCAGAAGTCGGTCAGCGCCAAGCTGCCGGCCGGCCCGGTGGTGCGGGCCGTGCGGCTGCGGGCCACCGCCGCCCAGAAGACCGCCGTCGCGGTGCGCGAGTTCACCGTCACCGCGCCCGACGACGCCCCCGCCAGCGTCACCGGCGGCCCCGCCGCGCTGCCCGGCTCCTCGGCGTCCGCGGTGCTGGACGGCAACCCGGACACCGCGTACCGGGCCGCCAAGCCGCCCACCGCGCAGGACGAGCCGCTCACCGTCGAACTGGGCGCCGCCCGCCCGCTCGACCGGCTCACCGTGCTCACCGACCCGGGCGTGCACGCCACCGCCACCGTCTCGGTGCGCCGCTCGGACGGCGGCTGGACGGACATCGGCACCGTGCAGCCCGGCTACAACGAGCTGCCGGCCGGCGGGCAGGCCGCCGACGCGTTCCGGCTGACCTGGAAGCCGGGCGGCGACCCCCCGGTGGTCAACCAGGTGATCCCCTGGTACGCGGACGTCCCGGCGGCCCGGCTCAGCCTGTCCGACCCGACCCTGGACGTGGTGACCGGCGCCGCCGCGCCCGCCCAGACCCGGGCCACCGTCGAGGCCGGCCGCCCCGAGGGGACCACCGGCGAGCTGCGCACAGAGGTGCCGGCCGCGGCCAAGGGCCTGACCGTGACCCCGGCGGCCGGGGTGACCGTGCCGCGCGGCGGCCGCATCGGCGTGCCGCTGCTGGTCAGCGCCGATCCCGGGACGCCGTTCGGGACGTACCAGGTGCCGGTGCAGTTCGTGGCCGGCGCCACCACCGTGAAGCAGGTGCTCCAGGTGCACGTGGTGCCGCCGACCAGCGGTCCGGACCTGGCGCTCCGTGCGAAGGCCACCTCCTCGGGCGACGAGACGCCGAACTTCCCCGCCTCGGCGGTCACCGACGGTGACCCGAAGACCCGCTGGTCCTCCCCCGCCAAGGACGACGCCTGGGTGCAGCTGGAACTGCCGCAGACGACCCACCTGGGCGCGGCGGTGCTGCACTGGCAGGCCGCGTACGCCGCCGCCTACCGGCTCCAGGTCTCGGCGGACGGCACCACCTGGACCGACGCGGCGACGGTGGACAACGGCAGGGGCGGCGACGAGACCGTGCGCTTCGACGCGCCGGGCGCCCGGTTCCTCCGGGTGCAGGGCGTGGCCCGGGCCAACAAGTACGGCTACTCGCTGTGGGGCGTCGAGCTGTACGCCGTCACCCCGCCCGCCCCGTCGCAGCCGCCGACCGTCCCCCCGGCCCAGCCGGACGGCGGCGCCACCACCGCGCCCACCACCGCGCCCACGGCCCCGACCACGGCCCCGACCGCTCCGAGCGCCCCGGCCACGCCCCCGGCGGGCGGGACTCCGGGCGGTACGACAGGCGGCACGACGGGCGGGACAGCGCCGCCGAAGAAGTAGTCGCCGCGCTCCCCACCGGACAACGCGGCGGGCCGCCGTGCTCCCCGGTGGGGGGCGCGGCGGCCCATGAGGCGTACCGACGATATGACGGGCTGGCCCTTGTGGAGCGGGGTCAGGCGGAGAGCGGTTCGGGCTGCTCACCGCGGCGGACGGGGGCGGAGTGGGCCGAGTGCGCCCGGCCGAGCGGGACGGGGAGGCCCTGCTCGGTATGGTCGAGGTGCTCGTACTCGCCCCACTGCGGGGCGCGCAACTGGTCGGAGCCGCCGTACGGCTCCAGGTAGGGGCGCCAGCGCGGGTCCTTGATGCCGGTGCCGATGATCCGCCAGGCGAGGCCGCTGGGCGGGGCCGGTGGGCGCTTCATCCGCCAGCCGAGTTCGGTGAGGTGGCGGTCGGCCTTGGTGTGGTTGCAGCGGCGGCAGGCCGCCACCACGTTGTCCCACCGGTGCTGGCCGCCCCGGCTGCGCGGGATGACGTGGTCGACGCTGGTGGCGGCGGCCCCGCAGTAGACGCAGCGGCCGTGGTCACGGGCGAACAGCGCCCGGCGGGTGAGCGGGACGGGCCCGCAGAACGGGACCCGGACGAAGCGGGTCAGGCGGACGACGGACGGCGCCGGAAGGGCGCTGGTGGCGCTGTGCAGAGTGACTTCCGAGTCCTCCAGGCTGACCGCCTTGTGGTTGAGGACCAGGATGAGTGCGCGGCGCATCGATACGACGCCGAGTGGCTCGTAGGACGCGTTGAGGACCAGGACATGCGGCACGGATGCCTCCTTGGACGCCTGCGGCGCGTGGCTCGCGCCGGGACGAGCGGTTGGATCGCACAACTGGTGCGCGATCTCCCCCAGTGTCGCCTTACGCCTTTGTACGGCGCCACCACTCCTGTGTAACGGACCTGGTGTGAACTTCCGGTGTGGCTTCTGTCATAGCCGGTATGCCCTGGGGAAGGTCGGGTTGCACCCGGGTGCCCTCGGGGTGCCGCCCGTGGCCCTCCCGGGGGAGCGCTCGGCCGGTCGGAGCAGCGGCCGACCCCGTCGTCCGGGGGAGCGCACCGGTGCGCTGACGGGGCGTTCGCGTTGCTCCGTACGCCCTTCGGCGTGTCCGGTCGGGTGTTCGGCGCCGGTTAGGCTGAGGCGGACGGTCCGCGGGCCGCGTGCCGCGGCGCGGGCCCGCCACGCCCCCTTGCAGGAAGGCCCGCACGTGTTCCGCTCCGGCGCCACCGGTATCGCCGACGCGTCCTCGACGCTCTCCACTCCGACACCGGCGCCCAGCCCGACCGCGCCGCAGCTGCCGCAGCTGGACCTGAGAATCCCGACCAGCGCGCAGGAGGTCAGCGACACCACCAAGCAGGCCGCCAGCTGGTTCGACACGCACTGGCAGGGCTGGCTGGCCGGCGGGGTGCGGATCGTCTTCATCGTGCTGCTGGCACTGGTGCTGCGCGCCGTGGTGCGCAAGCTGATCACCCAGCTGATCACACGGATGGCGCGCTCGCACGACCACCACGAGGAGAGCCGGCTCGGCGGGCTGCTGGCCAACACCGGGGTGGTGAACCCGGAGCGGCGCCAGCAGCGGTCGGAGGCGATCGGCTCGGTGCTGCGCAGCGTGGCGTCGTTCTCCATCCTGGGCACGGCCGCGCTGATGGTGCTGTCCGCGCTGGGCGTGAACCTGGCGCCGCTGCTGGCCAGCGCCGGTGTGGCCGGTGTGGCGATCGGTTTCGGCGCCCGCAACCTGGTGACGGACTTCCTCTCCGGGGTCTTCATGATCATGGAGGACCAGTACGGCGTCGGCGACGAGATCGACACCGGGGTGGCCGCCGGCACGGTGCTGGAGGTCGGCCTGCGGGTGACCAAGCTGCGCGGGGCCAACGGCGAGATCTGGTACATCCGCAACGGCGAGGTGAAGCGGATCGCCAACATGAGCCAGGGCTGGTCGACCGCCTCGGTGGACGTGCAGGTCGGGTACAAGGAGGACCTGCTGCGGGTCGAGGACCTGATCCAGGAGACGGCCGAGGCGCTGTCCAAGGAGTCGCCGTACGACGAGCTGGTCTGGGCACCGGTGTCGATCCTGGGCGTGGAGTCGGTCGCGGCGGACTCGGTGATGGTACGGATCGAGGCGCGGACCGCGCCGGGCAAGGCGCCGGCCGTGTCCCGGGCGCTGCGCCAGCGCCTGAAGACGGCCTTCGACCAGGCCGGGATCAAGGTCAAGGAGGAGGCCGCGCCGGTGGCCGCCGCGGCGACGACGGCCCCGGCCACCGGGGTGGTGATCTCCCCCGCGACCGAGTCGGCGCCGCCGTCCGCGCTGTCCGACCCGACCTCGCCCCGGTACCGGGCGACCGAACCGATACCGGCGCCGAGGCCGGCCGACGACCTCGCCAAGCCGTAGGACTTCCAGGCCCGGCAGCACGAAGCCCCCATTTACAACAACCAGGGGGAAAAGGGGGTGGGGGTGGCCCGTGAAGCATCGGGC
>NZ_JBHXMU010000068.1:0-48322 GCF_042720685.1 Kitasatospora sp. NPDC058492
GAGAGCACTCTCCGGGTGGGCCGCCGCCGTTCGTTCCGGACGGGGTGGAGCCGCGGAACCGGGCCGGACGGGGGTTTGGCCGCCCCGGCCCCGCGTCCGGCGTCAGGAGTCGCGTCGAACAGCCTCGACGCGACGGCGCCGGAGCACCATGCCGGCCCAGCCCACGCTGATCGCGGCGGCGCCGGCCAGCAGCAGCGGGCCGGTGGCCGACGTGCCGACGGCCGCGGCGGCGGTCGGGATCACGGCGCCGGCCGGGGAGTTGGGGTCGCCGCCGTGGCCGTGGTGGGCGACCGTGGACTTGGGTGCGTCGGCCGCGATCTGCGCGTCGCTGGGCGCGGCCGGGGCCTGCGCGGCGAGCGCCGAGACGGCCGGGGCGCCGGCCGCGGTGGCCGCGCCGAAGTCGACGTCGGAGCAGCTGTAGAACGCCTCCGGGCTGTCGCTGCGCTGCCAGACCGTGTACAGCAGCTGGCGGCCGGTGCGCTGCGGCAGGGTGCCGGCGTAGGTGTAGAAGCCGTTGGTGGCGGTGCGGTCGACCTGTACCTGGGCGACCGGCGTCGGGTCGAGGTCCGACCACTTCAGCGGCTTGGTGGGGTCGTAGCCCGGCTTGGTGATGTAGACGGTCTGGGTGCCCACGTGGGGCGCGGTGGTGCGGAACTGGAAGGTGAAGGCGCCCGCCTTGACCGCGGTGGCCGGCCAGTCGGTGCGCGGCCAGTCCAGGGCCTGGTACTTGTCGCGGTTGGCCGAGCAGAGCTTGCCGTCCGGGATCAGGGCCTGGTGGTTGCCGGCCGCGTTGGCGATGTTGACCTCGTTCCAGTCGTACAGCGGCTGGGTGCCGCTCGCGGCGACGAGGTCCTTGCAGATCTGGGACACCGGGTGCTCGGGGCCCTCGGCGTAGCAGGCGGCGACCCGGCTGACCGGGTTGGTCATGGTGCCGTGGGCGCTGGCGGTGCCTGCGGTGGAAACGGCCACCGCGAGGGCCGCGACGCCGACCGCGCCGACGGACAGGGCACTTCGCTTGATGGACATGGGGTGGGGACTCCTTGACCGTCGTTCCGGGCGGGTGTGGGGGGAGCGGACACGCCTGCCCGTTCGGGGGCCGCCGGCCCGGACCGCGGACCCCTGGCCAGAGCGTATGATTGGTCTGGACCAGCTGGCAATAGTCGTGCGTGCCACGCTTCCTGACGGACTGTAGGCCCCCGAACAGGGCAAAGGCCCGACGGAACGGCCGGGTTAGGCGTTCCATCGGGCCCGCTTAAGGCTCCGGAAAGGTCGTCGGACGGCCGTTCGGGCGGTCAGGCCGCCGTCGGCCGCAGGCCGGTCACAGGAACGCCTTCCCCTCGCCCCGGTACGTCGGGACGGTCCGGACGATCCGGTCGCCCTCGATCAGGTGCAGTTCGGTGAAGCGCTCGCACAGTTCGCCCGCCTTGGCGTGCCGGAACCAGACCCGGTCGCCGATCAGCAGGTCGTCCGCGGCCGCGCCGAGCAGCGGGGTCTGCACCTCCCCGGCGCCCTCCATCGGGTCGTAGCGCAGCCCCTGCGGCAGGTACGGCACCGGCGAGCGGTCCGGGCCGGCCGCGCCGGAGGCGGGGTAGCCGCCGCCGAGCACCGTCACCACGCCGACGCCGGGGCGGCGCACCACCGGCTGGCCGAACAGCGCGGCCGGACGGCCTTGGAACGAGCGGTAGTTGTCGAACAGTCGGGGCAGGTAGAGCCCGGAGCCCGCCGCGACCTCGGTGACCGCGCGCTCGGCCACGGTGGACTCCACGCTGCCGGTACCGCCGCCGTTGACGAACTCCAGCTCGGCCACCCGCCGCAGCCGCCGGACCACGGCCGCCCGCCGCTCGGCCAGTTCGGTCCTGGCCCTGGCCTGCATCAGCCGGATCAGCTGCGAACGCAGCGGCCGGCCGGGCACCTGGTCGCCCACCCCGGCGACGTGCCCCTCGTAGGCCATCAGGCCGACCACCCGGAAGCCCCGGCGGTGCTGGACGAGTTCGGCGAAGGCGCCGAGGTCCTCGGGGGTGCGCAGCGGGGAGCGCCGGGCGCCCACCCGGACCCGCCCGCCGAGCAGGTGCAGCGCGGTGTCCAGCTCCAGGCAGACCCGCACCTCGGCGTCGCCGCCGCGGGCCTTGTCGATCAGGTCCAGCTGGGCGGGGTCGTCGAGGACGACGGTGACCTCGTTGGCGAGCGCCGGATCGGCGGTCAGCTCGGTGTACCCGGACCGGTCGGCGGAGGGGTAGGCGAGCAGGACGTCGCGCACGCCGGTGCGGGCCAGCCAGAGCGACTCGTCGAGGGTGTAGCTCATCACCCCGGCGAAGCCGTCCACGGCCAGCGCGCGGTCCAGCAGCGCCCGGCAGCGCACCGACTTGCTGGCCACCCGGACCGGCTTGCCGGCGGCCCGGCGCACCAGGTCGGCGGCGTTGGCGTCGAAGGCGGCGAGGTCGACGACGGCCACCGGCCCGTCCAGGTGCGCGGTGGCCCGGTCGTACCGGAGGCGGTCGGAGACCGGGGTGGGGGCGGTCGCGGGTGCGTCGAGGATCACCATGGGCGCAGGGTGCCACACCGCACTACCGGTGGGTAGGCCCCGCGTGCAGGGAAATGGGGCGGCTCGTGCGCGGTGGCATAGGGTCGGGCGGGTGGACCGCAAAGACTTCTCCAACCCGGCGTTCGTCGGCAAGGGCATCCCGAACCCCGGCTTCTCCGACGACGACGGCACCGCCGACCCGGCGCTCGCCGAGGCCCTCGCCCGCTGGTCGCAGGACCGCGCGGCCGAGCCGGAGGTGCTGGCGGCGCTGACCCCCACCCGGCTGATGGTCCCGATCGTCGCGATCCTCGGCGAGGTCGAGGTGGACGCGCACGGGCACAAGCACGAGAAGACCAGCGACATGGCCGTCCCGGTGCTGGAGGCCCCGGACGGGCGCCGCGCGCTGCCGGCCTTCACCTCGCTCGACTCGCTCGCCCGCTGGCGTGCCGACGCCCGCCCGGCGCCGACGGCGGCCCCGCAGGCCGCGATGGTCGCCTTCTCCGAGCGCGCCGACACCCTGCTGGTCGACCCGGCCGGGCCGGTGCCGTTCCAGCTGAGCGGTGCCCGGCTGCGGGCGCTCGCGGAGAACCGCCCGTTCCTGCCGCCGGCCCGGGACCCGGAGGTGCGCGAGGCGGTCCGCGGGCTGCTGGCGGCCGAGCCGCAGGTGCTCACCGGGCTGCTGGCGGCCGCGGAGGGCGCGGACGGGGTGCTCGCGGTGGTGTTCGACCCGGCGCTGGACCAGGACGGGCTGCAGGCGGCCGTGCAGCGGGTCGGGCGGGCGGTGGCCGCCGACCCGGTGCTGCGGGTGCGGCTGGACCGCGGGCTGGACCTCGCGGTGCTGCCGGCGAGCGCGGAGCTGCCGGGGGAGCCGCTCTACCGGCGGTAGGGAGCGCTAGGAAGCGGTAGGGAGCCGTAGGAAGTGCGTCGGGGGCGGTGCGTCGCGTGACGCACCGCCCCCGAGTCGCGTCCGGGTCAGGAGTAGACCGGCCCGGTGAACTTCTCGCCCGGGCCCGTGCCCGGCGCGTCCGGGACGATGGAGGCCTCGCGGAAGGCCAGCTGCAGCGAGCGCAGGCCGTCCCGCAGCGGCGCCGCGTGGAAGTTGCTGATCTCCGGGGCGCCGGCGGTGACGAGCCCGGCCAGCGCGGTGATCAGCTTGCGGGCCTCGTCGAGGTCCTTGTCCTTCTCCCCGCCCTCGGCCAGGCCGCACTTGACCGCGGCGGCGCTCATCAGGTGCACCGCGACGGTGGTGATCACCTCGACGGCCGGGACCTCGGCGATGTCCCGGGTGAGGTCGTCGAAGCCGATCGCGTCGTCGTCCGCGCCGGGGGTCTTGGTGGGCTCGCTGCTCAAGGGGGGCTCGTTCCGTCGTGCCGGTGTCAGTACCCCTGGAGCGTACAAGGGCCCTTCCGGAGGCGGACAAAGGTGGTGAGGTGGGGCGGAATAGCGTTCGACTCCGCAGCGCTGTATGCTTCGAGACTGACCGGCCGGGATCCCGTATGGGCACCTGGCCAGCAAGAGGAGGCTCCACCCAGGAGGCCCGAGAGGGCAACCGCGAAAGTCTCCCACCTGGTCGACCTCAGGGTCGACGGGTCCCGGTCCGCGACGGGCGCCACGGCGCCGAGTCGCAGCAGCGCTCCTCACCAGGGTGTTGCCCCCGGATTGTGTGGAGCCCCGCTTGTACCGAGCGGGGCTTTTTTCGTGTCGCGGTGCACACGGTGCCGAACAGGTGCCGGGCAGCGCAGCACGAATGAAGCCCCGCCCAGTGGTCGAGTCCACTACGTGCGTCCGCCGTCCGACGGCCGCATCGCAGAAGGTGCAACCGAGGAGGCCCCATCAGCACCGAGCCCCGCATCAACGACCGGATTCGCGTCCCGGAGGTGCGACTCGTCGGTCCCAGCGGCGAGCAGGTCGGCATCGTGCCGCTTGCCAAGGCGCTGGAGCTCGCGCAGGAGTACGACCTTGACCTGGTCGAGGTCGCGGCGACCGCCCGGCCGCCGGTGTGCAAGCTCATGGACTACGGCAAGTTCAAGTACGAGTCGGCCATGAAGGCCCGTGAGGCGCGCAAGAACCAGGCGCACACGGTCATCAAGGAGATGAAGCTCCGGCCGAAGATCGACCCGCACGACTATGACACCAAGAAGGGTCACGTCGTCCGGTTCCTCAAGCAGGGCGACAAGGTCAAGATCACGATCATGTTCCGTGGTCGTGAGCAGTCCCGCCCCGAGCTGGGCTTCCGCCTGCTGCAGCGGCTCGCCGACGACGTCCAGGACCTGGGCTTCATCGAGTCGTCGCCGAAGCAGGACGGCCGAAACATGATCATGGTTCTTGGCCCGCACAAGAAGAAGACCGAGGCGATGGCCGAGGCCCGCGCCCTCGCCGACGCCCGCAAGGCCGAGCGTCAGGGCCGTACCCCCGGCTCCGACGCCGCTGCGGACGACGACCTGCTGGACGACGACCTGCTGGTCGACGACGAGGTCGCCGATGACGAGGTCGCCGACGACGAGGCGACCGAGGCGGCCGAGGCACAGGACGCCCCGGCCGAGGCGCCGGCCGTCGAGGCCGACGCTCCGGTCGAGCAGCCGGCCGCCTCCCAGGGCGCCTGAGCCTTCACCGGCCAGGGCGGCCCGGGAGACCGGCCCCAAGGTGACGGGGCGCCCCGCCCGGTCACACAGATCCATCCAGTTCACGCCCGCGTGGCGCAGGCCGCGCGGGCGCGGACGGGACCGACGAGGAGATACGGCGAAATGCCGAAGCAGAAGACGCACAGTGGCGCCAGCAAGCGCTTCAAGATCAGTGGCTCTGGCAAGGTGCTCCGCGAGCGCGCCGGCCGCCGCCACCTCCTGGAGCACAAGCCCTCGACGCTGACCCGCAAGCTGGCCGGGACCGTCGAGCTGGCCCCCGCTGACGCCAAGAAGATCAAGAAGCTTCTCGGCAAGTGATCGCCCTCCCGCCCGGCGCGAGCCGTGAGCGGGGCAGCTGATCCTTCCCGACCCATTCGAATGACGGACCACGTGAAGTAGTCCGTGGTCCAACCCAAGGAGTAATCAAGTGGCACGCGTCAAGCGGGCAGTCAACGCCCACAAGAAGCGCCGGGTCATCCTGGAGCGCGCCAGCGGCTACCGTGGCCAGCGCTCGCGCCTGTACCGCAAGGCCAAGGAGCAGGTCACCCACTCGCTGGTCTACAACTTCAACGACCGCAAGAAGCGCAAGGGCGACTTCCGTCAGCTGTGGATCCAGCGCATCAACGCTGCGGCCCGTGCCAACGGCATCACCTACAACCGCTTCGTGCAGGGCCTGAAGGCCGCCAGCGTCGAGATCGACCGCAAGATGCTGGCCGACCTGGCCGTCAACGACCCGGGCGCGTTCGCGTCGCTGGTCGAGGTCGCCCAGAAGGCGCTGCCGGCCGACGTGAACGCCCCCAAGGCTGCCGCCGACGCCGCCTGATCTTCCGAGATCAGTTGAGCTCTGACCGGACCCGCAGGCTCCCTGCGGGTCCGGTTCTGCGTTTCCCCGGATCTTCAGCGCCGCCCGCCACAGAGAACGAGACCATGCCGAGCACCGACACCCCCCTGCTCACCTCCCTGCGCTCGCCGCGCGTCGTCGCCGCCCGCCGGCTCGCCAAGCGGAACCAGCGCACCAAGGAACGCCGCTTCCTGGTCGAGGGCCCGCAGGCCGTCCGGGAGGCCGTCGCCTTCGGCCAGCTGCCGGACTCGGCCGAGCACGCCGTGGTCGAGGTGTACGTGACCCCGGAGGCCGCCGAGCGGCACGCCGCCCTCGTCGAGGCGACGCTGGCCGAGGGGCTGCCGGTGCTGACCGCCACCGACGAGGTGATCGCCGACATCTGCGACACGGTGACCCCGCAGGGCATTGTGGCGCTCTGCCGCTTCATCGACACGCCGTTCGCCGAGGTGCTCAAGGCCCGCCCCAAGCTCGTCGCGGTCCTCGCCCACGTCCGCGACCCCGGCAACGCCGGCACCGTGCTGCGCACCGCCGACGCGGCCGGCGCGGACGCCGTGGTGCTCACCGACGCCTCGGTGGACCTGTACAACCCGAAGGCCGTCCGGGCCTCCGTCGGCAGCCTGTTCCACCTGCCGGTGGCGGTCGGCGTGCCGGTCGAGGAGGCGGTCGCGCAGCTGCGCGCGGCCGGGGTCCGGGTGCTCGCCGCGGACGGCGCGGGGGAGCGCGACCTGGACCAGGAGCTCGACGAGGGCACCCTGGGCGCGCCCGGCGCGTGGGTGTTCGGCAACGAGGCCTGGGGGCTCCCGGAGGAGACCCGCGCGCTGGCCGACGAGGTCGTGCGCGTCCCGATCCACGGGCACGCCGAGAGCCTCAACCTGGCCACCGCCGCGGCCGTCTGCCTGTACGCCTCGGCCCGGGCGCAGCGCTCGCCCGGCGGCTGCCGCTCGAACGCCTGACCCGCACGCTCCAGCCGCCACCGGCCGAGGGCCTACTACAGGGGGCTGCGAGGCGCTAGGGTCTGCCTCTGTGGGGGGAACGGCACGGTGGGTAATCGGGGAGGACACCCATGGTCGGCAGCGGGCCAGAGCTAGACCCGGACGACCTACCGGACGGCCTGGTGGTCGCCGATGCGCTGGGCCGGGTGGTCTGCTTCAACCGGGCCGCGGCCCGGCTCACCGGCCTGCCCCCGGAGGCCGCGCTCGGTAGCGGGCTGGAGGACGTCCTCCCGCTGGAGGACCTGGACGGCCGCCGCTGGTGGCAGCTGACCGACCCGTACGGCGGCCTGGCCACCCGCACCGGCCAGCCGGAGCGCAACCTGCTGCTGCCCGGCGGCCGCGAGGTGCTGGTCTCCGCCCGGTACGTCCGGGACGTGCCGCTGGGGCCGCCGCAGCGGGTGGTGGTCGCGCTGCGCGGCACCGAGGCCCGGCGCCGCACCGAGCGCAGCCACGCCGAGCTGATCGCCACCGTCGCCCACGAGCTGCGCTCGCCGCTCACCAGCGTCAAGGGCTTCACGGCGACGCTGCTGGCCAAGTGGGAGCGGTTCACCGACGGGCAGAAGCGGCTGATGCTGGAGACGGTGGACGCCGACGCCGACCGGGTCACCCGGCTGATCGCCGAGCTGCTGGACATCTCCCGGATCGACGCCGGCCGGCTGGAGCTGCGCAAGCAGGTGGTCGACCTGGCCGCCGCGGTGCGCCGGCACGTCGAGCGCAAGGTCGCCACCGGCATCCCCGAGGAGCGCTTCGACGTCCGGATCAGCGAGTCGCTGACCGTCCTGTGGGCCGACCCGGACAAGGTCGACCAGGTGCTGGCCAACCTGCTGGAAAACGCGGTGCGCCACGGCGAGGGAACTGTCACGATCGAGGTGGCACCGGCCAAGGAGGTCGTCGAGGCGCCCCTCTGGGAGCGCTCGGGCACCCCTCCCCGCATCGTGGAAGGAACCGCGGTCACCGTGAGCGACGAAGGAAGCGGCATCCCCGAGGAGTCGATGCCGCGCGTCTTCACCCGCTTCTGGCGCGGTTCCAAGCGCGGCGGCACCGGCCTGGGCCTGTACATCGTCAAGGGCATCGTGGAGGCCCACGGCGGCTCGATCCGGGTCGACCGGGCCCCCTGCGGCGGCGCCCGGTTCCGATTTGTCCTGCCCGCCAGCGTTCCGGACTTCATGCTCTGAAGGAGCATGAACGACAAGCAGAGCATGCTCTGAAGGAGCATGAACGACAAGCAGAGCATGCTCTGAAGGAGCATGAACGACAAGCAGAGCATTCTCTGAAAGAGATGAACGACAAGCAGAGCATGCTCTGAAGGAGCTCTGAAGGAGCATGAACGCATGCTCCGGGGTCCCGCTGGACGGGCTTCCAGGCAGCCGCGCTACGCGCTGCGACTACACTCGACCTTTGGCGTTGTGGTACGCCCTGTGCGGCTGAGCCGCGGACATCCCTCTTCCCCGTCGTACGGAGAACGGCTGCCCGTGCCCCGGCCACACCGGGCGTACCGCAGAGGCAGCCACCCTTACCTGAGCACGGACGAGCAGGAGCACGGGAAGATAGAGATGTCGGCACCCAACAAGTCGTACGACCCGGTCGAGGTCGAGGCCCTCAAGCCCGAGGTGGTGGAGCAGGCGCGGGACGAGGCCGTCGCCGCCTTCGCCGCCGCCAGCACGCTCGACGAGCTGAAGGAGGCCAAGGTCGCCCACACCGGCGACCGTTCCGCGCTCTCCCTCGCCAACCGCGAGATCGGCGCCCTGCCCCCGCACGCCAAGGCCGCCGCCGGCAAGCTGATCGGCCAGGCCCGCGGCGCCGTCAACAAGGCCCTCGCCAAGCGGCAGGCCGAGCTGGAGGCGGAGCGCGACGCCCGCGTGCTGGTCGAGGAGGCGGTGGACGTCACGCTGCCGTACGACCGCGCCCCGCGCGGCGCCCGGCACCCGCTGACCACCCTGGCCGAGCGCATCGAGGACACCTTCGTCGCGATGGGCTACCAGGTCGCCGAGGGCCCCGAGGCCGAGGCCGAGTGGCTGAACTTCGACGCCCTCAACCTGGGCCCGGACCACCCGGCCCGCTCGATGCAGGACACCTTCTTCGTGCAGGCCCCGGACGGCTCCGCCGACTCCGGCGTGGTGATGCGCACCCAGACCTCCCCGGTCCAGGCCCGCACCCTGCTCGACCGCGAGCCCCCGGTCTACGTGGTCTGCCCCGGCCGCGTCTACCGCACCGACGAGCTGGACGCCACGCACACCCCGGTGTTCCGCCAGGTCGAGGGCCTCGCGGTGGACGAGGGCATCACCTTCGCCGACCTCAAGGGCACCATCGAGGTGCTGGTCGAGAAGCTGATCGGCGGCGGCCTGGAGCTGCGCTGGCGCCCCTCGTACTTCCCGTTCACCGAGCCGAGCGCCGAGATCGACCTGCAGTGCTTCGTGTGCCGCGGCGAGAGCGTCGGCAACCCGGACCGCCCCTGCCGGACCTGCTCCTCCGAGGGCTGGATCGAGCTCGGCGGCTGCGGCGTGGTCAACCCGCGCGTGCTGGTCTCCTGCGGCGTCGACCCCAACCGCTACAGCGGGTTCGCCTTCGGCCTGGGCCTGGAGCGGATCCTGATGAATCGTCACAACGTCGCCGACATGCGCGACATGGTCGAGGGTGACGTGCGCTTCACTCTCCCGTTCGGGATGGAGATCTGATGCGCGTCCCGCTTTCCTGGCTGCGCGAGTACGTCGACCTGCCGGCCGGCGAGACCGGCCGTGACGTGGCGGAGCGCCTGGTCAGGGCCGGCCTGGAGGTCGAGACCGTCGAGCAGCTCGGCGGCGACCTCAAGGGCCCGCTGGTGGTCGGCGAGGTGCTCTCCATCGAGCAGCTGACCGGCTTCAAGAAGCCGATCCGGCACTGCCTCGTCAACGTCGGCGACGCCAACGGCACCGGCGAGCCGCAGGAGATCGTCTGCGGCGCCACCAACTTCGCCGTCGGCGACAAGGTCGTCGTGGTGCTCCCGGGCGCCGTGCTGCCCGGTCCCTTCCCGATCGCGGCCCGCCAGACCTACGGCCGCACCTCGGCCGGCATGATCTGCTCGGCCCGCGAGCTCGGCATGGGCGACGACCACGACGGCATCATCGTGCTCCCGCCGGAGTTCGAGCCCGGCACCGACGCGATCGAGCTGCTCCAGCTGGTCGACGAGGTGCTGGACATCGCCGTCACCCCGGACCGCGGCTACTGCCTGTCCCTGCGCGGCGTCGCCCGCGAGGCCGCCGCCGCGTACGGGCTGCCGCTGGCCGACCCGGCGCTGCTCGACGTGCCGCCGGCCAACTCCTTCGGCTACCTGGTCAAGGTCAACGACCCGGCTGGCTGCGACCGCTTCGTGGCCCGCACGGTCGTCGGCATCGACCCGACCGCCAAGTCCCCGATCTGGCTGCAGCGCCGCCTCCAGAAGGCCGGCATCCGCCCGATCTCGCTGACCGTCGACATCACCAACTACGTGATGCTGGAGGTCGGCCAGCCGCTGCACGCCTACGACAAGCAGCGCGTGAGCGGCCCGATCACGGTCCGCCGGGCGGAGCAGGGCGAGAGCCTGACCACCCTCGACGGCGTGCAGCGCAAGCTCTCCGCCGAGGACCTGCTGATCTGCGACAACAGCGGCCCGATCGGCCTGGCCGGTGTCATGGGCGGCGCCTCCACCGAGATCCTCGACCCGGCCGCCGGCCCGGGCACCACCGAGGTGATCATCGAGGCGGCGCACTTCGAGCCGGTCGCCATCGCCCGCGCCGCCAAGCGGCACAAGCTGCCCTCCGAGGCGTCCAAGCGCTTCGAGCGCGGCGTCGACCCGGAGGCCGCCCGCGCCGCCGCCCAGCGCGCCGTCGACCTGCTGGTCCTGATCGCCGGCGGCACCGCCGAGGCCGGGGTCACCGACATCGCCGCCCCGCACCCGGTGCGCACCATCACCATCTCCGCCGACCTGCCCGACCGGGTCGCCGGCACCGCGTACGGCCGCGAGACCGTGACCCGGCGCCTGCAGGAGATCGGCTGCTCGGTCGCCGGCGCCGACGTCCTGGAGGTCACCCCGCCGACCTGGCGCCCCGACCTCACCGACCCGTACGACCTCGCGGAGGAGGTCATCCGGCTGGAGGGCTACGACAACGTCCCCGCCCGGATGCCCAACGTGCCCCCGGGCAAGGGCCTGACCGAGGCCCAGCGCGGCCACCGCCGGATCGGCGTCGCGCTGGCCGGGGCCGGCTACGTCGAGGTCAACAACTACCCGTTCCTCGGCGAGAGTGCCTTCGAGGCGCTCGGCCTGGAGCCGGACGACCGGCGCCGGCGCACCGTCAAGCTGGTCAACCCGCTCAACGACGAGGAGCCGGCGCTGCGCACCACGCTGCTGCCGGGCCTGCTCGGCTCGCTGCGGCGCAACGTCGGCCGCGGCAACACCGACCTGGCGATCTACGAGACCGGCACCGTCTTCCTGCCCAAGGACGAGCTGTCCGTGGCCCCGCGCCCGGCCGTCGACCGCCGGCCCAGCACGGAGGAGCTGGCCGCGCTGGACGCCGCGCTGCCGGACCAGCCGCGCCGGGTCGCCGTCGCCCTCGCGGGCGAGCGGCTGCCGTCCGGCTGGTGGGGCCAGGGCGCCGGGGCGTCCTGGGCGGACGCCGTCCAGGCGGCCCGTACGGTGGCCCGCGCGGCCGGCGTCGAGCTGACCGTGCGGCAGGGGCAGCGGGCGCCGTGGCACCCGGGCCGCTGCGCCGAGCTGGTCGTCACCGGCACCGACCGGGTGGTCGGCCACGCCGGTGAGCTGCACCCGCGCGTCGTCAAGGCGCTCGGCCTGCCGGCCCGTACCAGCGCGATGGAGATCGACGTCGACCTGCTCACCGCGGACGGCGCCGAGAAGGTCAACGGCCCTGCGGTCTCCGGCTTCCCGGTGGCCACCCAGGACGTCGCACTGATCGTCGACGCCGCCGTTCCGGCCGCCGACGTGGAGGCCGCGCTGCGCTCCGGCGCGGGCGAACTGCTGGAGGCCATCCGGCTGTTCGACGTCTTCACCGGCGAGCAGGTCGGCGAGGGCCGCAAGTCGCTGGCGTACGCGCTGCGCTTCCGCGCCGCGGACCGCACGCTGACCGCCGACGAGGCGACCGCCGCCCGCGAGGCGGCCGTCGCCGAGGCCGTCGCCCGCACCGGTGCGGTGCTGCGCGGCGCCTGATCCCGTCAGGCCCCAGGGCCCCGTTCGGACCTCGGTCCGGGCGGGGCCCTTTGCCGTTCTTCGACTTTTCCTGCCTTCCCTCGCCTTCCCTCGCCTTCCCTCACCTTCCCTCACCTTTCCTCACCTTTCCTTGGCTTGACGGAACGTCACCATGTCCACTTAACTCATTAACTATGGAACTAGATAAAGGCGCCGACCCGCCCCCTCCGATCGAGTTCCGCCTGGACCCGGCCTCCGGTGTCCCGACCTATCTGCAACTCGTGCAGCAGGTCGAACAGGCGCTGCGGATGGGCTGGTTGACGGAGGGGGACCGGCTTCCCCGGGTGCGCGAGGTGGTGGCGGGGCTGGCGATCAACCCCAACACCGTGCTCAAGGCGTACCGCGAGCTGGAGCACCGCGGCCTGGCCGTCGGCCGGCGCGGCCAGGGCACCTTCGTGCGCGGACTGCCCGCCGGGGTGGTGCCGTTGCGCGAACGGGCCGCGCTGCGACGGGGATTGCTGGACTGGATGTGCGCGGCGCGGGCCACCGGGCTGGACGAGGAAGGGATGGTCGCGGTGTTCGAGGACACGCTGCGCGACCTGCGGAACGGAGAGGTGGCGTCATGACGGCGGACACCGTGATCGACTGCGGCGGGATCGGCAAGCGCTACCGCCGTTCCTGGGCGCTGCGGGACTGCCATCTGGCCGTCCCCGCCGGGCGCGTGGTGGCGCTGGTCGGGCCGAACGGCGCCGGCAAGACCACACTGCTGGGCCTGGCCGCCGGGCTGACCCGGCCGAGCGAGGGCGCCATGACCGTTCTCGGTGACCAACTCCCGGGCTCACCGGCGGCGTTGGACCGGATCGGGTTCGTCGCCCAGAACGCCGCGCTCTACCCCGGAGTGCCCGTGCGCGACCTGCTCCGGATGGGCCGGTACCTGAACCGCCGCTGGGACGACGCCCGGGCGCACGCCCACCTGGAGGGCCTCGGCATCCCGCTGGACCGCAGGTACGGCCGCCTCTCCGGCGGCCAGCAGGCCCAGGTGTCGCTCGCCCTGGCGCTCGCCAAGCGCCCCGAACTGCTGCTGCTGGACGAGCCGTTGGCCGCTCTGGACCCGCTGGCCCGGCACGACTTCATGGCGGTGCTGCTGACCGCGGTGGCCGAGGACGGCCTGTCCGTGGTGTTCTCCTCGCACGCCGTCAACGAGCTGGAGCAGAGCTGCGACCACCTGGTGGTGCTCGGTGGCGGCCGGGTCCAGGTGGCGGGCGAGGCGGACGACCTGGTGGCCGGCCACCGGATGCTGACCGGCCCGACCGCCGGGGCGGACGAGGTCGCCGCCCGGCTGCCGGTGGTCCGCGACCGCAGGGCCGGGGCGCAGTCGCACCTGCTGGTGCGGACCGGCGGCGTGGACGCCCCGGTCCCTGCCGGCTGGCGCCAACAGCGCGTCGGCCTGGAGGAGTTGGTGCTCGCCTACCTGCGCGAGCCGACCGCCTCCGCCCTACCCGGCCCGCGCGGGGCCGTCCGCGCGTCCGTCCGTACGTCCGAGAAAGCGATGCTGTCATGAGTGCCGTCACCGCCGTTCCCGCCGCGCTGCCCCGGGCCGGGGTGGTGCGGGCGGCGTGGCTGCGGCACCGGCCCGCGCTGCGGGTGCTGCTGGGCGTCCTGGCCGGGCTCGTCCTGCTGCTGGCCGTCACCGGGTACTTCCTGCACGCCGGGTTCGACCGGTCCGGCGCGGGTGACTGCGACATGGCGACGCGTGCCTGCAACGAGCACTGGAAGGGGTTCCTGCGCGAGTACGGCACCGAGCTGATGGTCGGCGCGAACATCGTCTACTTCCTCGGCGGCGCCCTCGGCGCCTTCGCCGGCGGCCCTTTGCTGGCACGGGAGTTCGAGCACGGCACGGTCCGCTTCGCCTGGACCCAGGGGGTCGGACGGACCAGGTGGACGGTGGGCGTCCTGGCCGTCGTGGGCGGCGTGCTGGCCGTCGCGACGGTGCTGGCGGGCGTGGTGACCAACTGGTGGCTGGAGCCGATGGCGAGGCAGTCGGGCCGCTTCACGCCGCTGCTGTTCACGGCCGCCGCGCCCGCCCTGGTCGGCCGGGTCCTGCTGGTCTTCGCGCTGTCCGCGCTCGCGGGCGCGGTGCTGCGGCGGACGGTGGTGGCGGTGGGGATCGGGGTGGCGGCCTCGGTCGTGTCCACGCTGGTCGCCCAGTCCCTGCGGTTCGACTACCGCGCCCCGCTCCAGGACACCTTGCACACGCTGGCGCAGGCCTCGGTCGACCACCGCTGGGAGGGGAGCACGTGGATCACCGACCCGGCCGGGAACCGGATGAGCATCGGGCGGCTCTACGACGCGGGGAACGACTACTACGGCGCCCAGAAGCTGGTGAGCGAGGGCGGCTACTCGGCGCACGAGATCTACCAACCGGGCAGTCGCTACTGGTCGTTCCAGTTCATCGAGCTCGGCTGGATGGCGGCCCTGGCGGTGCTGCTGTGCGCGGCGGCGGTCTGGTGGGTGCGCAGGCGGGCGGTCTGACCTGCGTCTTTGAAGAGCCTTGAAGAGACTTTGTCAAAACCCTTGCGGGGACGGGGAAGGAGGGCTCTTAATTCTCGTTAGGAAAGTTTCCTAACCCCCCGAGGAAACGGAGCATCGTATGCGTCCCCAGCACAACCGTGCCCTCCGCATCGCCCTCGCCGCCGCCCTGGTGGCCGCGCCCCTCACGGTCGCGGCCGCCGGCGCCGCCACCGCCGCGCCGACGTCCGCGACGTCCGTCCAGCTCAAGGGAGTCGGGCTGGACGACCCGCACAAGAAGGACATCGCGATGCAGCTGGTGTCCAGCGCGGAGAACTCCTCGCTGGACTGGAAGGCCCAGTACAAGTACATCGAGGACATCGGCGACGGGCGCGGCTACACCGCCGGCATCATCGGCTTCTGCTCCGGCACCGGCGACATGCTGGACCTCGTCCAGCACTACACCGACCTCAAGCCGGGCAACGTCCTCGCCAAGTACCTGCCGGCCCTGAAGAAGGTCAACGGCAGCGCCTCGCACGCCGGCCTCGGCACCCCCTTCGTCAACGACTGGGCCGCCGCCGCCAAGGACACGGTCTTCCTGCAGGCCCAGAACGACGAGCGCGACCGGGTGTACTTCAACCCCGCCGTCAACCAGGCCAAGTCCGACGGCCTGCGCGCGCTCGGCCAGTTCGCCTACTACGACGCCATCGTCATGCACGGCCCCGGCAACAGCTCGGACAGCTTCGGCGGCATCCGCGCCGCCGCCCTGAAGAAGGCCAAGACCCCCGCCCAGGGCGGCGACGAGGCCACCTACCTCAAGGCCTTCCTGGACGCCCGCAAGGTGGTCATGAAGAAGGAGCAGGCCCACTCCGACACCAGCCGGGTCGACACCGAGCAGTCGGTCTTCCTCAACGCGAAGAACTTCGACCTCAACCCGCCGCTCAAGTGGAAGGTCTACGGCGACAGTTACGCCATCAACAGCTGACGCAACGCCGAGCGGGGCCCGGGAGCAGCACCTCGCTCCCGGGCCCCGCCGCCGTCCACCGGCCGGTGCTCAGGCGCTCGCGGTGTAGTCGTAGAAGCCGCGGCCGGACTTGCGGCCCAGCAAGCCCGCGTCGACCATCCGGGACAGCAGCGGGGGAGCCGCGTACAGCGGCTCCTTGTACTCGTCGTACATCGACTCGGCGATCGAGACGATGGTGTCCAGACCGATCAGGTCGCACAGCCGCAGCGGGCCCATCGGGTGGGCGCAGCCGGCCTCCATGCCCTTGTCGATGTCGGAGGCCGTGGCCACGCCCGACTCGAACATCCGCACCGCGGACAGCAGGTAGGGCACCAGCAGCGCGTTGACCACGAAGCCGGCCCGGTCGCGGGCGCGGATCGGCTCCTTGCCGAGCTCCTGGGAGGCGAAGGCCTCGACCCGCTCGGTGGTCACCGCCGAGGTGGTCAGCGTCGGGATGACCTCGACCAGCTTCTGCACCGGCGCCGGGTTGAAGAAGTGCAGGCCGATCACCTGCTCGGGGCGGGAGGTGGCGGCGGCCAGCTTCACGATCGGGATCGACGAGGTGTTGGAGGCCAGGATCGCGTCACGGCGCTCGACCACCTGGTCCAGGGTCTGGAAGATCTTGACCTTGATGTCCTCGCGCTCGGCGACCGCCTCGACCACCAGGTCGCGGTCGGCGAAGTCGGCCAGGTCCACGGTGAAGGCCAGTCGGGCCAGCGCCGCGTCCCGATCCTCCGGGCTCAGCTTGCCGCGCTTGACCGCCGTGTCCAGGGAGTTGGTCAGCCGGGTACGGCCGAACTCCAGCGCCTCGCCGCTGGCCTCCGCCACCAGGACGTCCAGCCCGGCCCGGGCGAAGACCTCCGCGATGCCCGACCCCATCAGGCCGCAGCCGATCACTCCGACGCGCGCGATGTCACTCACTCAGTTGCCCTTCGGTGGTGCTGGGGATCGCCCAGCGACTGGTGACCCAGCGAGCTGCTGGTCAACGGGCCGGTGTGCCGGAATGGGTGCACCGGTCACCGTCCCGACGACGTTACTACTCCGTACCGGCCAGTAGGTCACCCCCTCCCCGGCCGGGTGCCAGTGCGAGCAGTCGTCCGAACGGGTGAGGCCGGGCCCGCAGCCCGTGCGCCCGGGGCCGCGCCCGTGCGGCGGCCGGAAGAATGCCGCGGACGGGGGCCGGGGACGGGAAGGGAGCACACGGTGCCGACGGGATCGCTCACAGGACAGGTCGCCCTGATCACCGGCGCGGGCCGGGGAATCGGCCGGGAGATCGCCATTGGCCTGGCCGCCGAGGGCATGGCCGTCGGCCTGGTCGGCCGCACCCACGGGACGCTGACCGACACCCTCAAGGAGTGCGCCCGGCGCGGCTCCCGCGGCGTCGCCGTCACCGCCGACGTCACCCGCGCCGGCGCCGTCCGCGAGGCCGTCCGGGTCGTCGAACGCGACCTCGGCCCGATCGACCTGCTGATCAACAACGCCGGCCTGGTCGACCGCGCCGAGGTGCCGCTCTGGGAGACCGACGCCAACCAGTGGTGGCAGGTGATCGAGACCAACCTGCGCGGCCCCTACAACCTGCTGCGCTGCGTCCTGCCGGGCATGGTGTCCCGGCGGCGCGGCCGGGTGGTCAACCTCAACTCCGGCTTCGCCCTGCGCCCGGACGGCCACTACACCGCGTACGCCACCTCCAAGGGCGCGCTGCTCCAGCTCTCCGACAACATGGCGGACTCGCTGGCCCGCCACGGCATCGTCATCCTCGACATCAGCCCCGGCGCGGTCGAAACCGACATGACCGCCGCCATGCCGATGTTCAAGGACACGCAGACCTGGGGCTCCATCCCGTACATGGTCGCGGTCACCGTGGACGCCGCCCGCGGCCGCTTCGACGGCCTGCACGGCCGGTTCATCCACGCCGGGCGGGACGACCTGGAGGAACTGGTCAACCGGGCCGCGGAGATCCGCGCGGCGGACGCCCGGACGCTGCGGATGCGCCCGTACAAGGCGGACGACCCGATGGGCTGAACGGGCCCCTCGGCCGGCGCGGTCTTTCCTGGTCCGAAGAGCGGTCAGGCGCACAGCTGACTGGCGGTCACCGGCTTCAGCCCCGCCTTGGCGAGGCCGTCCAGGATGCCCGGCAGCGCGTCCACCGTGCACTGGTGGCCCATGTGCAGGGCGACCACCGACCCGCCGCGCACCGACTTCAGCACCCGGCGTTGCAACTCGGCGGCCGACGGGTCGTTGTAGTCGCGCGGGTCGACGTCGAAGGACAGCACGTGCTCGTAGCCGACCGCCTTCGCCTGCTCGCGCACCGTCCGGGTGGCGTACTGCGCGGCGGACGGGCGGAACCAGCGGCCGATCGAGCCGGTGAGCCGCTGCAGCCGTTCGGCGCACTGGGCGATCTCGTCGTGCACCTGGGCGGCCGTCATCGTCGACAGGTCGAGGTGGTTCTGGGTGTGGTTGCCCAGCTCGTGGCCGGCGTCCAGGATCCGGCGGGCCATCTGCGGCTGCTGGTCGAGCCAGCTGCCGACGACCATCACGGTCAGCTTGATGCCGCGCTGCTCGGCGGCCTCCAGCAGCGCGGTGGCCTGCTTCGGATCGCCGCTGCCGTGGCAGGTCAGCGCCACGAACTTGCTGGTGCGCGGCCCGTTCACCACCTCGACCGGGGTGCCGGCGGCGAGCGGCGGCAGCACCGGCGGCGTCGGAGGCGTGGGCGGGGGTGTGGGCGGCGTCGCGGCCCCGGCGGCCGGCTCCGCGCCGGTGGCCGGGTCGGTACCGGCGGTCGGGTCGGCCCCGGTGGGCTGCGGCTCCGGTGGGGCGGACGGTACGGGGGAGGCCGGGCCCTCGCCGCCGTTCCAGGCCGGGTCGGTGGTGTGCTGCGGGTCGAGGGTGCCCGGGTGCACGGCGAGCCCCCCGGCGTCGGCCCGGCGCGGGGTGCCGGAGGCACACGCGCTGAGGAACCCGCTGGCGGCGGTCAGGGCGGCCAGCTGGACGGCGGTGCGCAGTACGGTGCGGCGGTCGGCAGTCATCGGCAGTCAGCATAGGGACGGCGGCCACCCACGGCGATCCGAGGAGCGTCCCGGTACCGCCATTGACGTGCACACACTCCACTGCCCGGGTGTTGCGTAAACCTGAACTCCCGCTGTTTCACCGGCGTGTCGTCGGATACGATCACGGCGCACCGCACGCCACGGGAGGGTGGCCGGGCCGGACGCGGGTCACCCCCGTCGTACCGGGCGGGCCCGCCGACCGCCGCGGCGGTGCCATTTCCGGCAGTGAGCACGGCAGAGGGGGGCGGAACAGGATGCACGAGGACAGCGCAGCCGTCGGCGAGGCCACCGGCACCGACTGGGACTGGGCCAGAGCGGACGACTGGCAGCCGCCGAGCGAGCTCGACACCGGCATCCCGCACACCGCCCGGATGTACGACTACTACCTGGGCGGCAAGGACAACTTCGAGGCCGACCGCAAGGCCGCCCAGGCCGCCATAGCCGCCTACCCCGCGCTGCCGCTGCTGGCCCGCACCAACCGGCAGTTCCTCGGCGACGCGGTGGAGTTCGCCGCCGGCCGGGGCATCCGCCAGTTCGTCGACATCGGCACCGGCATCCCGGCCGTCGGTTCCACCAGCGAGGTCGCCCAGCGGGTCGCCCCGGACGCCCGGGTGGTGTACGTCGACAACGACCCGATCGTCGCCACCCACGCCCGCGCCCTGCTGGCCGGCCACCCCGCCGGACACACCTCGGTCATCGAGGCCGACCTGCGCGACCCGGCCGCCATCCTCGACCACCCGGGCCTGCTCGCCGCCGTGGACCTGTCCCGGCCGGTCGCGCTGATGCTCGTCGCCGTGCTGCACTTCATCCGCGACGAGGACGGCGCCCAGCAGATCGTCCGCACCCTGCGCGACGCGCTCGCCCCCGGCAGCGCGCTGATCCTCTCCCACGGCAGCCCCGACTTCGCCTCCCGGGAGAGCGCCGCCGAAGGCACCCGCATCTACCGCAGCGCCAGCGCCCCCCTGGTGCTGCGCCCGCGCGCCGGCGTCGAACCCTTCTTCGGCGACTTCGAGTTCGCCGGCCCCGGCCTGGTCCAACTCCCGCTCTGGCGCCCCACCCCCGGCCACGTCCCCACCACCGAACTCCCCGAAGGCTGGCAGGACGTCTCCGCCTACGCGGGCGTCGCGTTCAAGCAGTAGCCCCGGTTCACGAGGCGGCCCCGGCGCCTCCCTCCTACGCCGGGACCGGCCTCGCGAACACCCTAGGCTCGGCCACTGACAGCCCGTCACCCTCCCCGGTGCGTACCGGGAGAAATTGGCACGACAGCGCGGGCGGGCCGGTGTTAGCTTCCGCGGCATGGAACCCCTGAACGAGAACGAGATCCGCGCGTCCTTCGTCAACTGCTCCAAGGGCGAGGCCAGTCGGCTCAACCTCCCCCGGGGCCTGGCGGAACTGCCCTGGGAGAAGCTGGACTTCCTCGGCTGGCGGGACCAGGGCGCGCCCGACCGGGCCTACCTGGTGGCGTCGTACGGCGGCGAGCCGGTCGGCGTGACGCTGCGGGTGCCGACGATCCGCCGCAGCCTCACCAAGACCAACGTCTGCTCGCTGTGCATCACCGCGCACGCGGGCTCCGGCGTCGCGCTGCTCGCCGCCCGCCGGGCCGGGGCGGCCGGGCGGGAGGGCAACACCGTCGGCACGTACATCTGCGCCGACCTCGCCTGCTCGCTGTACGTGCGCGGGCTGAAGAAGTCCGCCCTGGTGACCAGGCCCGACGAGTCGCTGCCGCTGGAGCGGCAGATCGACCGGACGGTGGGCAACCTGGACGCGTTCCTCGCCAAGGTGCTCGCCGACACCGCGCGCTGACGGGACGCGCCGACACCGCGCGCCGGCGGGATCAGTGCCCGCGCAGCTGGTCGAGGTCGCGCCGTTCCCGCTTGGTCGGGCGACCGGCGCCCCGGTCCCGCTCGCCGGCCGTCGCGACGAGTTCGCGCGGCGGCCGCGGCGGGCTGTTGTCGATCAGGCAGTCCGCCGCCACCGTCGCGCCGACCCGCTTGCGGATGAGCTTCTGCACCACGACGACCCGCTCGTAGCCCTCCTCGCGGACCCGCACCTCGTCCCCGGGGCGCAGCGCCTGGGCCGGCTTGACCCGCTCGCCGTTCACCCGCACGTGTCCGGCCCGGCAGGCGGCGGCGGCCAGCGCCCGCGTCTTGGTGAGCCGGACCGACCAGATCCAGCTGTCCACCCGCACGCTTCCCTCGTGTTCAGCCATCCCTGGAGCCTACCCAAGCCGCCCGAGCCCGAGCCTGAGCCCGAGCCCGAGCCTGAGCCCGCGGCGCCTGCTACGCCGCCTCCGGCACCATCCGGGCCGCCTGCGGAGCCTCCTGGACCGCCCAGCCGTTGCCGTCCGGGTCGTTGAAGAACACGAAGGAGTTCCACGCCTCGCCGTGCCCGTCCACCCGGCTGCCCGCCTCGAAGTGCTGGACCGGGCTGACCTCGACGCCGCGGGCCGCGAGTTCGGCGTGCGCCTTGTCGATGTTCGGTACCACCAGCTGCAGTCCCTTCACGGATCCGGGCGGCGCCCCGATGACCCCGGTGCCCACCACGATGGAGCACGTGGAGCCCGGGGGAGTCAGCTGGACGACCCGGACCCCGTCGCGCAACCGGGTGTCGTGGTCGACCGTGAAGCCGACCAGCTCCTCGTAGAACAGCTTCGCGCGGTCCACGTCCGACACCGGGACCACCACGACTTCGAGCTTCCAGTCCATCGCCCTCACCCCTCTCGGCCGGGCTCTTCCAGTATCCGTCGAAACGGTTCCCCGTCGGGCCGTCGGATAGCCTGAGAACACGATGAATCCCGAGATCACGCCCGCCGCGGCGACCCTGTTCAGCACGCCGTGGGGCGCCTTCGACCTCACCCGCTTCCCCGAGGACCCGCGTGAGCGGCTGCGGGCCTGGGACGCGGCCGACGAGTACCTGCTGCGCCACCTCGCGGGCGAGGCGGACAGCGCCGCCGGCACCGTGACCGACCTGGCCGGCCGCCGGATCGTCGTCCTGGGCGACCGCTGGGGCGCGTTGACCACCGCGCTGGCCGCCCACGAGCCGGTGCAGATCGTCGACTCCCACCTCGGCCGGCAGGCCACCCTGGCCAACCTGGCGCGGGTCGGCGCCACCGTCGACCCGGCCCGGCTGCTGACCACCCGGGACGCCCCGCCGGAGCGGATCGACGTCCTGCTGGTGCGCGTGCCCAAGAGCCTGGCCCTGCTGGAGGACCAGCTGCACCGGCTGGCCCCCGCCGTCCACCCGGGCACGGTGGTGGTCGGCGCCGGCATGGTCGCCGAGATCCACACCTCCACGCTCCAGCTCTTCGAGCGGATCCTCGGCCCGACCCGCACCTCGCTCGCCGCCCGCAAGGCCCGGTTGATCTTCTGCACCCCGGATCCGGCGCTGGATCCCGGCCCCAGCCCGTGGCCGCACCGCTACGCGCTGCCGCCGGACGTCGGAGCGGTGTCCGGGCGCACGGTGGTCAACCACGCCGGCACGTTCTGCGCCGAGCGCCTCGACATCGGCACCCGCTTCTTCCTCGGCCACCTGCCGACCCCGGCGCCCGGGGCCCGGGTGGTCGACCTGGGCTGCGGCAACGGCGTGGTCGGCACGGCCGCCGCGCTGGCCGGGCCGGGTGCGGAGCTGGTGTTCGTCGACGAGTCCCATCAGGCGGTGGCCTCGGCGGAGGAGACCTTCCGCGCCAATCTGGGCCCGGACGCCCGGGCGGAGTTCCTGACGGCCGACGCGCTGGCGCCGGAGGTGGCGCCCGCGGGCTCGGTGGACCTCGTCCTGAACAATCCGCCGTTCCACTCGCACCAGGCCACCACGGACGCCACCGCCTGGCGGATGTTCACCGGTTCCCGGCGGGCGCTGCGGCCGGGCGGGGAGCTGTGGGTGGTCGGCAACCGCCATCTCGGTTACCACGTCAAGCTGCGGCGTCTCTTCGGGAACTGCCAGCTGGTGGCGGGCAACCCCAAGTTCGTGGTGCTGCGCGCGGTCAAGCGGTAGTCCGGCGTCCGCCCGGTCGGGGGAGGGTCGGTCGTGGGCCGGTGGCGGCCCGGCCGGGCGGACGCAGGGCGGTTTTCGGGCGTTCTTCGGGGTCCTGACCGCAGCTCCTTGCATGAATGTTCCGTGCTGCGTATATTCATGCCACAACAAAGGAGGAACGCCATGGCATTGCGAGTCGCCGTCGCCGGCGCGAGCGGATACGCGGGCGGCGAGGTGCTGCGCCTGCTGCTCGGCCACCCGGAGGTGGAGATCGGGGCGCTGACCGGCGGCTCGAACGCGGGCACCCGGCTGGGCGCGCTCCAGCCGCACCTGATCCCGCTCGCCGACCGCGTCCTCGAACCCACCACCCCCGAGGTGCTGGCCGGCCACGACGTGGTCTTCCTGGCGCTGCCGCACGGCCAGTCCGCCGCCGTCGCCGAGGCGCTCGGCGACAACGTCCTGGTGGTCGACTGCGGCGCCGACTTCCGGCTCCGCGCCGCCACCGACTGGGAGCAGTTCTACGGCTCCGCGCACGCCGGCACCTGGCCCTACGGCCTGCCCGAACTCCCCGGCCACCGGGCCGCGTTGAAGGGCAGCAACCGGATCGCCGTGCCCGGCTGCTACCCGACGGCCGTGTCCCTGGCGCTGTTCCCGGCATACGCGGCCGGGCTCGCCGAGCCGGAGGCCGTCGTGGTCGCCGCCTCCGGCACCTCCGGTGCGGGCAAGGCCGCCAAGACCCACCTGCTGGGCAGCGAGGTCATGGGCAACGTCAGCCCGTACGGCGTCGGCGGCGTGCACCGGCACACCCCGGAGATGGTGCAGAACCTCACCCCGGTCGCGGGCGAGCCCGTCACCGTCTCCTTCACGCCGACCCTCGTCCCGATGCCGCGCGGCATCCTCGCCACCTGCTCCGCCAAGGCGCGGCCCGGCGTGACCGCCGAGAGCCTGCGCGCCGCCTACACCGAGGCGTTCGCGGACGAGCCGTTCGTCCACCTGCTGCCCGAGGGGCAGTGGCCGCAGACCAGCAGCGTCTACGGCGCCAACACCGCCCTCGTCCAGGTCGCGCTGGACGCCACCGCCGGGCGGATCATCGCGATCAGCGCGATCGACAACCTCGTGAAGGGCACCGCGGGCGGCGCGGTGCAGAGCATGAACATCGCCCTGGGCCTGCCCGAGGAGCTGGGCCTTCCCGTGAACGGAGTCGCACCGTGAGCAACAGTACGAACGTGGGCGTGACGGCCGCCAAGGGCTTCCGGGCCGCCGGTGTGACCGCCGGCATCAAGGCCTCCGGCACCCCGGACCTCGCCCTGGTGGTCAACGACGGCCCCGCGCTCGCCGCCGCCGGCGTCTTCACCGCCAACCGGGTCAAGGCCGCGCCGGTCGTCTGGTCCGAGCAGGTCCTCAAGGGCGGCCAGGTGTCCGCAGTGGTCCTCAACTCCGGCGGCGCCAACGCCTGCACCGGCCCGCTCGGCTTCCAGGACACCCACACCACCGCGGAGAAGGTCGCCGAGGAGCTGGAGCTCAACGCCGGCGAGGTCGCCGTCGCCTCCACCGGCCTGATCGGCGAGCGCCTCCCGATGGACGTCCTGCTGCCCGGCGTCGCGCTGGCCGCCCGGGAGCTGAGCGCGACCGGCGGCGAGGCCGCCGCGATCGCCATCAAGACCACCGACACCGTGCACAAGACCGCCCAGGTCACCAGCCCGGCGGGCTGGACGGTCGGCGGCATGGCCAAGGGCGCGGGCATGCTCGCCCCGAGCCTGGCCACCATGCTGGTCGTGATCACCACCGACGCCGACCTGGACTCCGCCGCCCTGGACACCGCGCTGCGCGGCGCCACCCGCACCACCTTCGACCGGATCGACTCCGACGGCTGCATGTCCACCAACGACACCGTGCTGCTGCTGGCCTCGGCCGCCTCCGGCGTCGTCCCGGACGAGGCCGAGTTCGCCGAGGCGGTCCGCACCGTCAGCGCCGACCTGGCCCGCCAGCTGATCGCCGACGCCGAGGGCGCCAGCAAGGACATCCGGATCGACGTCACCGGCGCCGCCACCGAGCAGGAGGCCGTCGACGTCGCCCGGACGATCAGCCGCAACAACCTGCTCAAGTGCGCCATCCACGGCGAGGACCCCAACTGGGGCCGGGTGCTGGCCGCGATCGGCACCACCGACGCCGCCTTCGAGCCGGACCGGCTGGACGTGGCCATCAACGGCGTCTGGGTCTGCAAGGACGGCAGCGTCGGCGAGGACCGCACCCTGGTGGACATGGCCGGCCGCGAGGTCGTCATCACCGCGAACCTCAACGCCGGTACGGCGAGCGCCTCGTTGTGGACCAACGACCTCACCGCCGACTACGTCCACGAGAACAGCGCCTACTCGACCTGATGCCCGACAGGTGACGCGCGCCACCGATGCGCGACACCTGATCCGCGACACCCGATGCGCGACACCCGTTCGGACGAGGGACACCCGTGAAGATCGCACCCAAGGGCGAACAGGCCCGCAACAACACCGCGTTGCCCAAGGCGATGACGCTGATCGAGGCGCTGCCGTGGCTGGAGCGCTTCCACGGCAAGACCGTCGTGATCAAGTTCGGCGGCAACGCCATGGTGGACGAGAGCCTCAAGTCGGCCTTCGCCCAGGACGTCGTCTTCCTGCGCTACGCCGGCCTGCACCCCGTCGTGGTGCACGGCGGCGGCCCGCAGATCAGCGCCCAGCTGGAGCGGCTCGGCCTGGAGTCCAGCTTCACCAACGGCCTGCGGGTCACCACCCCCGAGACCATGGACGTGGTCCGGATGGTGCTGGCCGGCCAGGTGCAGCGCGAACTGGTCGGCCTGCTCAACGAGCACGGCCCGTTCGCCGTCGGCATGACCGGCGAGGACGCGCACACCATGACGGCGGTCAAGCGGTACGCGGTGGTGGACGGCGAGCAGGTCGACATCGGCCTGGTCGGCGACATCGTCAACATCGAGGCCGGCGCGGTGAAGGCGCTGATCGCCGACGGCCGGATCCCGGTCATCTCCTCGATCGCGCGCGGCGCCGACGGCCACGTCTACAACATCAACGCCGACACCGCCGCGGCCGCCCTGGCGGTCTCGCTGGGCGCCGAGATGCTGGTGGTCCTGACCGACGTCGAGGGCCTCTACGCGGACTGGCCGAACTCCGACGACGTGATCAGCCAACTCGCCGCGAGCGAGCTGGAGGAGCTGCTGCCGAGCCTGGCCAGCGGCATGCTCCCCAAGATGGAGGGCTGCCTGCGCGCCGTCCGCTCCGGGGTGGGCACCGCCCGCGTCCTGGACGGCCGGGTGCAGCACAGCCTGCTGCTGGAGATCTTCACCGACGAGGGCATCGGCACGATGGTCGTGCCGGACGACGAACAGACCGTGACCGGGGGACTGGCATGACCGCGAACGAGCAACTGACCGGCCGGTGGCAGCACGCCTTCACCGACAACTACGGCACCCCGCGGATCGCGCTGGTGCGCGGTGCGGGCGCCAAGCTCTGGGACGCCGACGGCAAGGAGTACACCGACCTGCTCGGCGGCATCGCCGTCAACGCCCTCGGCACCGCCCACCCGGCGGTCGTCGAGGCGGTCAGCCGGCAGATCGCCACCCTGGGCCACGTCTCCAACCTCTTCATGGCCGAGCCGACCATCGCCCTCGCCGAGCGGCTGCTGCGGCTGGACGGCCGGGAGGGCGGCCGGGTGTTCTTCTGCAACTCCGGCGCCGAGGCCAACGAGGCCGCGTTCAAGATCAGCCGCCGGACCGGCCGCACCCACCTGGTCGCCCTCCAGGGCGCCTTCCACGGCCGGACGATGGGCGCCCTCGCGCTCACCGGCCAGCCGGCCAAGCAGGAGCCGTTCCGCCCGCTGCCCGGCGACGTCACGCACGTCCCGTTCGGCGACGTCGAGGCGCTGCGCGCGGCCGTCACCACCGAGACCGCGGCGGTCTTCCTGGAGCCGATCCAGGGCGAGAACGGCGCCATCCCGCTGCCCGAGGGCTACCTGAGGGCGGCCCGCGAGATCACCCGGGCGACGGGCACCCTGCTGATCCTGGACGAGATCCAGACCGGCGTCGGCCGCACCGGGTACTGGTACGCCCACCAGGCCGTCGAGGGCGTCGAGCCGGACGTCGTCACCCTCGCCAAGGCGCTCGGCGGCGGGCTGCCGATGGGCGCGGTGCTGGCCTTCGGCGAGGCCGCCGAACTGCTCACCCCGGGCCAGCACGGCACCACCTTCGGCGGGAACCCGGTGGCCGCGGCGGCCGGGCTCGCGGTCCTGGACACCATCGAGTCCGAGGGCCTGCTGGAGCACGTCCGCAAGCTCGGCGAGCGGCTGCGCCAGGGCGTCGAGGCGATCGGCGACCCGCTGGTCTCACACGTGCGCGGCGCCGGGCTGCTGCTCGGCATCGTGCTCACCGAGCCGGTGTCGGTGCGGGTGCAGGCCGCCGCGCAGGAGGCGGGCTTCCTGGTCAACGCGGCCGTCCCGGACGCCGTCCGGCTGGCCCCGCCGCTGGTGCTGACCGAGCAGGAGGCGGACGCCTTCCTCGCCGCTCTGCCGGGCGTCCTGCGGGCGGTGCGCGAGGGCGCCCCGGCCGATGCGAGCTGACCGTTGTCCGGGAGAATAACCACATGACCGTTTCCCACTCCGGCCCGTCCGCCGCAGGCCCGTCGCCGCAGGTGCCGCAGACCCGCACCGCGCGGCACCGGCGGATCGTGGACCTGCTCACCCGCCAGCCCGTGCGCTCGCAGAGCCAGCTCGCCAAGCTGCTCGCCGACGACGGACTCGTGGTCACCCAGGCGACCCTCTCCCGGGACCTGGACGAGCTGGGCGCGGTCAAGATCCGCAACCGGGACGGCGCGCTGATCTACGCCGTCCCGGCGGAGGGCGGCGACCGCACGCCGCGCGCGCCCATGGGCGAGTCGGCCAGCGAGGGCCGGATGGCCCGGCTGGCCGGCGAGCTGATGGTCTCCGCGACGGCCTCCGGCAACCTGGTGGTGCTGCGCACCCCTCCGGGGGCCGCGCAGTTCCTCGCCTCGGCGATCGACCAGGCGGAGGTGTTCGAGATCATCGGCACCATCGCCGGCGACGACACCGTCCTGCTGATCAGCCGGGACCCGGCGGGCGGCCAGGCGCTCGCCGACCACCTCATGCAACTCGCCCAGGCGAAGGCGCAGTAGCGCGCCACGACGCGAGACCCCGACGCGTCACGACGCACAACGACGCGCCACGACACGAAACCCCGACCGGTGGAGAACTTCCCCGGCCGGGGTTTTGTGTTTCATACGGAGTAGTGCATACTTATGCCTGTCGCCGTAAACCTGTACGGAAACCCTGTACGTAGAGCTGTAAGGAGAAAGCCGTGGCCGAGCGCGTCGTACTCGCCTACTCGGGCGGACTGGACACCTCCGTCTGCATCGGCTGGATCGCCGAGGAGACGGGCGCCGAGGTCATCGCCGTCGCCGTCGACGTCGGCCAGGGCGGCGAGGACCTGGAGGCGATCCGTCAGCGCGCGCTGGACTGCGGCGCCGTCGAGGCCGAGGTCGCGGACGCCCGCGACGAGTTCGCCGACGAGTACTGCCTCCCGGCGATCAAGGCCAACGCGCTCTACCAGGGCCAGTACCCGCTGGTCTCCGCGCTGTCCCGGCCGGTCATCGTCAAGCACCTGGCCGCCGCTGCCCGCAAGCACGGCGCCACCACCGTCGCGCACGGCTGCACCGGCAAGGGCAACGACCAGGTCCGGTTCGAGGTCGGCATCAACTCCCTGGCCCCCGGCCTGAAGTGCATCGCCCCGGTGCGCGACTACGCGATGACCCGGGACAAGGCGATCGCCTTCGCCGAGGCCAAGGGCCTGCCGATCGCCACCACCAAGAAGTCCCCGTACTCGATCGACCAGAACGTCTTCGGCCGGGCCGTCGAGACCGGCTTCCTGGAGGACATCTGGAACGCCCCGATCGAGGACGTCTACGACTACACCCAGGACCCGGCCGCCCCGCGCGAGGCCGACGAGGTGGTCATCACCTTCGACGCCGGCGTCCCGGTGGCGATCGACGGCCGCAAGGTGACCGTCCTCCAGGCCATCGAGGAGCTGAACGAGCGGGCCGGCGCCCAGGGCATCGGCCGGCTGGACATGGTCGAGGACCGGCTGGTCGGCATCAAGTCCCGGGAGATCTACGAGGCCCCCGGCGCGATCGCCCTGATCACCGCCCACCAGGCCCTGGAGAACGTCACCGTCGAGCGCGAACTCGCCCGCTACAAGCGGCAGGTGGAGCAGCGCTGGGCCGAACTCGTCTACGACGGCCTCTGGTTCTCCCCGCTCAAGCGCGCGCTGGACGGCTTCGTGAACGAGGCCAACCAGCACGTCACCGGCGAGATCCGGATGGTCCTGCACGGCGGCCGGGCCGTGGTCAACGGCCGCAAGTCCGACCAGTCGCTGTACGACTTCAACCTCGCCACCTACGACACCGGTGACACCTTCGACCAGTCGATGTCCAAGGGCTTCATCGAGATCTTCGGGATGTCCTCGAAGCTCGCCGCCCGCCGCGACCTCGCCTGATCCCCTCCCGTCCCCACCCCCCTTCCCCGTCAGGAGCCCACGCGATGTCCGCCGACCAGCACGCCGACCAGACCGCCGACGTCCGCCTCTGGGGCGCGCGCTTCGCCGACGGCCCGTCCGAGGCGCTGGCCAGGCTCTCCGCCTCGGTCCACTTCGACTGGCGCCTCGCGCCGTACGACATCGCCGGCTCCAAGGCCCACGCCCGGGTCCTGCACAAGGCCGGCCTGCTCTCCGACGACGAGCTCGCCGCGATGCTGGCCGGCCTCGACCAGCTGCTCGCCGACGTCCAGGCGGGCACCTTCACCGGGACCGTCGCCGACGAGGACGTGCACACCGCCCTGGAGCGCGGCCTGCTGGAGCGCCTCGGCGCCGACCTCGGCGGCAAGCTGCGGGCCGGGCGCTCGCGCAACGACCAGATCGCCACCCTGTTCCGGATGTACCTGCGGGACCACGCGAAGACCATCGGCGCCCTGGTGCTCGACCTCCAGCACGCCCTGGTCGGCCTCGCCGAGGCGCACCCGGACACCGCGATGCCGGGCCGCACCCACCTCCAGCACGCCCAGCCCGTCCTCTTCGCCCACCACGTCCTCGCGCACGTGCAGGCCCTCGGCCGGGACGCCGAGCGGCTGCGCCAGTGGGACGTCCGCACCGCCGTCTCCCCGTACGGCTCCGGGGCGCTGGCCGGCTCCTCGCTCGGCCTCGACCCGCAGGCCGTCGCCGCCGACCTCGGCTTCGAGGGCGGCTCGGTCGGCAACTCCATCGACGGCACGGCCTCGCGCGACTTCGTCGCCGAGTTCGCGTTCGTGACCGCGATGATCGGCATCAACCTCTCCCGGATCGCGGAGGAGGTGATCATCTGGAACACCAAGGAGTTCGGCTTCATCACGCTGCACGACGCCTTCTCCACCGGTTCCTCGATCATGCCGCAGAAGAAGAACCCGGACATCGCCGAGCTCGCCCGGGGCAAGTCCGGCCGGCTGATCGGCAACCTGACCGGCCTGCTGGCCACCCTCAAGGCCCTGCCGCTCGCCTACAACCGGGACCTCCAGGAGGACAAGGAGCCGGTGTTCGACTCCTGCGACACGCTGGAGGTGCTGCTGCCCGCGTTCACCGGGATGATGGCCACCCTCACCGTGCACCGGGAGCGGCTGGAGGAGCTGGCCCCGGCCGGCTTCTCGCTCGCCACCGACATCGCCGAGTGGCTGGTCAGGCAGGGCGTGCCGTTCCGGGTCGCGCACGAGGTGGCCGGCGCCTGCGTCAAGGTCTGCGAGGCCGAGGGCATCGAGCTGTCCGACCTGACGGACGAGCAGTTCGCGGCGATCTCGGTGCACCTGACGCCCGAGGTCCGGTCGGTGCTCAGCGTGCACGGCGCCATCGCCTCGCGCAACGGGCGCGGCGGCACCGCGCCGTCGGCGGTGGCGGTCCAGCTCGCCGAGGTGAAGGCGGACCTGGCGCGGCAGCAGGAGTGGATCCAGGGCTGACCGCCGGTCTGCGGGGGAGGGGCGCGACGGTCCGACCGTCGCGCCCCTCCGGCGTCCGCACCCCCGGTCGGGCGTAACCCGGCCCGCCCCGGCCCGTCATGCACGGTGTGTGCACTACCCTTCCGCCCGTCCCCTCCGCCGAGGACGTCTTCCTCGCCGAACGCCGCCGCCGCGTGGTCCGCGAGACCGTGGCCGGCCTGCCGGGCCGCTGCCCCGAGCTGGTCGCCGCCCTCGCCGAGGATCCGCCGCCGACCTACCGGGAGCTCTCCGAACGCCTCGGCATGCCGCGCGGCTCGATCGGGCCGACCCGCTCCCGCTGCCTCGCCTGCCTGCGGATCCTCCTCCATGCCGAGCGGTACCCGTGAGCCGCTGGTGACGCTCCGCATGCGGATCACCCCGGAGGCGGCTCCGCCCGGGTGACGTTCCGCACGCCCGGCCGCCGCCATCGGCCGCCGCCACCGACCTCCGCCCCCCGCGTGACCCTCGCCACGTCGAGCCGTCGCCGCCCCCGGCCACGCCCCGCGCGCGGCGCCCACCAGTCGCCCCACCACCTGCCCCACCCCCGCGTGACCCTCGCCACGTCGAACGCCCCGAAGGTTGAGAGCAGCTGACACGCGGGTAGAGCGCTGGCGAACGTAGCTCTTGACGGTGCCGCGATCGCTCGGATACTGAGCGTGAGCGCGTCGCCGTCGACCCGGGCACTTCCGGGCCGCGCGGCTGGTACGTTCGTGCGCCACCCCCGGTCAGGGCAGATCCCCGGCCGGGACATCTCCGGCAGGGCATCCGGTGCGTCACCCTCACGTTTGCGCGCCGGGCACGACGATGGGGAGGCCCCAGCACATGGGCATGAGCGTGATCATCTCGGCGGCGGACGCCGAGGACGCGGAGCAGATCCTCAAGCTCCAGTACCTCGGCTACCAGCCCGAGGCGGAGCTGTACGGCGACTGGGCGATCGAGCCCCTGACGCAGAGCCTGGAGAGCCTGCGCGCCGAACTGTCCGGGCAGTACGTCCTGGTCGCCCGGCTGGGCGACGAGGTGGTCGGCACCGTCCGTGGTCACGTCGACGCCGAGGGCGTCGGCCGGATAGGGCGCCTGGTCGTCCACCCGAGGATGCAGCGGCACGGCCTGGGCGGCCGGCTGCTGGACGCGCTGGAGCGCCGCCTCGCCGAGGACGGCCGTCCGGTGACCTCCTACCGCCTGTTCACCGGCCACCGCAGCCTCGGCAACCTGCGGCTGTACACCCGCCTGGGCTACCGGCAGTCCGCGGTCGAGCCGGTCACCGACCGGCTCAGCCTGGTGCACCTGGAGAAGCCCGCCGTGGTGTCGCTCGCCGCGACCGCCTGAGCCCTCCGCCCGTTCCGGCCCGCACGGCGCCGCCACCATCCGGACACTCCGGTGGCGGCGCCGAGCCGTATCGTCGCTGGTGGCGGCGTCGGGTGTCCGCATTGCGGACATCACATCCAAGTAATTGGGTCCAAATCGACCCATCTGATTTACTGGCTCACATGACTGCGACGACGAAATGGACCCCCACCGGCACCCTGCCGGCAGGTGAGCGCGCCATGTGCCGTCGAATGTGTCACCGCTGAGGGCCACCGCCCCCGGCACCCGGTTGAGGGTGCCCCCACCTCGCGCCCCGAAGCGAGACCCGGCGTCGTTCCCGTCCGTGCGAGCGCGCCCAGCCTGCCACACCCCTTCTCCCCGCCTGCCCACCCATGGGCGGGTGGTCGTCCACGACGACTCGTGCCCGTGACTCGCGCCCGATGACTCGTAAGGGCCACGCCGTCGCGCGGCCCGGCCGCGCAGCGGCCACGATCAAGAGGTGGCAGGTCCGGATCCCCCTGGCGAAGCGCCGTGCACGTCGCCGACCGCACCCCGGTCGGGCGGCCGCCCGCCGCCCGCCCCCGACCCACGGAAGCAGCTGTGATCACCACCACGGACCTCACGAAGGTCTACCGCTCCCGAGGCCGCGAGGTGAGCGCCCTCGCCGGCGTCGACCTGCACGTCCGCCCTGGCGAGGTCTACGGAGTCGTCGGCACCAGCGGCGCCGGCAAGTCCACCCTCATCCGCTGCGTGAACATGCTGGAGCGTCCGACCTCCGGCACCGTCACGGTGGACGGGGTCGAGCTGACCGCGCTGTCCGGCGGCGAGAACCGGGCCGGCCGGGAACTGCGGGAGGCGCGGCGCCGGATCGGCATGGTCTTCCAGCACTTCAACCTGCTCTCCTCGCGGACCGTCCAGCAGAACGTCGAGCTTCCGCTGGAGATCATCGGACTGGACCGCACCCAGCGCCGCCGCAAGGCCGCCGAACTGCTCGACCTGGTCGGCCTCGGCGACAAGGCCCGCAGCTACCCCAACCAGCTCTCCGGCGGCCAGAAGCAGCGCGTCGGCATCGCCCGGGCCCTGGCCGGCGACCCCAAGGTGCTGCTCTCCGACGAGGCCACCTCGGCGCTCGACCCGGAGACCACCCGTTCGATCCTCAAGCTGCTGCGCGACCTCAACCAGCAGCTCGGCCTCACCGTCCTGCTGATCACCCACGAGATGGACGTCATCAAGTCCGTCTGCGACTCCGCGGCCCTGATGCGCGGTGGCCGGGTGGTCGAGTCCGGCAGGCTGACCGACCTGCTGGCCGAGCCCGGCTCCGAGCTGGCCCGCGAGCTGTTCCCGCTCAGCGAGTTCGGCACCGGCCACCCCGGCTCGACCGTGCTGGAGATCACCTTCCAGGGCGACTCCTCGGCCCAGCCCTTCGTCTCCCAGCTGGCCCGCACCTACCAGATCGACATCAACATCCTCGGCGCCGCGGTGGAGACCATCGCCGGCCGGATGGTCGGCCGGATGCGGGTCGAGCTCTCCGGCGGCCACCAGGACAACGTGGTGCCGATCGGCTACCTGCGCGAGCAGGGCCTACAGGTGGACGTACTGGGCGCGGCGGACGGAGCGGTGGCATGACCTGGGACCAGATGTGGGCCCTGATGGGGCCCGCCACGCAGGAGACCTTCCAGATGGTCGGCGTCTCCACGGCCGTCACCGTGCTGCTCGGCCTGCCGCTGGGCATCCTGCTGGTGCTGACCGACAAGGGCGGGCTGCTGGCGAACCGGGCCGTCAACAAGTCGATCGCCTTCGTGGTGAACATCGCCCGCTCGGTGCCGTTCATCATCCTGATGATCGCGCTGATCTCCTTCACCCGCTGGCTGGTCGGCACCTCCATCGGCTGGCAGGCGGCGACCGTGCCGCTCACCATCGGCGCCATCCCGTTCTTCGCCCGCCTGGTCGAGACCTCCGTCCGCGAGGTCGACCGCGGCCTGGTCGAGGCCGTCCAGGCGATGGGCGGCAGCACCTGGACGATCGTCCGCAAGACGCTGCTCCCGGAGGCGCTGCCCGGCATCGCCGCCTCGGTGACCACCACGATCATCACGCTGATCAGCTACTCCGCGATGGCCGGCACGGTCGGCGGCGGCGGCCTCGGCACGCTCGCCGTCAACTACGGCTACCAGCGCTTCGAGACCGCCTTCATGTGGGTCATCGTGGCCGAGCTGGTGATCCTCGTCACCGCCGTCCAGCTGATCGGCGACTTCGCCGTCCGGCGCCTCGCCAACCGCGGCGGCACCGGCGGCCGGACCCGCCTGCTGGGCCGCACCCCGGCCGGACCGGCCGCCCCCGACGAGGACCTCGTCGCCCCCTAGACCTCCCGGGTCCGACACCGGACCACGGCTCCCCGTATCACGCAGAAAGGCACTTTTCGTGCGCAACGCCCTGAAGTTCACCAGCATCCTCGCCACCGCCGGCATCGCCCTCTCGCTGGCCGCGTGCGGCAGCTCCGGGTCCTCCTCCTCGGACCCGAACGCGCCGCTCAAGGTCATCGCCAGCCCCACCCCGCACGGGCAGATCCTCAAGTACGTCAAGGACAACCTCGCGGCCAAGGCGGGCCTCAAGCTCGACATCAAGGAGGTCACCGACTACGTGACCCCCAACACGGCGGTGCAGGACGGTTCGGCCGACGCGAACTACTTCCAGCACGTCCCGTACCTGGAGGACTTCAACAAGAAGCACGGCACCGACATCGTCTCGGTCGAGCCCGTGCACCTGGAGCCGCTCGGCGTCTACTCCAAGAAGGTCAAGTCGATCGCCGACCTGCCGGACGGCGCCACCGTCGGCCTGCCCAACGACGCCACCAACGAGGGCCGCGCGCTCAAGCTGCTCGCCGACAACAAGCTCATCACGCTGAAGGACGGCGTCACCACCGCCGCCACCCCGGCCGACGTGACGGGCAACCCGAAGAACCTCAAGTGGAAGGAGCTGGAGGCCGCCCAGCTGCCCCGCTCCATCGCCGACCTCGACGCCGCCGTCATCAACGGCAACTACGCGCTCGACTCCGGCCTGAAGCCCGCCACCGACGCGCTGGTGCTGGAGAAGGCCGAGGGCAACCCGTACGCCAACATCCTCGCCGTGAAGAAGGGCAAGGAGAACGACCCGCGCGTGAAGAAGCTGGCCGAGCTGCTGCACTCCGACGAGGTCAAGAAGTACATCGACGACACCTTCCAGGGCTCGGTCATCCCGGCCTTCTGAGCCGCGGTCCGATCCACGCCCTGACCCCGACCGGGCCCCCGCCGCACCTCGGCGGGGGCCCGGTCGGGCAGGATGCACCCGGGGCGCCCTGGTCGGCGGCGTTCTGACGTACCGTCGTGCGGGCGGCGCACCGCGTGACACCCGGGGCACGGCGGGGGCGTACGGTGTTGTGTTCACGACCCGGCGAGGAGAGACGGCATGGCAGCGAGCTTCCCCGAGACCGCCATCAGCACCGAACGGCTTCTGCTGCGGCCCCTTGCGGAGGACGACGCGCCCGGCCTGGCCACGATGATGGCGGACGAACTCGTCCTGGCCTGGACCGATCTGCCGCACCCCTTCACCGAGGCGTACGCGACCGAACTCGCCCGCACCCTCGCCCCCGCCCACCGGGCCGCCGGCCGCGGCATCGTCTTCGCCGTCACCGAGCACCTCACCCAGCGCCTGGTCGGCCTGGTCGAACTGCGCAACACCGACTGGCGCCTGCGCAGCACCGAGATCTCCTACGTCACCGCCTCCTGGGCCCGCGGCGAGGGCTACGCGCCCGAGGCCGTCCTCGGCGTCAGCCAGTGGCTGTTCGAGGACCGCGACTTCCTGCGCCTGGAGCTGCGCACCGCCGCCGGGAACACCGCGGCCCAGCAGGTCGCCCAGAAGATCGGCGGCATCAGCGAGGGCGTGCTGCGCAGCGCCTGGATAGTCCGGGGCGAGTCCGGCGGGTCCGGCGAGGTCGTCGTGGAGAGCCGCAGCGACCTCATCCTGTGGAGCCTGCTCCCGGAGGACCTGGACGCGCCCGAGCCCGAGCCGCAGCGGGGCGGCTGGCACGGCGACCAGCGCTACGTGCTGCGCGACTGAGCCGCCCCGATCGCGCGAGTCGCCTGTACCGTCCGAGCCGTTCGTGCCGCTCACCCGCCGGCGGCTCGTCACGGACATGTGTACGAGATGTCGGCGCCGAGGGGATCACACCCGGTAGCCTCTGCACCGGCGCCGCACACCGGCGCGGTTTGTCGGCGCACCGAGTCGCACACCGGGTGACACCACAGGGACACCCCGGGTCGCAGGCCGGTCCGCGCACCGAGTCGAGGGAGAACGGCCGCAGATGGCTGACCGGATCACGGTCATCGGGTGGGACGGCACGCCGCTGACCGAGGCCGCCGGCGCGGCCCTCGCCGCAGCGACCCTGGTGGCCGGCGCCCCCTACCAACTGAACGCCCTCCCGGTGCCGGAGGCCGCCGAGCGGATCACCCTCGGCAACGTCCGGCAGGCCGCCCGGCGGATCGCCGAGCACCGCGGCGCCGCCGTCGTGGTCGCCGAGGGCGACCCGGGCTTCTTCGGCGTCGTGCGCGCGCTGCGCCGCCCCGAGTACGGCCTCGAACTGGAAGTCCTGCCCGCCGTCTCCTCGGTCGCCGCCGCCTTCGCCCGGGCCGGCATGCCCTGGGAGGACGCCCAGGTGGTCAGCGCCCACGGCGGACGGCTGCGCCGCGCGGCCAACATCTGCCGGGCCCACCCCAAGGTCGCGGTGCTGACCGCGCCCGGCGCGGGGCCGAGCGAACTGGCCCTCATGCTGCGCGGGGTGCACCGGACCTTCGTGGTCTGCGAGGCCCTCGGCACCCCGGACGAGGACGTCACCGTCCTCACGTCCGACCGGATCGCCGACCACGTGTGGCGCGACCCCAACGTGGTGCTGGTGATCGGCGGCCACGGCGGTCCCCAGGCCGGCGGGGTCGACACGGAGGCCGGCTGGCTGGCAGGGCGCCCGGTCGGCTTCCCCGGCGCGGACCGCGGCTGGGCGCTCCCCGGTGACGCCTACGCGGGCGCCGGGCGCGCGGGGGACGAGCCCGGCGCATCGGAGGCGCTCCCCGCGCACGTGCGCGCCCTGGTGCTGGCCCGTCTGGGTGCTCGTCCGGGGGACCTGGTCTGGTCGGTCGGCGCGGGCAGCGGCGCTCTCGCGGTGGAGGCGGCCCGCTTCGGCGCCGCCGTGGTCGCGGTCGAGGCGTCCCGCTCGGCCTGCGCCGGGTTGGCGGTGAACGCGCGCCGGTACGGCGTCGAGGTGGAGACCGTGCACGGGCAGGGCCCCGAGGTGCTGGGCGGCCTGCCCGAGCCGGACGTGGCGGTGGTGGAGTCCGGCGGCCTCGACGTGGTGCGCGCGGTGCTGGCCCGCCGTCCTGAGCGGTTCGTCGCGGTGCCCCGGACCCTCGCGGAGGGGGAGCAGATCCACCGGGCGATCACCGAGGCCGGCTACCGGGCGGACGGTGTGCTGCTGCAGTCCACTCCGCTGTCGGCCGCCGGTGGCGCCGGTGGCGGGCTGGTTCTGGGGGCGGGTGGAACCGGCGTGCTGCTGCTCTGGGGTGAGCAGATCGCGTGAAGGACCGGGGTGCGTCCTGTGGATTCGGCCTGATCCGCCGGGCGCATTCTGCTCCCGCGCTGTGCTGCTGAGGGGTCGTGGTGGGGCCGGGCGGTGATCCAGGTCGCATCCGGACACCGATTCGAGAGGTGACCGTGCTGGGCCGGTAGTGTGGCGTCCTGGGCGGCTGCGGCGGTCGGCGACCCACCCGATTCAGTCGGTTTGTCGCCTTTTTGACGTGGTGCAATCCGGTTTTGCTCGGAGTGTGGGCAATTCGACGGGCCGCGTGCCGGACCTGGAGAATGCCGTAGGGTCCGGTGCGGTCGTGCCGGTTGCTCCGGGTTGTCGTTGTTTCAGATGGTGCGCCGCCCGGTGTGGGCGGTGCGCAGGCCGGGGTGCCGCAGTGCGCCGGAAAGACTTGGGCCGCAGCGCCTCGGCGCGGCGGCCGCGTGTGGTTGAGGGACGGGCCGGTGCAGGCCCGGCCCGTGCGGATGGGCGCTGCGGTCGGTGATCGTGTCGCCAAGGGCGCGGCAGCGGCCTGGAAGGAGCGTTTGACAATGACCGATGGCGGCCACGTCCCGGGCGAGGGACTGCCGGAGCACCTGAACGCCGGGCCGGACACGCTCGGCGGACCGGAGGGCGTCGCGGGCGTTGCACCCCTCCAGGGCGTCGCGACGGACGGCGGTGTGATCCCGAACCCGACGGCGCCGGGCCACGGCCCGGCCGGTGGTGCGATGCCCCCCGGCGCGGGTGTCATCCCGCCGCAGGGCCAGCCGCTGGGCGCGTCCGGCTTCGCCGTACCGGCCCCCGGCCTGTCGGCTTCCGGCGCACCGGCTCCCGGTGTGCCCGGTGAGGGCTGGGGAATCGACCCGGGCGCCCCGCGTCCGGCCTTCCACTTCCTCGACCAGGACGACGAGGACGACGTCCTGCTGATGCCCGGTCCGCAGGGCTCCTGGGGCGAGCCGCTGGCGCCCCTCCCGACCGAGCAGACGCCGCTCGCCCCGCAGCAGGACGGCACGCCGGTCGAGCCTTCGTGGCCGCCGCTGGAGCCGCCGGCGCTCGGCGCCGAGCAGGCGCAGCAGCCGTTCCACGCCGCCCCGGCGCACCCGCAGGCCACGGAGGCGATGACGGCCGCTCAGCCGCCGCGCCGCCCGCTGCACGCAGGCCCGCCGATCCCGGACCCGTCGCTGATGACCGGCCAGGTCCCGGTGCGCTCGCTCGCCGACCGCGGCCCGTCGCAGGGCGGCACGCCCGCGCACGGCATCCCGGTGGTCGGCCGGCCGCCGATGGCCGAGGCCGTCGCCCCGGCGCCGGCCGCCGCGCCCCAGGCCGTTCCGGCAGCGCCCGCGCCTTCGGTGGCGCCCGTGGTTCCCGCGACGGAGGCCCAGGAGTTCCAGCAGGTGCCGCTGGCCTCGTACCCGGTCGAGGCCCAGCTGGCCGTCGAGACGGTCGGGGCGATCGAGGTGATCGAGGTCGTCGAACTGCCGGAGGCCGTCGTCGTCGCCGAGGCCGTGGTGGACGCGGCGCCGGCCGCCGTGGCCGAGCCGGTCCCGGCGGAGTCCGGCCAGCCGGTCGTCGACCCGAGCGGCACGCCCCTCGCCGGGGCCGTGGTGACGGCGCCCGCCGAGGCGCCGGTCGAGATCGCCGTCGAGCCCGTCGCCGAGGTTGGCGTCGAGGCCGCCGCGCAGGCCGCGCCCGCGGAGCAGACCGAGGCCCCCGCCCCGGCCGGCCCGCCGCGGCGCATCTCCGCATTCCTCGCCGCGCCCACCGGTCTGCCTCCGGTCGCGGCGGCCGCGCAGGCCCCGGTGGCCGAGGAGGTCGCCCCGCAGCAGCCCGCTCCCATAGCGGCCGAGGAGCCGGTCCAGGCCGCCCCGCCCGTCGAGGCCGCTGGAGCGGTCGAGACCGGCGAGCCCGCCGAGGCCGTGGCGCCCGCGCCGGAGGCGGTCGTCGAGCCCGTCGTCGAAACGGTCGTCGAGGCGGTCGCCGAGACCGCCGCCGGCACGGGCGAGATGCCCTCCGGCCAGGCCGTCGTCGAGCCCGTCGAGGCTGCCGTCGAGGTCGCTGCCGAGCCCGTTATCGAGCCCACCGAGGGCGAGCAGCCGCAGGAGGCCGCGCCGGTCGTGGACCAGGCCGTCGAGGCCCCGGTCGAGCCGGTCGTCGAGCCCGTCGTCGAGCCTGAGACCGAGGCCGCCGCAGCGGAGACCGCGCCGCAGCAGGTCGCGGACGCCACCCCGGTCACCGAGGCTGCCGACGCCACCGAGCCCGTTGCCGCAACCGCGGAGACCATCGAGACCGCCGCCGAGCCGGTCGCCGAGACCGCCCCGGCCACCCCGGAGGATCAGGCCCAGCCCGTCACCGAGCCGGCCGCAGAGTCCGCCGAACAGGCCCCCGCCGCCGAGGCCCCCACCGTCGAGCCCGTGGCCGCCGAGCCCGTGGCCGCCGAGTCCGTCGCCGAGGAGGCCGCCGCACCGGAGGCCCCCGCCGCCGACCAGGCCGCTGACGCGTCCGTGGCAGCCGAGGCCCCCGCCGCCGAGCCGCAGCCGGCCGAGCCTGCCGAGCAGGCCGTCGAGCCGCAGACGGAGGCATCGACGGAGGAGCCGGCGGAGGCGCCGACGGAGGACCTGGCGGAGCAGCCCGCCGAGGAAGCGCCGGCCGAGGAGCAGGCCGAAGAGCCGGCCGAGCCCCGCGGCCCGGCCGCGCCCGGCTTCGGCGAGGCCGAACGCGAGGCCGTCCACCAGGTGATCCGCGAGCGCCGCGACATCCGCAACGGCTTCCGCCCGGACCCGATCCCGCACGAGGTGCTGATCCGCGTCCTGGAGGCCGCCCACACCGCGCCCAGCGTCGGCTACTCCCAGCCCTGGGACTTCGTGGTGATCCGCTCGGCCAAGACCCGCCGGCGGATGCACGCCCTGGCCGAGCGCCAGCGCGAGGTGTACGCGGACTCGCTGCCCAAGGGCCGGGCCAAGCAGTTCAAGGAAATCAAGATCGAGGCCATCCTCGAGACGCCGGTCAACATCGTGGTGACCGCCGACCGCACCCGCGGCGGCCGGCACACGCTGGGCCGGCACACCCAGCCCCAGATGGCCCCGTACTCGGCCGCCCTGGCGGTCGAGAACCTCTGGCTGGCCGCCCGCGCCGAGGGCCTGGGCGTCGGCTGGGTGAGCTTCTTCGACGACGAGGAGCTGGTCCGCGAGCTCGGCCTGCCCGAGCACCTGGAGGTCGTCGCCTACCTGTGCGTCGGCTTCGTCGACTCCTTCCCGGACGAGCCCGAGCTGGAGCAGCAGGGCTGGGCCAAGAAGCGCCCGCTGTCCTGGGTGGTCCACGAGGAGCAGTACGGCAACCGCGCGCTGCCCGGCGAGGAGCCGCAGAGCCTGCTCGCCGAGACCCTGCGCGGCATCCGCCCGCTGGACGCCAAGGCGCTCGGCGAGGCCTGGGACCGGCAGAAGCGGATGACGAAGCCGGCCGGCTCGCTCGGCATGCTGGAGATCATCTCCGCCCAGCTGTGCGGCCTGTCCCGCAAGTGCCCGCCGCCGATCCCGGAGCCCGCCTGCGTGGCGATCTTCGCGGGTGACCACGGCGTGCACGCGCAGGGCGTCAGCCCGTGGCCGCAGGAGGTGACCGCCCAGATGGTCGGCAACTTCCTGGCCGGGGGAGCGGTGATCAACTCCTTCGCCAAGCAGATCGGCACCGAGGTCTGCGTGGTCGACGTCGGCGTCGCCGCCGAACTGCCGGAGGCCATCCAGCAGGGCCGCACCACCGGCCTGCTGCCGCGCAAGGTCAAGCCCGGCACCGCCGACATGACCCAGGGTCCGGCGATGACCCGCGAGGAGGCCCTCAAGGCCATCGAGGTCGGCATCGAGACCGCCCGCGACCTCGTCGCGGCCGGCAACAAGGCGCTGGTCACCGGCGACATGGGGATCGCCAACACCACCGCCTCGGCCGCTCTGATCTCGGTGTTCACCGGCCTCGACCCGGCCGAGGTCACCGGCCGCGGCACCGGCATCGACGACGAGACGCACGCCCGCAAGATCGAGGTCATCCGGGCCGCGCTGGCCCTGCACCGGCCCGACCCGGCCGACCCGATCGGCGTCCTCGCCGCCGTCGGCGGCCTGGAGCACGCGGCCCTGGCCGGCTTCCTGCTGGGCGCGGCCTCGCTGCGCACCCCGGTGGTCCTGGACGGCGTCATCGCGGGTTCGGCCGCGCTGGCGGCCAAGGCGATCGCCCCCGAGGTGCTGGCGGCCTGCATCGCCGGCCACCGCTCCGCCGAGCCCGGCCACCAGGCCGCGCTGGCGAAGCTGGGCCTGCGTCCGCTGATCGACCTGGACCTGCGGCTCGGCGAGGGCACCGGTGCCCTGCTGGCCCTGCCGCTGGTGCAGAGCGCGGCCCGGGCGATGCACGATGTAGCCACCTTCGACTCCGCCGGGGTCACCGAGAAGGGCTGACGTCCTCCGTCACCACTCCGCGGACCGGCCCGAGGGCGCGCCGGTCCGCGGAGCGGCGTCACGCCGCACCCGCACCCCGGACCCTCACCCCCGATCAGGAGCACCGCCGATGACCGCGCCCACCCCGCACCCCAGCACCGAAGGCCGTACCCCGTACCCGGTCGGCCTGCTGCTCGCCGGCCGCCGCGTGGTCGTGGTCGGCGGCGGCCAGGTCGCGCAGCGCCGGCTTCCCGCGCTGATCGCCACCGGTGCGGAGCTGCACCTGATATCGCCGGCCACCACCCCGGCCGTGCAGGCGATGGCCGACGCGGGCGAGCTCACCTGGCACGCCCGCCCGTACCGGGACGGCGACCTGGCCGGCGCCTGGTACGCCCTGGTCGCCACCGACGACCCGGCGGTCAACGGTGCCGTCAGCGCCGAGGCCGAGCGCGAGCGGGTGTTCTGCGCCCGCAGCGACGACGCCGCCGCCGCCACCGCCTGGACCCCGGCCAGCGGCCGCGACGCGGGTGCCACCGTCGCGGTCCTCACCGGTGACCCGCGCCACTCCGCGGCTCTGCGCGACGCCATCGTGGACGGCCTGCGGGACGGCTCGCTGGCCGTCCGCCAGTTCCGCGCGCACGGCGTCGGCGGCGCCTCGGGCCAGCCGGGCCAGGGGAGTGTCGCCCTGGTCGGCGGCGGCCCGGGCGACCCGGATCTGATCACCGTGCGCGGCCGCCGCCTGCTGGCCGACGCCGACGTGGTGGTCGCCGACCGCCTCGCCCCGCGCGAGCTGCTCGCCGAACTGCCCGAGCACGTCGAGGTGATCGACGCTTCCAAGATCCCCTACGGCCGGTTCATGGCCCAGGAGGCGATCAACCGGACGCTGATCGAGCACGCCAGGGCCGGCAAGTTCGTGGTCCGGCTCAAGGGCGGCGACCCGTACGTCTTCGGGCGCGGCGGCGAGGAGCTGCTCGCCTGCGCCGAGGCCGGACTGCCGGTCACTGTCGTCCCGGGCATCTCCAGCTCGATCAGCGTCCCGGCGGCGGCCGGCGTCCCGGTCACCCACCGGGGCATGACGCACGAGTTCACCGTGATCTCCGGTCACGTCGGCCCGGACGACGAGCGCTCGCTCACCAACTGGGAGGCCGCCGCGAGGATGCGCGGCACCCTGGTGCTGCTGATGGCCGTGGACAAGATCGGCGCGATCGCCGCGAAGCTCGTCGAGCACGGCCGCCCGGGCGACACCCCGGTCGCGATCGTCCAGGAGGGCACCACCGCCGCCCAGCGCCGGGTGGACGCCACCCTGGCCACCGTCGCCGCGACCGTCGAGGCCGAGGGGATCAAGCCGCCGACCGTGATCGTGGTCGGCGACGTGGTCAACGTCCTGGCGGCCGCCTTCCAGCGCTGAGCGCCCGGAGTGGGAAGTCGGGCCCGTCGACTTCCCACTCCGATTCCCTCCCCGACTTCCCCCGTCGGCCGGCCGCTCCGGGCGGCTACTCCAACGGCTGCTCCGTCCAGATCACCTTCCCCGTCGCCGTGTAGCGCGTCCCCCAGCGGTCCGCGAACTGCGCGACCAGGAACAGCCCGCGCCCGCCCTCGTCGGTGGTCGCCGCGTACCGCAGGTGCGGCGAGGTGCTGCTGCCGTCCGACACCTCGCAGATCAGCGCCCGGTCCCGCAGCAGCCGCACCCGGATCGGCCCGGTGCCGTACCGGATGGCGTTGGTCACCAGTTCGCTCAGGATCAGCTCGGTGACGAACGCCGCCTCGTCCAGCCCCCAGGCCGCCAGCCGCTCCGCGACCTCGGCCCGGACGGCGCCCACCGCCGCCGGTTCGGGCGGCACCTCCCACTCCGCGACCTGGTCCGGCGCCAGCACCCTGGTCCGTGCCACCAGCAGCGCGATGTCGTCCAGCGGACGCTCCGGCAGCATCGCCCCCAGCACGTCCGCGCAGGTCTGCTCCGGTGTGCGCGGCGGCCCGGTCAGCGCCGCCCGCAGCAGTTCGAGCCCCTCACCGATGTCGCGCTCGCGGTCCTCCACCAGCCCGTCGGTGTACAGCACCAGACGGCTGCCCTCCGCGAGGTCCAGCTCGACGTTCTCGAACGGCAGCACCGCCAGCCCCAGCGGCGGCCCGGTCGCCAGCTCCGGGAACACCACCCGTCCGTCCGGGCCCACCACGGCGGGCGGCGGATGCCCGGCGCTGGCCAGCGTGCACCGCCGTGCCACCGGGTCGTAGATCGCGTACAGGCAGGTCGCCCCGGTCAGGGCCGCGCCCTCGCCGCTCCCGGCCTCGTCCTGGTCGATCCGGTTCACCAGGTCGTCCAGGTGCCCCAGCAGCTCGTCCGGCGGCAGGTCCAGCGTCGAGAAGTTGTGGATCGCCGTCCGCAGCCGGCCCATCGTCGCCGCCGCGTGCAGGCCGTGCCCCACCACGTCCCCGACGACCAGGGCCACCCGCGCGCCCGGCAGTGGGATCACGTCGAACCAGTCGCCGCCCACCCCGGCCTGGGCCGGCAGGTAGCGGTGCGCGACGTCCAGCGCGCTCTGCGGCGGCAGGTTGCGTGGCAGCAGGCTGTGCTGGAGCGTCACCGCCATCGCGTGCTCCCGGGTGTAGCGGCGCGCGTTGTCGATGCACACTGCCGCGTGCGCCACCAGCTCCTCGGCCAGCACCAGGTCGTCCGCCTCGAACGCCTCCGAGCGGTCCGCCCGCCAGAACCGGGCCACCCCCAGCAGCACCCCGCGCGCCCGCAGCGGCACCCGCACCATCGAGTGCACCCCGTACGCCAGCACCCGGGCCGACCGTTCCGGATCCTGCTCCCGCCACCTCGGGGCCTGGGCCAGCCAGGGCTCCAGCCCCGACTCCCCGCTGTGCAGCGCCCCGGCCAGCGGGGTGGCCGGCACCACGTCCAGCACCGTGTCCACCGGGTAGAACGGGGCGTCGTCCCGGATCCCGGCGAGCGCGACGCGGCGCATCCGCCCCAGCGAGGTGCCCGGCGGCGGCTCCTCGCCCGTCAGCACCTGGTCCGCCAGGTCCACCGTGACGAAGTCCGCGAACCGGGGCACCGCGACCTGCGCCAGCTCCTCCGCCGTCCGCGTCACGTCCAGCGAGCTGCCCACCGTCACCCCGGCGTCGTACAGCAGCCGCAGCCGCCGCTGCGCGCCCTCGGCCCGGCCGGACAGCGCCAGCAGCTCGGTGGAGTCACGCAGCGTGGCGACGCAGCCCGGCGGGCCGCCCACCTGGTCGGTGAGCCGGACGTTCACCGCCAGCAGCCGCTCCCCGGCCAGCACCACCTCGTCCGTCACCGGGCGCTGGGCGGTCAGCAGCTCCTCGGGCGCGGGTTCCAGGCCCAGCTCGGTCACCGGCCGGCCCTCGGCGTCCGGCGGCAGGTCCAGCAGCCGCCGCGCCTCGTCGTTGCAGAGCAGCAGCCGACCGTCGGCGCCGACGATCATGACGCCCTCGCGCACCGCGTGCAGCACGGCCGCGTGGTGCTCGTACATCCGGGTCATCTCCGCCGGGCCCAGCCCGTGGGTCTGGCGCCGCAGCCGCCGGCTGATCAGCGCCGTGCCGAGGGTGGCCAGCCCGACCGCGCCCGCGGCGGCGCCCAGCACCACCGGCAGCTGCCGCTCGCTCGCGCTGCTGACGCTGCGCACCGTGACGCCCGCCGAGACCAGCCCGGCCACCGAGCCGTCCGGCGCGTACACCGGGACCACCGCCTGGACCAGCGGGCCGAGCGAGTCGGTGACGCGCTCGGTCACCACCTGCCCGTGCACCGCGGGCAGGTAGGTGCCGACGAACTTGTGGCCGATCAGGGCCTGGTCGGGGTGGGTGTAGCGGATGCCGTCGTCGTTCAGCACGACGATGAAGCCGACGCCCGACGACATCCGCGCGGCCTCCGCCTTGGGCTGCAGGACCGCGGTCGGGTCGGGGGAGCGCAGCGCGTCGACGATGCCCGGCGAGTTGGCGAAGGTCTGCGCGACCGCCACCGACCGGTTGCGGGCCTCGTGGTCGGCGTCGGTGCGCGACTGCACCACCAGCGCCACCGCGGCCGCCGCCACCAGCAGCAGGACGACGAGGACCTGCAGCGCGAACACCTGCCCGGCCACCGACCGGTGCCGTACGGGCCACGGCCGCTTCGCGCGTGGCAGCTGTAGCCGACCGTTTGGGCGCCCACCGGAGGAGCCGGCGGAACCAGTAGCACCAGAGGCCGACGGAGCCCAGGATCGGCCCGGAAAACGGGCCATACGGCCATGTTTGCACCATGGCTGGCACAGGGCCAAGGCCAGCCCGCCCCGCGGCTTGGGCCGTTTGGCCTTCCCCGCCCCGCCTTGGCAAGATCGCAGGGTGTCCGAACCCAGCACCATCACCGACCCCGCCGACCCCCGCCTCGGCGACTACACCGGCCTCACCGACGTCGAACTGCGCCGTCGGCGCGAACCCGCCGAAGGCCTGTTCATCGCGGAGGGGGAGAAGGTCATCCGCCGCGCCCTCGCCGCCGGCTACCGGATGCGGTCGATGCTGCTGACCTCCAAGTGGCTGGAGGTGATGGCCGACGTCATCACCGAGGCGGACGCCCCCGTCCATGTCGTCGAGCCGGGGCTCGCCGAAGCCGTCACCGGCTACCACGTCCACCGCGGCGCGCTCGCCTCGATGGAACGCAAGCCGCTGCCGCAGGCCGCGGACCTGCTCGCCGGGGCCCGCCGGGTCGCCGTCCTGGAAGGCCTGGTCGACCACACCAACCTCGGCGCGATCTTCCGCAGCGCCGCCGCCCTCGGCATGGACGCCGTCCTGCTCTCGCCCGACTGCGCCGACCCGCTGTACCGGCGCGCCGTGAAGGTCTCCATGGGCGCCGTCTTCGCGGTGCCCTATGCCCGGCTCGACCCCTGGCCGGCCGCCCTGGAGACCGTCCGCACCGCAGGGTTCACCCTGCTGGCCCTGACCCCCGCCGACGGCGCCGTCGACCTCGCCGGCCTCGCCCCGCACCGCCTCCCCAAGGCGGCCCTGATGCTCGGGGCCGAAGGCGACGGCCTGACCGGACCTGCCCTCGCCGCCGCCGACCACGCCGTCCGCATCCCGATGGCCCACGGCATCGACTCCCTCAACGTCGGCGCCGCCGCCGCCGTCTCCTTCTACGCCGTCACCGCCCCCACCGCCTGACGGGGACGTCGGCCTCCCCTCTCACGCCGGAGGAGCCCCCACGTAGAAAGCGGGAAGCAGGAAGTCGGCCAGGCCGACTTCCTGTGCCGCGCCCTCCCGTGCTCAGCCCGCCGCAGCGGTGGGCGGAGCCGGGGCGGCGGCCGGGGGCTGGGTGGCGGGGCCGGAGGCGCCGGGCCAGGACTCGTCCAGGGTGCCGTCGGTACGGACGGTGTAGCGGGTGGAGGTGGTCGCGCCGGTCGCGGCGACCCGCTCCTCGCGGACGACCGTCCCGCCGTCGAGCCGCCAGGTGGCCGTCGCCTGCGGGTCGGCCGCCGAGGTGCGGGAGGTGGCGGCGACCGGGGTGTCCCCGATGAAGGAGAAGAGCTGGACGAGGTCGACCGGCACCGAGCCCTCGGCCCGCCGAAGGACGACGACCGCAGCCGGGGCGCCCTTGTACCGGGCGGGCAGCACGGAGCTGAGCACGACCTGCGGGCCGGCCCCGACCGACCGGCCGTCCCGGAGCGCGATGCCGGGCCCGCCGGTCCCGTCGGGGTAGCTGCGGTTGGGCCAGTCCACCACCGGCCCCGATCCGTACGGGGGCGCCAACGGGCTGTCGCCCGTGCCGCCGTGTGCGGCCGCAGCCGCGGCGGGCGGGGTGGCCGGAGGCTGGGCGGCGGGAGGTTGGGTGCCGGGGGCTGCGGCGGCGGCCCCGTCCACCGAGGTCCCCGGCACGGCCTGCGCGCCGCCCGCGGCGGGCGCACTGGCGCTGGACCCGCCGGACGGCCGCTGGCCCTGCTTGCTGCGGTTCTCGCACCCCTGGGCGGCCGCGATGGCCAGTGCGACGCCGAGCGTCACGGTGACGAAGACCACGAGCCGTTGCCGCAACAGCCGCTGCCGCGCGTTGCCGGGCCGCCCGCCGGGGGCGGGGGTGTGCTGGCGGTCCCGGGGGTGCCCGCGGTCGCGGGTGCCGGGCCGGCCGGGGGGCGGGGTGTGCGGCCGCTCCCGCAGCGGGCGGGTCACCGGTGTGGCCTCGGGCCGGGGGAGCGGGGCGGTGGCCGCCTGCGAGTGCCGGGCCGCGGCTGCGGCGGCGGCCCGGGACCGTGCCGGGGCGGCGGGTTCGGGGGAGCGTCCGGGCGCGGGCACGCCGTGCCGGGCGCCGTCGGGGGCGGGCTGGGCCGCCGC
>NZ_JBHXMU010000069.1:0-47755 GCF_042720685.1 Kitasatospora sp. NPDC058492
TCCGACAACCGCTCACCCGCACACGACTTGACCTGCCCCACCCTCGCCACACCACAACCAACGAGACAGACACACCAAAGTCACTGGCATTGAGCCTAGGCCCGCCCGCCGCCCGCCGCCCGCCGCCCGCCGCCCGCCGCCCGCCGCCTGAGCCGCGGCGCCGCACCCCCCAGGTCGGGTCCTAAGCCGCCCGCAGCACCTCGTACGCCGCCTGTAGGAACCGTCCGTCCAGCGACGGCCCGGTGTTGGCCAGGGCCGCCACCGCGGCCGACGCCTGGGGCGAGAACCCGACGAAGGCGGTGAACCCCCGGGTCGCCCCGGCGTGGAAGTACAGGTCGCGCCCGCCCGGGCGGCGGTGGTTCCACACCAGGCACAGCTCGTCCGTCGAGCGCGGCAGCCGCAGCCGCGGCCGCTGGACCTCGCGCAGCGCGGCCGCCAACTCGCCGTGGCCGCCGTCGAGATGCGCCCTCAGGTAGCGCAACAGGTCGGCCCCGCTCGCCCGGAGCGCGCCGGCCCCCGGCAGTCCGGGGATGCGCCAGGGCGGAAGTTCCTGTCCGCGCCGGTACCCGACCGCCCGCCCCGGCGGGTCCGCCGTACAGGTGGTGGCGCCGAGGCCCAGCGGCCGGAGGACCCGTTCGGCGAGCAGTTCCCCGTAGGGCAACCCGCCCGTCTCGGCGAGTGCCCGTCCGAGCAGCGCGACGCCGTAGTTGGAGTACCGGTACCGGCTGCCGGGCCTGCACCGTACGGTGGTTCGGGCCACTCCGGCCCTCAACTGCTCGTCCCCGAACGCGGCGTACGGATTGCTGAACCAGGTCGGCACGGCGCGCGCGGCCAGTCCGGGCGGCAGCCGGGGCAGGCCAGAGGTGTGGGTGGCCAGGTGCAGCAGCCGGATCGGCTCGGGGGAGCGGACGGTCACCGGGCGCCAGCAGTCCGGCAGGCGGTGTTCGACCGTGTCGTGCAGGGAGACGTCTCCGCGCGCGGCCATCTGTGCCAGCAGCAGCGCGGTGAAGGTCTTGCTGACCGAACCGAGTTCGAAGACGGTGTCCGGCGAGCATACGGCCGTCCGCCCGTGCCCGAGCCGCCCGTGGCAGCGCACCTCCTCCGCGTCCCCGCGCGTGACGGCCACGGTGACGGCGGTGGCGTACGGTCCGGCCGCGCGCACCGCCTCCGCGACCGCCGGACCCAGCCCGTTCACGCGACCGCCGCGGTGGCCCCGAGTGCCCGGGCGAGCGTGATGCCACCGGCCACCACCGCGACGACGGCGGTGTGCTGGTGGTCCTGGAACGTCCGCTCGCGGTCCTCGTCGACCGGGTCGGTGTCGCGCGGCAGCAGGCCGTCCTCGTGCTGGGCGGCGGCCAGCGCGTCCCAGCCCTGCCGTCCGGTGGCCGGTTCGCCGATGCAGGCGTCGACCACGAGGAGTTCGGCGGCGAGGTCCCACTGGCCGATCTCCAGCCAGATGTCGAGCCAGGCCGGCAGCCAGTCGCGCACGTGGTCGCGCATCGGCTCCGGCAGGCCGTCCGGGCGGGCGCCCCAGTCCGTGAGGTGGAAGACGGTGTGGGTGATGTCGTAGCCGGTCATCCAGTTGACGGCCCACGGTTCGGGCGTGGCGCCCAGCCAGGTGCCGACGGCGAGTGCGGCCCAGTTCGGCTGGTGGGCGAGCCCGACGACCCGTCGGGCGTCGGCGACCCCCAGGCGTCGGTTGGGGTGGATCTCCTCGGCGTGCGCGGCCCGCAGCCGGCTGAGCGAATCGAGCAGTTCCTCCAGCGCGGGGTGGCGGTAGCCGGCCCGGGCGAAGTGGGCGTAGGTCTCCAGCGGGTCGGTCATGGTGAAGTGGCGCAGCTGCCGCTCGTACAGCAGGTCGCCCTCGCGCAGTTGCCCCCAGGCGTGGTCGAGCAGCGCGCGTGCGGTGCGGGTCTCGGTGGGCCCGGTGACGCCGTCGCGCAGGATCAGCGAAGCGGCCAGCGCGATCTCGCCGAGCGGCTTGTAGGCGTCGTCGGGGTCGGAGAGGTCGACCACGGTGTTGTCCGGGATCCGGCCGAGGCCGTCGGCGTGGGAGGCGTGCAGCCAGGCCAGCGCGCGGGAGGCGAGCCGCTGCGCGGTGGCGAGGACGTGGGTGTCGGTCATCGGACCCGGCTCCGTCGGTCGGTCGGCGGACGGGAGGAACGGTCGAGCATCCGACGGGCGACGGCCAGCTCAAGTCCGGTGCGGGCGCTGCCGTTACCGGCCAGCCGGATGCGTTCCAGGACGGGCTCGACCTCCAGCCGCAGCGGCCGGCCTTCGGCACCGGCCCAGGCGGAGCCAGCGGGCGAGCCGGGTGGCGGTGGGGAGGTCGCGACGCAGCATGGAGCGGACGGTGCCGCGGGCAAGGGCCAGGGTGTGCGTGCGGGCGGTGTCGTGCACCGGGCCGTCGAGCCCGGGCAGCGCCAGGACGGACAGCTGCGCCATCCGTACCGACCAGGTCTGCCAGCCGACGGCCTCCGGGCCCGGAGGCGGCACGGGCGGCGCGGTCGGCGGGGCACCGGTTCCGTACGGCGTGCGGGCGAGCACCTGCCCGGCCGCCCAGTCCTGCCATGCGATCACCAGCGCGGCGTCGGCCGAGTCCGACACCGAGGCCGCTGCCGAGTCCGGTGCCGAGTCCGGTGCCGGAAAGGCCTGCCGGGCCTCGGCCAGCAGTGCGGCGGTGGGCCCGTCGGGTGCGGCCCCGGTGAGTAGTTGCGGGGCGAAGAGGTCCGCGCCGAGCACCCGCAGTGCGGCCAGGGTCGGGCGCGGTACGGCGCCGTCCGGGTCCGCGAGCGCGGCTGCGCCCCCGTCACCCCGGAGGGCGTCGAGGGTCCGGCGCGCCACCCGTTCGACGGCTGCGGCGTACTCGTCGCGCAGTGGCGTCTCGGCGAAGGGCATCGGCGGTGTTCCTCCTGGTCGGGGAGCCCCCGGCGGGCGGCCTCGCGGGAGTGGGCTCGCGGGCGCGGGTTCACGAGAACGGGCTCACGAGCCCTCGTCAGGCCCGCCGAGGCGCCGGGGAAGGGGTGGGCCGGTCCACGTCGGTGGACCGGCCCCGCGATCGGGCCGCCCGGCTGCTAGCGGGTCGACTTCTCCTTCGGCGGCTTCGGCGACAGCAACAGCGCCAGCAGCAGGAGTCCGAGGGCTTCGGGCGAGTACGTGGGCGCGTCGGACACGACGGCCTCGTCCTCCACCATCAGGCTCGCGAGTGTGTCCGCCTCGGCGCGCGTAGCGGTCGGCGTGGTCGTCGTCCGGTGGGTCCGGCAGTGAGTAAGCATCAGAAGTGCCTCCTCAGTTGAGCGTCACCGCCCGGTCGGGGGATGCCCCCGTCCGAACGGTAAGGGCGCGGTCCGGTACCTGCATCCGCAGACGGCCGGGCCGGGATAGTCCGTTCGGAGTGGGCGCGGCCGCGGTGAGTCGGTACCGTCGGGGGCATGACCACAGCCTTGATCACCGGCGCGACCGCCGGCATCGGAGCCGCGTTCGCCCGCCGGCTCGCCCGCAGCGGCTACCGGCTCGTCCTGGTGGCCCGGGACACCGAGCGCCTGGAGCGCGCGAGCGCCGACCTGCACGCCGAGTACGGAGTCGAGGTGGAGGCGCTGACCGCCGACCTCGCCACCGACGAGGGCATCGCGGCCGTCGAAGCCCGGCTCGCCGACTCCGCCCGCCCGGTGGACCTGCTCGTCAACAACGCCGGTTTCGGCAACAAGGGCGCGTTCGGGACCGTCCCGCTCCAGGGCGAGCTGGACATGCTGAAGGTGCACATCGAGGCGATCCTGCGGCTGACCACGGCGGCCCTGCCGGGGATGCGCGAGCGCGGTCGCGGCGCGGTCGTGAACGTCGCCTCGGTGGCGGCGTTCCTGCCGCGCGGCACGTACGGGGCGAGCAAGGCGTGGGTGGTGAGCTTCACCCAGGGCGTGCTGCGCGACCTCGGCGGCACCGGGGTGCGGATGATGGCGCTCTGCCCGGGCTTCACCCGCACCGAGTTCCACCAGCGGGCGGGTATGGGCACCGGCAACATCCCGGCCTGGTCCTGGCTCTCGGCCGAGCGAGTGGTGGCGGAGGCGATGCGCGACCTGGCCCGGGGCCGGTCGGTGTCCGTGCCGGGCAAGCGCTACAAGGCGGTGGTGGCGCTCGCCCGCCTGCTGCCCTCCGGCCGACTGGGCGGTCTGTCCTCGAAGGCGGCGCGCAGCTACCGGACGAACTGACGCGGTCGGGGCGGTCGGGGCGGCCGGAGTGGCCGAGCGGTCGGGCGGCCGGGCGGCCGGGCGGCCGGGCGGCCGGAGGGGCGGTCGCCATGGGAATAGATCCAGCCTCACTATTAGCTAGTCTAACTATGAGCTATTCTCGCTATGCTGGCGGCCGTCCGACCGCCCCACCCACGGAGGTTTGCCCTTGAGACCCACCACCATCAACTGGACCCCGCCCGAACGCGCCCAGGGCGAGCCCCGCCCGCCGGCCCAGTGGCGGCGCATCCTCGCCCTCTTCCGCCCGTACACGGGCCGCCTCACCGTCGTCGGGCTGCTGGTGGCCGCCTCCGCCGTGGTGTCGGTGGCCTCGCCGTTCCTGCTCAAGGCCGTCCTGGACACCGCGATCCCGCAGGGCCGTACCGGGCTGCTCAGCCTGCTCGCGCTCGGCATGGTTCTCGCGGCCGTGGTGAACAGCATCTTCAACGTCCTGCAGACGCTGATCTCCACCACCGTCGGCCAGCGCGTCATGCACGACCTGCGCACCGCCGTCTACAGCCACCTGCAACGGCAGTCGCTGGCCTTCTTCACCCGCACCCGCACCGGCGAGGTGCAGTCCCGGATCGCCAACGACATCGGCGGCATGCAGTCCACCGTGACGTCCACCGCGACCAGCCTGGTCTCCAACTTCACCGCGGTGATCGCCTCCGTGGTCGCCATGGTCGCGCTCGACTGGCGCCTCACCGTCGTCTCGCTGCTGCTGCTCCCGCTGTTCGTCTGGATCAGCCGGCGGGTCGGCAACGAGCGCAAGAAGATCACCACCGAGCGGCAGAAGCAGCTGGCCGCGATGAGTTCGGCGGTCCAGGAGTCGCTGTCGGTCAGCGGCATCCTGCTCGGCCGCACGATGGGCCGCTCCGACTCGCTCGCCCGTGAGTTCACCGGGCAGTCCGACCAGCTGGCCGACCTCGAAGTGCGGGCCAGCATGGCCGGGCGCTGGCGGATGAACACCATCCAGATCGTCATGGCCGCGATGCCCGCGGTCATCTACTGGGCGGCGGGGCTGTCCGCGGCGGGCGGCGCACCGATCGTCTCGGTCGGCACCCTGGTCGCCTTCGTCACCCTCCAGCAGGGCCTGTTCCGCCCGACCGTCAGCCTGCTCTCCACCGGCGTGGACGTGCAGACCTCGCTCGCGCTCTTCCAGCGCATCTTCGAGTACCTCGACCTGCCGGTGGAGATCGCCGAGCCGCCGAAGCCGCGGAACCTGACCGACATCCGCGGCGAGGTCCGCTTCGAGGACGTCGACTTCCGCTACGACCCCGCGCAGGAACGGCCGACGCTCTCCGGGATCGAACTCAAGGTCCCGGCCGGGAGCTCACTGGCCGTGGTCGGTGAGACGGGCTCCGGCAAGACCACGCTCAGCTACCTCGTCCCGCGGCTGTACGACGTCACCGGCGGCCGGGTCACCATCGACGGCGTGGACGTGCGCGAGCTGTCCTTCGACACGCTGGCCCGCGCGGTCGGCGTGGTCTCCCAGGAGACCTACCTCTTCCACGCCTCGGTCGCCGAGAACCTGCGCTTCGCCAAGCCGGAGGCCACCGACGCCGAACTGGTCGAAGCCGCCCGGGCCGCGCAGGTCCACGAGACCATCGCCGCCCTGCCGGACGGCTACGACACCCTGGTCGGCGAGCGCGGCTACCGCTTCTCCGGTGGCGAGAAGCAGCGCCTCGCGCTCGCCCGGACGATCCTGCGCAACCCGCCGGTGCTGATCCTCGACGAGGCCACCAGTGCGCTCGACAACCGCACCGAACAGGCCGTCCAGCAGGCGGTGGACACCCTGGCGGCCGGTCGCACCACCATCACCATCGCGCACCGGCTCTCCACCGTCCGGGCCGCCGACCAGATCGCCGTCCTCGACCACGGTGAGGTGGTCGAACTCGGCACCCACGAGGAACTGGTGGAGCTGGACGGCCGCTACGCGGCACTGCTGCGCCGGGAGGCGCCGGAGCCGGCCGCCGTCGTACCGGAGACGGCCGCGCTCGGACACGTGTGAGCGCTCGCCCCGGCGCGGCGAAGCGTGATGTGGCGCAGCGAGGTGTGGCGAAGCGTGATGTGGCGCGGCGCGGCGAGGTGTGGCGCGGTGCGCGGCCGGGGCCTACGCGGCCTTCGGCGCCTCGTTGTAGCGCTCCGCGACCTCCTGGCCGGAGAGCCGCTGGATCGCCGCCATCACCTCGTCGGTCACCTGCCGACGGGCCTTCAGCGAGCGGGCCTGCCCGTGCAGCTCGTCGAAGTGCAGCGGCTCGCCGAACCGGACGGTCACCTTCTTGATCCGCGGCACCCGCTTGCCCACCGGCAGGATCTGCTCCGGTCCCTCCAGCGCCACCGGCACCACCGGCACGCCCGCGGTCAGCGCCAGCCAGGCGACGCCCGTCTTGCCCCGGTAGAGCCGGCCGTCCAGCGACCGGGTGCCCTCGGGGTAGATGCCGAAGGCCTTGCCGTCCTCCAGGATCTCCAGCGCAGACTCCAGCGAGGCCTGAGCGGAACGGTAGGTGCCGCGCTCGACCGGCACCGCGCCGATCGCCTCGAAGAAGTCCTTGGACAGCCGGCCCTTGAGTCCCGTCCCGGTGAAGTACTCGGCCTTGGCGAGGAAGTGGACCCGGCGCGGGGCGGTGAGCGGGATCACCACGCTGTCGATGAAGGACAGGTGGTTGCTGGCCAGGATGACCCCGCCCTTGCGCGGCACGTTCTCGATGCCCTCGATGGTCGGCCGCCAGATGCCGCGTGAGACGGGTTTCAGCACCAGCCTGGTGGCGAGATCGAGCATGGTCCCTCCCTGGACGAACGATCGCCCGGGAGGAGCCCGGGCCTGCAATCAGATCCGCAGACTACGACAACCACCCCCGCGGCCGTCCACTCCCGGCGACCGTGGCGCGCACCACGGCCGGGTAGGGTACGCCCGTCCGAACAGAGCGCAACCCCGCAGTACCAGGAGGGCACGATGGAGACCACCGAGGCGATCAAGGCCATGTTCGACCGTTTCGACAAGAACGGCGACGGCAAGATCACTCCGGCCGAATACGCACTGGTCGCGAACGAGATGGGCGACCACGCCGTGACGCTGTCGATGGCCGAGGCCCTGATCCACGCCATGGACACCCGCCACCAGGGCTTCCTGACCTTCGACGAGTTCCTGGCCGCCCGCCAGCGCTGAGCGTGCCGACGGGTCCGGTCGCCGTACCGGCGGCGCCGGGCCCGGTGCTGCACGGCTCCTCAAGGCTCCGCACGGCTCCTCAAGGCTCCGGGAGCGCCGCGGGGCGCCTCAGGACTCCACCGGGAACACCCGGCGCACCACCCGCTCCGCCGCCCCGCCGTCGTCCCACGGGCAGAACCGCGCCCGGAAGCGGGCCCGCGCGGCCGGCTCCGGATCGCCCGCCAGCAGCGCCTTCGCCAGCCCGTCCGGGTCCACCGTGACGGCCCCCGGCGGCTGCTCGAACAGGTCGAAGTAGACGCCGCGCACCCGCTGGTACTCCTCCCAGTCCGGCGCGAAGATCACGACCGGCCGGTCCAGCACCGCGTAGTCGAACATCATCGACGAGTAGTCCGTCACCAGCGCGTCCGCCGCGAGGTAGAGGTCCTCCACGGTCGGGTGGGCCGAGACGTCGACGATCGCGGCCGAACCCTCACCCGCCGCCAGGTCGCCCGGGCCGCCGGTGTGGAAGTAGTGCGTGCGCACCAGCAGGGTGAAGTCAGGGCCCAGCCGCCGGGCCAGCTCCCGGACGTCCAGCAGCGGCACGTAGCCGCCCTGGTCGCCGCGGTGGGTCGGGGCGTACAGCACGGCCGTGGTGTCCGGCCGCAGCCCGAACCGCTCGCGCATGGCCCGCACCTCGTCCGGTGTGGTGTTGGCCAGCCGGTCGTTGCGCGGGTAGCCGGTGTCCAGCATCTCGTACCGGCCGGGGAAGGCGCGGGTGAAGTGCTCGCTGGTGTGCGGGTTGGAGGAGACCAGGAAGTCCCAGCGGTCGACGGCCTCCTGGAGCCGGTCGAAGTCCATCCCCTCGGCGGCCTCGGGGCGTTCGCGCAGGTCCATGCCCATCGCCTTGAGCGGGGTGCCGTGTTGGGTCTGCACGTGCACGGTGCCCGCCCGCTTCGCCATCGTGCGCGGGAAGTTGACGTTGTTGACGAAGTACTTGGCGGTCGCCATCGCCTTGAGGTAGGCGGGGGTGTTGACGATCACGTACGGCACGCCGGGCGGCATGGTCGCGGCCTGCTTGCGGTTCTCCACCACCCACACGCCCCGGATCTGCGGCGCCAGTTCCCTGGCCTTCTCGTAGATCGCCGCCGGGCTGCACGCGTAACCCCGGTGCCAGTACGCCGCGTAGACCGCCAGGTGCTCGTCCAGCGGCAGCCGGCGGAAGGCGTTGTACGCGGTGAACCGCGCGCCGCTGCGCACGCCCTTCTTCACGGCCGGGGCCACCGCCCTTGCCCCGCGCTTGAGTTCGCGCGGCAGCTGCCCGGTGCGGCGCAGCTCCGCGTACGCGATCCGGGCGCCGCGCGCGGCCAGCCGGTACTGCACGCCGCGCACGCCGCCGGGGTAGCGGTAGCCGGTCGGGCGGTGCCGGGCGAAGTGCCGGGCGATCTGGCGGAAGAAGTCCTTGCGCCGGTCGGCGGGGACCAGCCCGGGGGTGTCGTAGACGTTCAGCGCCTGCCGGACGGTCCGGTCGAAGACCAGGGTGCGCAGTGCGTCGGGGACGGGCCGGCCGGGGCGGTCCGGGCGGTCCAGGAAGGCGAAGATCGCGTCGTACTGGGCGAACACGTCGGCGTGCTTGGGGGAGGCGGTGGCGGTGATCGCGCCGTCCCGGCCGCGCCGGTAGAAGTAGCAGGGGCGGTCGAGGTAGCGCAGCCGCCCGGCGGCCAGCAGCGCGGGGTAGGTGACCGAGATGTCCTCGTAGTAGCCGCGGCCGAAGGAGACTCCGAGGCCCTCCAGGAAGGCGCGGCGGAACACCTTGTTCCAGACCGACATCACGGTCTGGAACAGCGCCGGGTGTTCGGCCAGCGTGCACCCCTCGACCAGCGGGGAGTCGGCCAGCACGTGGCGCCAGGGGTTCGGCTCGGTCTCGCCGTCCGGGTAGACGTGGGTGAAGCCGGTGAGCAGGACGTCGGCGGGCGTCCCGGGCCCGCGCTCCCGCTCCTGCTCCAGCTCCAGTTCGTCCAGGATCGCGCCCACCGTTCGCTCGGGCAGCCAGTCGTCGCTGTCCACGAACCAGACGTACTCGCCGCGCACCTGCGCCAGGGCGGCGGTGCGGGCGCCGCCGAGGCCCTGGTTCTCGGTGAGGTGCAGGACCCGCAGTCGGGGGTCGCGGGCCGCGTAGGCGTCCAGGATCGCGCCGGAGCCGTCGGGGGAGAGGTCGTCGACCGCGATCACCTCGAAACGGGACTCCGTGGCGGGGGTGTCGCCGAGGATCGAGTCGAGGCAGCGCGGCAGGAACCGCTCCACGCCGTGGACCGGGAGCACGATGCTGAGGAGGAGGGGCACGCTGGCCGAGTCTACCGATCGACCGGGTGCGACCTGCGGGGACGTCCGACCGGGGTGATCGGCCGAGGTGGCGGGCCGGGCTGACCGGCCGCGGTGGAACCGTGGCCACGATCGCCGCTGGGCCCGGAACCGCCGGTGCCGGGCCCTGAACGGGGCGGCACCGGCAGCCTGGCGGCGGCCCGGCCGACCCTCTACGGCCGACCGCCTTTCCGGGCACCTCGCGAGCCTGGCCACCGCAGCGTCGAGGCGGCCGGGCAGTGGCTCGCGGGAGCCGGAGTTCTTCATCACTCGAACACGCACCCGGGTGCGATGCGGGCACGGACGCGTTCTCACAGATATTGCTTGGAGGATTCCCCGGAGTCAATCCCTCGAATGTGTTCACTTCATGAAGCCTGGAGGTGTCGACCGGTCGCTTTGTCGACGACCCCGGCTGTCCCCTATATCCACCGCGGTATCCGCGTCGTGTCCACCGCCGCATCCGCCGCGGCATCCCCCATGGCCGCCGGACCGCCCGCCGGGCCGCGTGCGGGTCGCGTGCGCCCGGCGCGCGCCGCGCGGCCGGGCGCCGGACCTGCGCCCCGGGTACTGCTGACAGATGGCCGGTCGTGCACCATCATTGATGCCTAGTCGTGATCGCCCTGGTGGCCCCTGGTGCATCGTCAGTTGACGCCGCACGGTACGGTGGCACAACACCAAGGACGGTTGCGCGAAGGCCGTCCATCGCGGATAGTCTTCGCCTCACGGCCCTGGCGCCTCGTAGGGGTGGGAAAACTGATGGAACACATGCAAGTGCGGACTCGGCCCCGCGTGCCGGCGATCCAGTGCGGTGTCGGCACGACCGGCCGTCGGATCGACCGACACCTGGCCGTGCTCGGCGCGCCCGCGCTCCCGGCGGTGGACACCGCCGAGGCGCTCGGGTTGATAAGGGAGCTGACGCCGCGCGGCGCGGACGCCCCGACGGCCAAGCGTCGTCACGCGCGGATCTCGCTGCTGACGCCACTGCGCCGGCTGCGGCGAAGCCTCTTCGGCGGGCGCGGCTAGCGCCCGTCGGCCGGGGCCTACGGCTCCGCGGTCCGGGCCTCCCGGGCCACCCGGTGCGGATCGGGACCCCGACCCGGCGGACCACACGGACCGTCGGGTCTTCGGCGTGCCCGGATCCGGGCCCGCCCCGGCCGGGCCGATGTGGTCTAAACCTTTCAGCCTAGTGCACCTCACCGCCCCCACAGGCGGAGTCGGCGAGGTGCTGCGCGGGGCCCGCCGAGGTGGGTCAGGATGGCGCCATGGCGGACAACATCCACTCCACCCACCAGGGCCTCTTCCAGACCACCACCATCGAGATCACCACCGGCAGCCGAGAGGTCGCGCTCGACATCACCGACCGCTGTGCCGCGTTCCTCACCGAGCGGGCCGCCGGCCGCGACGGCCTGCTCAACGTCTTCGTCCCGCACGCCACCGCCGGAATCGCAGTCCTGGAGACCGGCTCCGGCAGCGACGACGACTTCCTCGCCACCCTGCGCGAACTGCTCCCCGCCGACGACCGCTGGCGCCACCGGCACGGCAGCCCCGGCCACGGGCGGGACCACGTGGTGCCCGGCCTGGTCGCCCCGCACGCCACCCTGCCGGTGATCGGCGGCCAGCTGGCGCTCGGCATCTGGCAGTCCGTGGTGCTGATCGACACCAACGGCGACAATCCGCGCCGGACGGTGCGGCTCTCCTTCTTCGGCTGACCCGACTTCTGCGGCCGGGACTCCCTCGGGCGGGGCTCCTTCGGCAGGGGCTCCTTCGGCAGGGACTCCTTAGGCCGACACTCCTTCGGCCGACTCGACGCGCTACTCGACGGCGGGATCGGCCGGGCCCGCGGGCCCGGCCGGCTCGGCCACGGCGGCGGCCACCGCTGCCAGGTAGCGCTCGATCGCCAGGTACTGGCAGAGCAGCGCGACCGGCCGGCCCATCCGCGCGTACCAGGCGGTCAGCCGGGAGAACGCCGACACCTCGAACCACACCTCGCCGGCGGCGTCCATGGACACCAGGAACGCCTCCTCGCCGCACTCCGGGTGCCCGGGGAGCGTGCCGTACGCGAAGCCGATCCGGTCCGGCTCCTCTACCGTCCACACCACCCGGCACGGGATCACCAGCCGGGGCCACCGGCTGCCCGGCAGGCTCAGTCGCAGCAGCACCGTCGACCCCGGCTCGGCCGGCGCATGCGGGTACACGGCGAAACCGGTGCCCAGCTGGCTGCCCCAGCCGAGCACGTGCCGCCCGGCCCGGGCCAGCACCTGAGGCCCTCGGCCCAGGTGCACCCGCCGCCGCAGGTGCGCGTAGCCGTCCGGCAGCGGGCCTCCGCGGGTGGCGCCGACCTCGGGGTAGGAGGGCGCGCTGGCGCGGGCGGCGAGCAGGCGCCGCTGGAGGTCGGTGGCCATGCGGTCACCGTAGCCGGGCGTTGCGGGCCCGCCGTCGGCGGGTCGCCCGGGGGCGGGGTGCACACGGGCGGGGCGGGGGCGGCCGGCCCGGTTCGGGCTGCGCCCGCTCCTGGACGGCGCCGCCGCCCTGATCGAGGAGTGCGGGGACCGGGTCGGGCTGGGTCAGGGCGGGCCGGCGCTCGGTTCGGGCTCGGGTCGGCGGCGCCTTGCGGCGGGGGCCGGGGGCGGAGTAGGAAGGCGGCATGAGCGACAGCGCGAGGAACGAGGACACGGCGGTCTGCGAGTTCGCCCCCGACGGCGGGGCGCAGGCGGCGCTGGTGCGCGATCCGGCGTCGACCGGGCCGCGGGCCGACTGCGTCCTGTGCGGGGAGCCGACCGAACTGCCCGCCGACCACCCGGGCAGCACGCTCTGCCCGGTCTGCGCCTGGCAGCAGGCCCAGCGGGTGGCCTGTTCGGGCTGATGCGAAGCAGCGCGCCCTAGCCGCAATGCCACCGGCTTGACGGCGCCTGAAAGCCGTTGACCTGCGGCGATGCTGGGGGCAGAAGGCCCCGGAAGGCCTCCTCAAAGCCGCTGGCAGTGTCCCTGAGCGGTCCTTAGGCGTCCTCCCTCCCGGCCAGGGCCAGGGTCGAGCCGCGTCGCCCCTTGCGGACCAGGAGCTGGGCGGGGATGCGGGTGCGCAGGTCGGCGACGTGACTGACGATGCCGACCGCCCGGTCGCGTTCACGCAGGCCGTCGAGGACGTCCATCACCTCCTCCAGGGACTGCTCGTCGAGCGTGCCGAAGCCCTCGTCGATGAACAGGGTGTCCAGCGGCATGCCGCCGGCCTCGTCGGTGACCACGTCGGCCAGGCCCAGGGCCAGGGCGAGGGAGGCGAAGAAGCTCTCGCCCCCGGAGAGCGTCGCGGTGTCCCGCTCGGTGCCCGTCCAGGCGTCGACCACCCGCAGGGCCAGGCCCGAGCGCTTGTTGCCGGTGCCCCGGTCGTCGCTGTGCACCAGGGTGTAGCGGCCGCCGGACATCCGGACCAGCCGGTCGCTGGCCGCCGCCGCGACCTGCTCCAGCCGGGCCGCCAGGACGTAGGACTCCAGGCGCATCCGGAGCCGGTTCTCGGTGGAGGTGCCGGCGGCCAGCGCCGCGAGCCGGTTGATCCGCCCGTACCGGGCCAGCGCCGGGGCCAACTCGTCCGCGAGGTCGGCCAGTTGCCGACCGATCGAGGCCAGTGCCGCGCACCGTTCGTCGGCCGCCGAGCGGTCGGCGTGGGCCCGGCCCAGCCGGTCGGTGGCGGCGCCGAGCGCGGCCGCGGCGGCGGGCAGGTCGACCGGCGGACGGGCCGCGGCCTCGGCCAGATCGGGCAGCGCGAGTTCGTGCCGGACGGCGGCGGACTCCGTCCGGTGCCGCTCCAGTCGGGCTGCCAGCCGCTCGCGCTCCGCGCGGGGGAGCAGCACGGCCAGGGCCTCCTCGGGGCTCGGGAAGCCCGCTGCGGCCGCGGCCTCGGCGAGCTCGCCCTCGGCGTCCCCGAGCCGGGCCAGCGCCTGAGCACAGGCCCGCGAGGCCTCGGCCACGGCGGCGACCCGCTCGACCAGCCGCTCCAGCGCGGCCGCCCGCGCGGCGACGGAGGCCGCCTCGCCCCGGGCCACGGCCACCCGTGCGGCGAGCTCGCGCTGTTCGTGCCGGAGCGCCTGGAGCCGGTCGGTACGGACGGCGGCGCGCTCCCGGGCCTCGCGCAGCTCGGCGAGCCGGCGGTCCCGGTCGGCCGACAAACGGGCGATCTCCTGCTCGACCCGGCCGAGCGCCTCCGCCGAGTGCAGTGCCTCGCGGTGCTCGCGGTCCAGCTCGGCGAGGGCCTGCGCGAGCGCGTCGGCGCCCTCCGGCCCGGCTGCGCCGGTGGCGGTGGCCTCGCGGACCCGCAGCGCGGTGAGGGCCTGGTCCGCTGCCGTCCAGGCCTGTTCGGCGGCGGCCTGGGCCCGGCGGGCACGCTCCTCGTCGTCGGCGCCGACCCGGCCGTCGGCGGTCTCGGCGGGTGCCGGGTGTTCGGGTGAGCCGCAGACCCGGCACGCTTCGCCCGTGCGCAGTTGCTCGGCCAGCTCGGCGGCCATGCCCGCCAGCCGCCGCTCGCGCAGGCCGAGGCCGTACTCGCGGGCGTCCAGCGCGGCGGTGCGCAGGGCGGCGGTGCGCGGCTCGGCGGCGGCGATCTCGGCCCGCAGGCCGTCGCGCTCCCGGGCGGCGTCCAGGCGGGTGCTCAACTCGGCCCGTCGGCCGTCGAGTTGCTCGACCAGTGCGCCCGCCGCCCGGGCCCGGTCCTGCTGCTCCTGGAGGCCGCCGAGCCGCGCGTCGTACTCGGCCAGCCAGTCCTCGGCCTCCTCGGCGAGCTCGTCGGCCCGCCGGCGCTCCTCGTCCAGGCTCCGCTGCTCGCGGGCGAGTTCGGCGCAGCGCCGCTCCTCCGCCCCGGCGGCCTCCAGCCGGACCAGCCCGGCCCGCAGTTCGCGTTCGGCCTCGGCCAGCTCGGCGGTCCCCGCTTCGGCGAGTGCCGGACCCCCGGCGGCAGCGCTGCCCGCGCCGCCGGCGCCGGCCAGCACCTCGCGGTGCCGTCGCTCGGCCTCCCGGGCCCGCCGGTGCGCCTCGGCCGCGCCCTCGTGCAGCCGCAGCGCGGACTCCACCCCGACGGCCGCCTGCGCCGCCGCCAGCCGCCGGCCGTCCCGGGCCGCCTCGGGCTCGAACGCGGCCAGCCGGTCGGCCTGGAACAGCGCCTGCCGGTGGCGGTGCTGCCGCCCGGCCAGCTCCTCGGCGGCCGCGCGCTCGCCCTGGGCGGCGCGTTGCGCCTCCTCGGCGCCTGCCAGCGCGGCCCCGGCGACGGTGCGCTGTTCGGCTGCGCCGCTGCGCAGGATCGCCGCCCAGCCGAGCACCCCGGCGGTCAGGTCGGCGGCGTCCTCCTCGGCCGGCACCCAGCCCTCGGCGGGCTCGGCGCCCGGGCCGGCCGCCTGCTCGGCCTTGCTGGCGAGATCCCGCAGACGGCGACGGCCGGCCTGGACAGCGGCCTCCTGGACGCGCCGCTGCTCCGCGAGCCACCCCTCGACGTGCTGGAACCGCTCCGTGTCGAACAGCCGCCGCAGCAGCTTGCCGCGCTCCTCCGAGTCGCCCTTGAGGAAGCGGGCGAAGTCGCCCTGCGGCAGCAGCACCACCTGGCAGAACTGCTCCCGGTTCATGCCGATCAGCCGGTGGATCTCCTCCCCGGCCTCCTGGTGCGACTTGCTCACCGCCCGCCAGCCGGGCGTGCCGTCCCCCGCGTCGGCGGCCCACTCGCGCAGCAGGGTCTGCGGCCGCTCGACGGTGGTGCCGGTGCCGACCTTCTTCGGCCGCCGCTGCTCCGGCAGCCGGGTGATCTGCAGCCGCCGCCCGCCGAGCGTCAGCTCCAGCCGGACCTCGGTCAGCCTGCGCGCCTCGGCGTGGTCGCTGCGCAGCCGGTTGGCCCGCCGGGTGCCGGGGACGTCGCCGTAGAGGGCGAAGCAGACCGCGTCCAGCACGCTGCTCTTGCCCGCGCCGGTGGCGCCGCGCAGCAGGAACAGGCCGCCGGCGGCGAGCGCGTCGAAGTCGACGCTCTCGCTGCCCGCGAACGGGCCGAACGCGCTGACGGTGAGCCGGTGCAGCCTCATCGGGGCAGGTCCGCCTTCCGGTCGGTGGTCTCCCGGACGCTCTCGAACCCGGCGCGCAGCCAGCCCAGCTCGTCCGGCTCCGGCTCGGCACCCGGGCGCACGTGCCGCAGGAAGCCCTCCGCGATCTCCAGGTCGGCCCGGCCGCTGACCCGGGCCGCGTACGACCGGGAGGGTTCGGCCTCGCTCTCCTCGGGGTCGAAGAGCAGTTGGAGGGTGTGCGGGAAGCGGCGGCGCAGCTTCTCCATCGGCTCGCTCGGGCGGGCCGCGTCGGTGAGCGTCGCCTGCACCCAGGCCTGCTCGTACGGCGCGTACTCGTCCTTGGTGAGCAGCGCGTCGAGGCTGTCGCGCAGGGTGGCGAGCGGGCGCGGGCGCGGGCAGTCGACGCGCTCGGCGGCGACCGAGCCGTCGGCCGCGAGGTCGACCAGCCACATGGTCTTGCGTTGGTCCACCTCGGAGAAGGAGTAGGCGAGCGGCGAGCCGCTGTAGCGCAGGTGCGGGGCGAGGGTCTGGCAGCCGTGCAGGTGGCCGAGCGCGGCGTAGTGCACGCCGTCGAAGACGGAGGCGGGCACCGAGGCGACGCCGCCGACCGCGATGTCCCGCTCGCTGTCGCTCGCCGTGCCGCCGGTGACGAAGGCGTGCGCCAGCACCACCGCGCGGGTGCCGGCCGGGCGGGCCGCGAGATCGGCCCGGACCAGGTCCATCGCCGCGCCGAGCACCGCCGCGTGCCCGCCGCGCTCCAGCCCGAACCGCTCGCGCACCAGCGTCGGCTCCAGGTACGGCAGCCCGTAGACCGCCACCGGCCCGTGCTCGTCCGCCAGCAGCACCGGGGCGGCGCACTCGCCCGGGTCGGTGCGCAGGTGGATGCCGGCCCGGCCGATCAACCCGGCGCCGACGCCGAGGCGGCGGGCCGAGTCGTGGTTGCCGCTGATGAACACCGTCGGCACGCCCAGCCCGGCCAGCCGGTGCAGCACGTCGTCGAACAGGGCGACCGCGTCCAGGCCCGGCAGCGCCCGGTCGTACACGTCCCCGGCGACGAGCACGGCGTCCACGCGCTCTGCCCGGACCACGTCCACCAGGTGGTCCAGGAAGGCGCGCTGGGCGTCGTGCAGGCTCTCCCGGTGGAAGGAACGGCCCAGATGCCAGTCGGAGGTATGCAGCAGTCGCACTACAGCGCCCCTACCTGCACGTTTGCCACTTCCATGTCCTCCGAGTCAGCGCCGAGTCAGCACCGGTCACGTGGCCGGCGCCTGGTCAGTACCGAGTATCACAGGACCCACCGACAGAGCCCCGTCCATCACAGCCCTCAGCCTCTCACCCGCATCAGGGGACAGGCGGCCGCAGACGTCGGCGGTGATCCGGATCGTGGATCCCAAGGAAAACGGGTCGGGCTCCGCCTTCTCGGGTGGGGCCCGCTTTCCTTGTTTCACGAGGCCCCCGAGATTCGCCGCACAACTGGCGTTGATCGAATGTCTACTGGCCGCTGGTCCACTGTGAGAACTGACCCCTTCGAGTCCTTGGAGAACCATAGTGATCAAGCGTGTAGTAGTTGGCGTAGCGGCAACTGCGCTGTTCAGCCTCGGTGCCGGTGTGGCGCTTGCCCAGACGGGTGCGGAAAGCACGGCAGTCGTCACGGCTTTCCCTGCGACGGGTGCGGCCGTTCCGGTCGGCACCGGGGAGGCCCACGCTCAGGCCTCCGTGCCCGGACGGACCGGCGAGGCCAGCACCGCCAACTGGCACTGGGTCAACGGCGGAGCACGCAACACCGTTGTGACTCCGGCGGGCTGGAGCGGCAAGCGCTTCGAGGAATGATATTTCGGGATTGCCCGCTGGTGCCCCTGCACCGGCGGGCATTTGCCGTTGTAAGGCGCACCCGTTCACAGCTGGATCGTCGTCCAGAAGTGGTCCATCCAACTCGCTGCTTTTGCGGCCAGATCTACTGGTGCGCCAAAAGCTGCCGCCCATTGGGCTGTGTCTCCATGCGGCAGTCGCATGGTTCCCGACCCTGACGTCCGGTACTGACAATCCCGTCCGGATCGGGAGGCCCGGGGTCCTGGGACGCGCGTGTTCGATTACTCGGGGTGGATTGTCAGTGGCTCTGTGTATGTTCCTCGACGTCGGCGGTTCCGGGGTCGGAGCGGTCGGCGGTGTCCGGTGCTGGGCTAGTCGGTGGGAGGAACCATGCGGGTGTGGTCGTTGGGTCGTGAGGGCTCCGAGGTTGCGGAGCGTTGTGCGGGGCGTTGTGGGGGCTGCCGGGGTTCCGTGGCCGTCGATGTCTTCGGGCGGTCGCGGGTCCGCCGGCGGGTGCTGCTGCGCGCCGGGCGGCGGGCCGGGGCGGACGGTGGGCCGGGTGCTCCCGGCGGGGCCCGGCCGTCCGGTGGTGACCGGCCGCCGGGAGGGCGTGCGGGCGGGGCCGGTGCGCGGGGGCGCCGTGGCGGGCGGGCCCGGGGTGCTCCGCCGCCGCAGCCGGTGGCGGTCGCGGTGGCGGCGGCTGCGTCCGACTTCGCCGGCCTCGCGCGGTACGGGTTGTTCGGCCGGCTCGCCCACCAGGAGTACCTGCGGCGCTCGGAGGAGCAGCTGAGGGTCCTGCACGCGCAGGGCCTGGAGGTGCACCTGCGGGTCCTGGAGGCGGGTGACTACGAGGACTACTGCACGGCGCTCGGCCTCGACCCCCGGACGCCCGCCGCCCGGGTCGCGTACGCGGGCGATCCGGAGCTGGCCGGGGAGCCCTTCGTCTACGCGGGGGAGCGGCTGGCCGAACTGCTCCCGGTCCTGCTGGACGACCACCGGGCGCGGGTGCGGATGTCCGTCGCGGGCGTGGCCCTGCTGGAGGCGGTCGGCGACGACCCGGACGGGCAGCGGCGGCTGGCGGCGGTGATGGGGTACGTGACGTCGGCCTACCTCGCGCTGGCCGAGGGCGCGGGGGAGGGCTGCCACCTGCTGACGCTGCGCTGCCACGGCCCGGAGGACGGCGAGCAGCTCAGCTCGGCGGTGGAGGTCTGCGTGGAGGCGGGCGGCCTCTACCCCGCCGGGCGGGACACCGAGGCGTTCTGCGTGACGCTGGCGGCGGGGGTCGCTGGCGGCGGGGCGGGGGCGCTGCTGCTGCACGGCGATCCGGGTCTCCCGGCGCCCGGGGCCTCGGCCTCGGACGGGCCGTGGGTGCGCGGTTGGGCGCTGGCCGGCGGGCGGTTGCGGCCGATGACGGTGCACGAGGTGTTCGACGAGCTGGCCGACGACGCCGCGCGCGGGCTGCCGTTCCCGCCCGGGGTGGTCCCGCGACCGGGCTTCCCGCTGCCGGGCTTCCCGGAGCCCGCTTCCCCGTCGGAGGAGGGGGGTGGGCCGCTGGGGTGATCAGGGGGTTTCCACCCCTGCCATCCACCATGCGGCGCTGGGGACTGTTCATCGACCGCCTGTTCGGGGAAGATTCGGAGAAGATCAACAGCAGGAGCGTGCGGTGCCCCACGCCGCCGCTCCGGCCGCTCCGCTCCGTACCGTGCTCCGCAGGTCCGTCCCGCGCACTGCCGGTCCGGCGAGCCCGACAGCGAGAGGGGGACGCATGAGCCGGATCGAGTACAGCGCGGAGATCGCCGAGCTGCTCGGCAGGGTGCGCCGGCGTCCCACGGCGGGGTGGCCGTGGCGGCCGGGCGAGCAGGTGCCCGAGGGGCTGCCGGTGAAGCAGTCCTGGGGGTGGCTGTTCGCTCCGGACGGGCGGGTGCTGACCCTGGTCAACCCCAGGGACGGGATCTGCTCGCTCCCCGGCGGCTCGCTGGAACCGGAGGACGCCGGGGATCCGGCCTCCGCGCTGGCCCGGGAGGCGGCCGAGGAGGCCCAGGCCGTGATCGGCCGACCGTACTACCTCGGTTACCTCTACGACCGGGTCGGCTCGGCCAACGGCGGGCACGAGTGTGCGCGGGTCCGGATGGCGGCGGCGCTGCGCGCGGTCGGCCCGAGCGCGGCCGACCCGGCCTCCGGCCGGCACTACCGGCGGCTGCTGGTCGCGCCCGGACTCGCCGTCGAACTGCTCGGCTGGGGCGCGCCCGGGCTGCGCCAGGCCCGGGTGGCGGTCTCCACCGCCGCCCGTCGGCTCGGCGTGCCGGTCGCCGCGAACGAGGCGATCGAGGAGCTGCCGGTGGAGGGCTGCGTGGTCTTCCCCGGCGCCGTCTACCCGGATGCCGTGTGTCCGGACGCCGGTTACCCGGAGGCCGTCCGCCCGGATGCGGTGTGCCCGAGCGAGTCTCACCCGGGCCTCGCGTAGCCGGAGGAGGGGTTGCCGGGTGACGGTGCCGTCCGCGTGATCCACGGTCAGGGCTTCGAGCTGGAGCCCGCGTGCGCCGGAGCCCGCGCGCGCTGACGCCCTTGCGTGAGAAGTCGGTTCGCGCGGAGTCGGGTCGTGTCGTGCCGGTTCGTGGCGGTTCGTGCCGCGCTGTGCCGTGGCGAGCCCCGGCGCGACGCGACGCGTCGTACGGCGGGGTGGCCTGGCGATGGCCGTGTCGTAACGGTGTCCTGGCCGCGCCCTGACTACCAACTGACCACTCGCTGACTTTTTCACCGACCACTGTCTACGCGCGATGACCGACGTCGGTCGGCGTACACCGGCGCTGACCAGCGCCAACTCACGCCCTGTGGCCGATGGTTCACTTCTGCGTTGTCGGACTGCCCGTCAATGTCCTTGGCATGACCGCTTCCCGGTTCACCTACTGCCTGGTATCACTTCTGTGACCCGTACCACACCAGGAGGTGCCATGCTCCGTCCAGCGCGCGCCATGTCCGTTGCCGCGATAGCGGCTCTGCTCACTCTGACCACGTTGTTCACCGCTTCATCCGCGAATGCGGCGAGCGTCAACTACGTCGCCCTCGGGGACTCCTACTCCGCCGGTGTCGGTGCCGGCAGCTACCTGAGCGACAGCGGCAACTGCAAGCGAAGCACCAACGCCTACCCGTACCTGTGGAAGAACGCGCACTCGCCGTCGTCCTTCTCGTTCGTCGCGTGTTCCGGCGCCAGAACCGGAGACGTCCTCAGCAACCAGATCTCCGCGCTGAGCTCCAGCACCACGCTGGTCAGCCTGTCGGTCGGCGGCAACGACGCCGGCTTCGCCGACACCATGAAGACCTGCGTGCTGGAGTCGGACAGCACCTGCCTCAGCGCCGTCAGCGCGGCCCAGAACTACGCCCGCAACACCCTGCCCGCCCAGCTGGACAAGGTGTACTCGACGATCCACACCAAGGCGCCGAACGCCCACGTGGTGGTGCTGGGCTACCCGCACCTCTACAAGATCGGCGGCAGCTGCATCCTCGGCATCAGTGACACCAAGCGCGCCGCGATCAACGGCGCCGCCGACACGCTGGACGAGGTCATCGCCAAGCGGGTCGCCAACGCCGGCTTCAGCTTCGGCGACGTGCGCAGCATCTTCACCGAGCACGAGATCTGCGGCTCGCAGACCACCTGGCTGAACAGCGCCACCCTGCCGGTCGACGAGAGCTACCACCCGAAGGCCGCCGGCCAGTCCGGTGGCTACCTCCCGGTCTTCACCCAGTCGTAACGGCTTCGCGCCGGTAGGCCGTCGCATCGGCAGGCCTGTCACATAGGTGGGACCGTCGCGTCGGTAGGCCGTCGCTCCAGGACGCCGCCGAACCGGCTCGTGGGCCGTCGGCCCCTCTCCCCGAGCGTGGGGAGAGGGGCCGACGGCATTCGTGCGTCTCAGTCCCGGGCCGGACCGGGCCGGAGCGGCGGGAACGGGATCCCGGCGAGCGTCGGGAGCAGTTCCGCTTCCTCGTAGTCGAGGTGTGCCTCCAGCTCGGCCGACATCCGGTCCAACTCGGCCCGGAGCCGGTCCGGTTCGGTGACCTCGATCCCGGTCAGCAGTGCCACCAGCTCCTCCTTGATCCGCCCGATCACCAGGTGCTGTTCGCCCAGCTGTTCCAGCACCCCGGCCAGCTCCGGGTGGTTGCGCGCGAGCGCGGGGAAGATCGCGGCGTCCTCGCCGCTGTGGTGGTGCGTCAGCCCCTCGCAGAAGGCGAGGCAGTGCTGGCGCAGTTGGAGCCCGAGGCCGGTCGGGCGGCCCGCGACGTGCGAGTGCGTCTCCTCCCGGACGTGGCGCAGCTGCGCACGCAGCCAGGTGTGGGCCTCCAGCAGCTTGTCGGCGAGGCTGCGCACCTCGCGCGCGGGTGTCTCGGGTCGTTCCAGGACGACCACCGGCAGTTCCCGGTCGGTGTTCGCCTGGTAGTCGCCGTACCCGGGTGCCTGCCGGACGACGGCCGCGAACAGTCGTTCCCGGCGGGCGCCTTCGGCGGGTACGGCGATCACGTCGAACGCCTCGGAGCCGAGTTCGACCCGGACCACCGGTCGGGCGAGCAGGTTGCGGTACCACTGCGGGTGGTCCGGCGCCCCGGCGGCGGAGGCGACGACCAGGAGCAGTCCCTCGGCCCGGACGTACCCGAGCGGCACGGTGTGCGGCTTGCCCGACCTGGCCCCGGCGGTGGTGAGCAGCAGCAGGTCGCCGCCCTCGAACGGGCCGCCGACCCGCCCGCCGTTGGCGCGGAACTCCTCGATGACGCTCTGGTTGAACTGGTTGACATGGTTCGTGGACATGGACATAGGTGTGGGTGAAGTCTCCTGCAGGGGTTGGGAGTCACGGCCACACGCGGTGCACGGGCGTGCACGCGGACACCACGGTGACCGCCTACGTCAGATCAGGGCAGCGGAGAAAGTACTCATCGCGCATCGTCCCTCGGATAAAGGTGCTCGCTCGGCTGCCGGCCGGCCCACTACTCTGTGGCCGGCGCCGCGCTGCACGCCCCCATTAGAGCCACGCGCGGACGCCCTGTCAACGAGCAAGATCGCCGCCGAAAGATCGCCGACGCGGGGCCGCCGACGCGGGACCTCACCGGCGTCGCCGACTTCGACGAGCGCCTGCGCGGCTGGATGGCGCACGTCTTCGGCTGAGCCCGGCCGCCGGTGGACGGGAGCCCCGCGAGTGGGTGCCCCCGTCGGCGGGCTCTCTGGGGAGCCCGCCGACGGCGACGCGTCAGCGCAGGTAGTCGACCAGGCCGGCCGGCTTGAGCCCGGCCGCGTCGGCAGCGGCGAGGGCGCGCTGGAGATCGGCGGCGAGGGTGTCGGTCCAGTGCATCAGGACGACGTCGCCCGGCTGAAGCAGGCCCGGGTGCCAGATGTTGGACGCGCCCCAGCTGAAGTCCGCGTCGGCGGTGAGCACGGTGCGGATGCCGCAGTTGGCGGCGGCCTGAAGGGTGTCGGCGTTCCAGGCGAAGTACGGCGGGCGGAAGGCCACCGGTGTGGTGCCGAACTGGCGGGTCAGGGCGTCGCGGGCGTCGCAGATCTCGATCTGCTGCTGCGCCAGCGGCAGTTTGCTGAGGTCGGAGTGGGAGACGCTGTGGTCCTGGATGGAGGAGCCGGGTACGGCCGTGACGCGCCGGAAGAAGTCGGGGTCGGTGCCGGCCGGCATCGGCAGCGGGAAGGCGGTGATCGGCAGCCGGTGGTCGGCGATGACTTTCTCCGCCTCGGGGGTGCGCTGCCAGCCGTCGTCGATGGTGAAGAAGACGACCTTGTCGCTGGTGGGTATGGATCCGGCGGCCACGGCCGGGGCGGGTGCGGGGCCGTCCACCCGGACGTCGTCGACCGAGAACGGGCCCTGCTGGTACCAGCCGTGGACGTAGAGCCGGACGCTGTGCGCGTTCGGGCCGGTGGTGAACCGGGTGGTGAGCTGCTGCCAGCCGCCGCCGGTGGTCTCGGTCCAGGCCGGGGCGACGTCCCTGCCGGTGCCGGTGGCTCCCAGGTAGACGAAGGCGCCGCGGACCCAGGCCGAGGCGGTGTAGGCGGTGTTGGGCTGGACGGCCACGGTCTGCGCGCACTCGCCGGTGGAGTCGGCGGTGGCCGGCGTGACGGTGAGCGCGGAGGTGCCGGAGTGCGCGGCGGTGGTGGTGACGGCGGCTTCGGCCGGGCCGCCGGTGCAGTTCCAGCCGGGGACGGCGCCCCAGGCGGAGAGGTCGGGGGTGGGCAGTTCGAAGCCGGGGTTGGTGGCCAGGTTGACGGTCGGGCCGCTCGGGGTGTTCGGACCGCTCGGGGCGCTCGGGGCGTCGGCCGGGGCGGGCCCGGGGGCGGCGGAGGCCGCCGGGGCGGCGAAGGCGGTGAGCAGCGCGACGGAGGCGGCCAGCGCGGACAGGCGCGCGGACAGGCGCGCAGACGGGCGCGTGGACATCGACACGAGAGGACTCCTGCGTGTGGGGGACACGCCCGTGGGGAGGGCGTGGCGGAATCGGAACCCTGGAACCGGAACCCTGGAACCGGGCCCGTGGGGCGGGCCTCTGGAACCGGGCTCGCGGGACCTGGGTGCTCCCGGAGGGGCGGGAGCGGATGGTGCGCCGCACTCGGACCGAGGAGAAACAATGGACTGGACCAATCAGCCCGTCAAGGGAACGGCCGGTGAACCGAAGCCCACCGCACCTGCCACAAAAGGGACGAGACGATCAGTCAGGGGACGTACAACTCCGCGATGTCATCGGCGTAGTACTTGGCGATCGCCGCCCGGCGCAGCTTCAGGGAGGGTGTCAGCAGCCCCTGGTCCTGGCTGAACTCGCGGGGCAGCAGCCGGAACGCGCGGATCGACTCGGCCCGCGACACCGCCGTGTTCGCCGCCGCCACCGCGCGCTGGACCTCGGTGTGCAGCTGCTCGTCCGCGAGCACCGCCCACGGGTCCAGCTGCTCCAGCCCGTGCGTCTTCAACCAGTGTGCCAGCGCCGCCGGGTCGAGCGTGATCAGCGCGGCCACGTACGGGCGGTCGTCGCCCACCACCAGGCACTGGGAGACCAGTGGGTGCGCGGCCACCCGCTCCTCCAGCGCCGACGGGGCCAGGTTCTTGCCGCTGCTGGTGACGATCAGGTCCTTCTTGCGGCCGGTGATGGTCAGGTAGCCGTCCTCGTCCAGCCGGCCCAGGTCGCCCGTCCCGAACCAGCCGTCGATCAGGGACTCCGCCGTGCACTGCGGGTGGTTGAGGTAGCCGCCGAAGACCGAGCCGCCGCGCACCCAGACCTCGCCGTCGTCGGCGAGGGCCACCGACGAGCCCGGCAGCGGGTGCCCGACCGTGCCCAGCTTCTGCCGCCCGATCGGGTTGGCGGTGATCGCGGCGGACGTCTCGGTCAGCCCGTAGCCCTCGTACAGGTGCAGGCCGGCGCCGGTGAAGAAGAGGCCGAGTTCACGGCGCAGCGCGGAGCCGCCGCACATCACGCTGCGCACCCGGCCGCCGAGTACGGCCCGCAGCCGCTGGTAGACGGTCCGCTCGTAGGCGAGGTGGCGCAGCCGCAGCTTGGGGCTGGGCCCGGGCCCGCGCCCGAACGCCTTCTGCTCCCGGGCGGCGGCCCAGTCGACGGCCACCTGCCGGGCCTGTTCGAAGAGTTCGCCGCGCCCGGCGTCCTCGGCGGCCCGCCGGGCCTGCTGGAAGATCTTCTCGAAGACGTACGGGACGACGTGCAGGAAGGTCGGCCGGAAGGACTCCATCGCGGGCAGCAGGGCGTCGGTGGAGACCTCGGGGACGTGCCCGATCCGGAAGCCGCCGCGGATCGCCGCGACCTGCACGGCCCGTCCGTAGACGTGTGCCAGCGGCAGGAACAGCAGGGTGGACGGCTGTCCGCCGCCGGTGTCGTGGAAGGCCTCCCGCCAGCCGCCGAGCAGCGCGTCGGCCTCGGCGGCCAGGTTGGCGTGGGTGATCAGGCAGCCCTTGGGGCGGCCGGTGGTGCCCGAGGTGTAGACGACCGTGGCGACGTTCCCGGCCGTGACGCCGAGCCGCTGGCGGTGGACGAGCGAGTCGGGCACGTCACGGCCGTCCTCGGTGATCGCGGCGACGCAGTCGCGGTCCAGCTGCCAGATGCCGGTGAGGTCGGGCAGCGCGTCGCAGACCGCGCCGACCGTCATCGCGGCGTCCTCGTCCTCGACCAGGCAGGCCACGGCCTGGGTCTCGGCGAGGATCCAGCGCACCTGCTCGGCCGCCGCCGTGGGGTAGACCGGGACGGTGATCGCGCCGATCGACCAGAGCGCGTAGTCGAACAGCGTCCACTCGTAGCGGGTGCGGGACATCAGGGCGACCCGGTCGCCGTAGCGCACGCCCCGGGTGAGCAGGCCCTTGGCGAGGGCGAGCACCTCGTCGCGGAACTCCCGCGCGGTGACGCCCTGCCACTCGTCCCGGTGCCCGTCCCGGTGCTCGGCGGGGTCGGCGGGGCCCGGCGGGCCGACGCGGCGGGCCAACTGCACCAGGTCCGGTGTGCGTTCGGCGGTGTCGTACAGCGAGTCGGCGAGTCCTCCGGTGGCCTCGGGCCCGGCCACGGCGGGGGTGGTGAACTCGCGCACATTCCCCCCGTTGGCGTCTCGCGGCGGCACTGCCCGCGCCGGTGCCGGAACCGGTGTCGGCGCCGGAGGCCGTGGCGGCGGTGCCGGGCCGCGCAGGTGGAGCGAAACTATCGGATCGGCCTGTCACTGCCCAGGGTTGTGACCGTGACGCGACGAGATCGGCACCGGTCCCTGCGGAAGGTGTCGCCGCCGAGGAGGAACCGCGTGCGTTCGGTGACCGGGCAAACCGGGCGGCGGTGGATGATCCGGACGCGAGCCCGCAGTGACCGGGAGTCGATCCTGACGTGTGCGGGGCAAGCCGGGGAAGTGGACTGGTACGACCCTCGAACGAGTGGTCAGGGCGTAGTAGGCTCTCGCAGACCTGCGACCGGGGGCCTCCCGGCCAGGCCCGATCCGACGACGCACCATCCACGCCGACCAGCCCCGAAGCCGATTCCCGAAGCCCGCACCCGAACTCTTTCCGAAGCCCTTTCCGAAGCCCTTTCCCAAGCCTTTTCCGGCCGAGCCCCGCGGCTCCTCCGAACCGCTCCCCGTCCGCGCCTGGCACTTCCCGACCGAGGACTCCATGCGTCTGCGCAGCAGCTCGATCCGCGCGAAGATCATCGCGCTGCTCCTGGTGCCCATCGTCGCACTCACCGCGCTGTGGGTGTACGCGACCTTCGCCACCACCGGAGACGTCTGGGGCCAGCTGGAGATCAGCCGTACGTACAAGGAGTTCGGGACCCCGGTCGACCGGTACGCCGACGATCTGCAGAACGAGCGTCGCGCGGCCGTCCAGCGACTGGCCGTCCCGAACTCGCAGGTCGCCACGGACGCCTACGAACACGCCAAGGCCGCCACCGACCGCAGCCTCGACGTCCTGCGGCAGAAGAAGGACCACGCGGGCGGCAAGCTCTCCAGCTCCCAGCGCGGCCGCTTCCTGCAGATCATCGCCGCCGCCGACCAGATCGGACCGCTGCGCGCGCAGGTCGGCCGCTCCGCGCTCAACTGGGAGTTCGCGCTGGGGCAGTACAGCGACCTGGTCAAGCCGGTGTTCGGCTTCCGGTCCGCCTACGTCGCCCGGCAGAGCGGCCAACTCCCGCGGCAGGGGACCATCCTGATCGAGCTGGTGCGCGCCCGCGAGTACCTCGCGCAGGAGGACGCGGCGATGGAGGGCCTGCGCGGCGGGGCGGCCAAGCCCACCGCCGAGCAGTACCAGGTCGCCCTGGACGCCCTGCACAACCAGCAGGCCCTGTTCACCGTCTACATCGCCGAACTCGAACCCGCGGACCAGTCCGACTACATCGCCCTGCGCGGCGGCGAGGCCTGGGCCGCGCTGGCCCGCGCCGAAGCGGACTTCGTCGGCGCCGGCGGCCCCGAGCGGGTCGCCCAGGCGATCAACGGCGACTCCTGGCGGGAGACCGCCGACCGGGCGCTCGGCGACCTCACCTCGATCAACACCCGGATCGCCAACGGGATCGGCGAGCGCGAACGGTCCGCCGCGATCGGGCTGCTCTGGCGCGGCGGCATCGCCGGTGCGATCGGCCTGGTCGCGGTCGTCCTGTCGGTGCTGATCTCCTTCCGGATCGGGCGCGGCCTCGCCCGCGAACTGATCGGACTGCGCAACGCGGCCAACGAACTGGCCGGCGCCCGGCTGCCCTCCGTCATGCTGCGGCTGCGCCGCGGCGAGGCGGTGGACGTCGCGGCCGAGGCACCCGAACTGCGCTTCGGGGCGGCCGAGATAGGCCAGGTCGGCCAGGCCTTCAACGCCGTCCAGCGGGCCGCCGTCGAGGCCGCCGTCGAACAGGCCGAACTGCGGCGCGGCGTCTCGGCGGTGTTCGTCAACCTCGCCCGGCGCAGCCAGGTGCTGCTGCACCGCCAGCTCACCCTGCTCGACACCATGGAGCGCCGCACCGAGAACCCGACCGAGCTGGCCGACCTCTTCAAGGTCGACCACCTCACCACGCGCATGCGGCGGCACGCCGAGGGCCTGATCATCCTCGCCGGCGGCTCGCCCGGGCGTGCCTGGCGCAAGCCCGTCCGGATGGTGGATGTGGTCCGTGCGGCGGTCGGCGAGGTCGAGGACTACGCCCGGGTGATCGTCCGGCCGTTCCCCGGCACCGGCCTGCTCGGCAGCGCCGTCGCGGACGTCACCCACCTGATCGCCGAACTCGTCGAGAACGCCGCGGTGTTCTCCCCGCCGACCACCCAAGTCACCGTCCAGGGTGAGGTGGTGGCGCACGGATTCGCGCTGGAGATCGACGACCGCGGGCTCGGGCTGAGCGATCAACTCCTCGCCGAAACCAACGAACGCCTCGCCGTGGAGCAGGAGTTCGACCTCGCCGACACCGACCGGCTGGGCCTGTTCGTGGTCAGCCGGCTGGCCCGGCGGCACGGCATCCGGGTCCACCTGCGCCCGTCCCCGTACGGCGGGACGACGGCGGTCGTGCTGATCCCGCGCGAACTGCTCGCCGAGGCGCCGGACGGCCTGCCCGAACCGCCGCCCACCGGACAGCGCTCCGCCCCGGTCCGGCGCGGACAGCGCGACCTGGTCGCCGTGCCCGCGCTCGGTGGTGGCGGTGGTGGCGGTGGTGGCGGTGGTGGCGGCGGTGCGGCGGAGGGCGCGGCTCGGGCCGCTGCCGGCTCTGCCGTCGGTGTCGGCGCCGGTGCTGGGTCTGTGGCCGGTTCCGTCGCGGGGGAGGACGAGCGGAACCGGGGCAGCGGCGGTCCACGGCCGTCCACGCCCGAGCCGGCCCGGACACCGGGCGGGCTGCCGCGACGGGCCTCGCGGACCAAGGGCGGGCCGGTGCTGGTGCCCGCGCCGCCCAGGGACGCCGAGGACGGTGCGGGGACGGGGCGCCACCGTCGGGACGAGCCGACCGCGGCCGCTCCCGTCGTCGACGGGCCCGCGGACCCGCCGTTGGTCGCAGGCCCGCGGACCGAGGGCGGGCTGCCCCGGCGGGTCCGGCAGGCGAACCTCGCGCCGCAGCTCAAGGAGCAGCTGAAGGAGCGCCTCCGGGAGCGGGCCGACCACGGGCCCGAGGACGAGGCCGCCCTCGCCGCCCGACGGGCCCGGGAGGCCCAGGAGGCCGAGCGGGCGCGTGAGCGCTCGCCCGAGGAGGCGCGGGCCACCTTCGCCTCGTTCCAGCGCGGCTTCACCCGAGGGCGCGGCGCCGCCACGCCCAGGTCGGCCCCGGCGAGTGCCCGGCCCGCCGCAGTACCCGCCTGGCAGCCGCCGGACCCCGCCCGGCGGGCGATCAGTCCGGCACCCGCCCCGGCGGCGCTGTCCGCGCCGCCGGACGGTGCGCGGGCACCGCTCGCCCGTCGGGTGCCGGCCGGCTCGCCCGTCCGACGGAACCCGGCAAACCCTGCACCACCGGGAACACCTGCACCATCGACAACACCCGTACCAACAGCACCACCTGCACCACCCGCTCCATCGGAAGGAACTGATTCATGACCACTTCGACGCAGCCGTCCGGGGACCTCAACTGGCTCCTGGACGACCTGGTGGGGCGCGTCGCGGCCCTGCGGCACGCCGTGATCCTCTCCAGCGACGGCCTGGCCACCGGCGCCTCCCGCGACCTCGACCGCGAGGACGCCGAGCACCTGGCGGCCGTCGCGGCCGGATTCCACAGCCTGGCCAAGGGCGCCGGCGGGCACTTCAAGGTCGGCGGAGTCCGCCAGACCATGGTGGAACTGGACGAGGCGTTCCTGTTCATCACGGCGGCCGGTGACGGCAGCTGCCTGGCCGTGCTGAGCGAGGCCGAGGCCGACATCGGCCAGATCGCCTACGAGATGGCGCTGCTGGTCAAGCGGGTCGGCGAGCACCTGGCCGCCGAGCCGCGCACCGAAGCCGCGCCGCCGGGGAGATGAGCGGTCCGATGGCGGATCCGAAGGCTGAGGCGGCGGGGCCGCCCGAGTCGTCTGGCTCGGGCGGCTCGGACGTGTCGGCCGGGGCGGTGGTGGAGCAGACGGGCCAGGACGGGGCCGAGTCCGACCTGCTCCACCCGCGTGCCCCTGCCGACGACCGCTGGTTCGACGACGAGGCCGGCCCGGTCGTGCGGCTCTACTCGATGACCCGCGGCCGCACCCGGCCGGTCGAGGACGGCCTGTTCGACCTGATTTCGCTGATCACCGCCGCCGAGCCCGGGCCGAACGCGGGGGCCGTGCCCGCGCACGTCCTCGACCCGGAGCACCAGACCCTCCTCGCCTGGTGCCGCCGCGAGCCGCTGTCCGTCGCCGAACTCGGCTCCTACACCGACCTGCCGGTCAGCGTCGTCCGGGTGCTGCTCGGCGACCTCTACGACGCCGAGCTGATCAGCGTCACCCGACCCGTTCCGCTCGCCGAGCTGCCGGACGAGCGCCTGCTGCGAGACGTGATCAATGGACTCCGTGCGCTCTGACCACGACGGCCGCGCCGCTGCCGGCGGTACCGCTGCCGGCAGTACCCCTGGTGGCGGCACCCCCGGCGGCCACGGCTCCGGCGGTCGCGCCAACGACCCGCGCTGGCGCGGCGGCCCGGCCGTCGCGGTGAAGATCCTCGTCGCGGGCGGCTTCGGCGCGGGCAAGACCACGCTGGTCGGCTCGGTGAGCGAGATCCGGCCGCTGCGCACCGAGGAGGAGCTCAGCGAACTGGGCCGCCCGGTGGACGACACCTCGGGCGTGGAGGCGAAGCGCACCACCACCGTGGCGATGGACTTCGGCCGGATCGACCTGCGGCCCGGACTCGCGCTGTACCTGTTCGGCACACCCGGGCAGGACCGGTTCTGGTTCGTCTGGGACGAGTTGGCCCGCGGCGCGCTCGGCGCACTGGTGCTCGCGGACACCCGGCGGCTGGCCGACTGCTTCCCGTCGGTCGACTTCTTCGAGCAGCGCGGCATCCCGTTCGTGGTCGCGGTGAACTGCTTCGACGGCACCGAGCGGTTCTCCCCGGACGAGGTCCGCGACGCGCTCGACCTCGACCCGGACATTCCCGTGCTGCTGTGTGACGCCCGCCTGCGGGAGGACGGGAAGGAACTCCTGGTCGCGCTCGTCGAGCACGCCGCCGCCCGTCGCCACCGCGGCGCCCCGGCCCGGACCTGACGCCGCCACACCCCGGGTAGAGCGCTGCTGGGACCCGGTCTGACGACACCGCGTCCGGGTCTGATGCCTCCGCGCCCCCGGTCTGACGACACCGCGTCCCTGGTCTGACGACACCGCGTCCCTGGTCTGACGCCGCCGCACCCTCGGTCCGGCAGTGCGCCCTCGGTCCGGCACTGCACCCGCACAGAGGCTTCACAGAGCCTCCGAGCCTCCCGACGTCTCATTCGGTTGTCCGCATCCCGGACGTTCGGTGTGCCGAAGGTTGCCTAGACCGGCCCGGCGTGGAAGGCTCTGGGCACGAAAGCCGCCCGGCCATGCCGTCGGGAGGGCCGGAAACGTTCCGTTCACGAAGGCGCGCATCGACGACGACGCGCCGTCGTGCAGAGCAAGGGGGAGGGCAGCAGGATGACCGTCGGCCAGCGACGCGCCACGACCGATCCCGCCCCCGTCACGCCGGTGCTCACCGTCCGTCGCTACATCGACCAGGCGCTGATCTGCAGCGCCTGTTGTCGGTGACCGGCCAGCCCCTTCCCGGTACGTCCCTGACGCTCCCGGCCCACCCGGCCGCCGTCTGACGCACCGCCAATCCCGTCGACCAGGCCGTAGCGGACCCGCCTCATCCGGCGTGCCCGCGACCGCCGATCCGGCCCCGCCTCGCGGAGAGACCACCAGTGAACATCGCCTGCACCAGCCCCGCCCCCGGCATCGCCGGCCGTCCCCGCTCGACCGGGGCGGCCTCCGCGATGTGCGCGGGTGGACCGGCCAGGCGGTGGAACGGGCGCGCGAACCGCGCCGGGGACAGCCACCAGGGTCGCCTCGACCTTGAGCCGTTCTGGCCGTCCCGGCAGCCGCACCTGTTCGATCAGACGTGTCCGGGCTCGCCCAGCGCGTCCCGGCCCTCCGCAGGCTGATTCCGGATCAGCCCGGCAGTACGCCCGGTCGACGCGCAGACGACTCCACCCCGTCCGTCACGCGCGAAATGAGCGGCACACCATGTCTTCTTCATCCACGGCCACCCTGCCCCTGCCCTCCGCGACCCCGCATCTGCGCGCGGTCCGCTCCGTCCCGGGCGTCGCCCCGGTCGGCTCCGGCGTCTCCGGCGCGCCGGGCTCCTCCGCCTCCCCGCTCTCGCACGGCTCGCCGGCCGCCGAGCGATGGCCCGGGGGAGCGGTCCGGCCCTCTCACGCGATCCCGCCCCGTCCGGCGGGCGCGGGCGTCGTGCCCCAGCCGGGCGCGGTCCTCCCGGCCGCGCCGGCGGCCCTGCTCGCCGCGCTGCCCGAGGGGGCGACCGTCGTCGCCGCACTGCCGCAGGGCGCGCTGCCGCAGGGTCTACTCGCCCAGTACGGCACGCAGTTCGGCGCCGGTACCGGGAATCCGATGGTCGGGTACCTGGTGCTCGTGCCGGCCGACAGCCCGGTGGCGGCGGTGCCCGCCGGCGCGCCCCTCGGAGGGCCCTCGGGTGTACAGCACGTCGGTGCGCACGCCGGTGTGCACGTGAGTGTGCCCGCACAGGCCGGTGTTCGCCCGGTCCGACCGGCCGGGCGCGGCATCGCCGTCGACGCCGAGCGGCGCAACGCCTACGTCGACGGGCGGCTGCTCGACCTCACCTACCTGGAGTTCGAGCTGCTCGCCCACCTCACCGAGCACCCGCAGCGGGTGCACACCCGGGATCACCTGGTCTCGGCGGTCTGGGGTTACGGCCACGTCGGCGACGGCCGCACGGTCGACGTGCACGTCGCCCGGCTGCGCCGCAAGCTCGGACCGGGCTACCGGGACACGATCGTGACGGTCCGTCGGGTCGGATACAAGTACACCCCGGCCAGCTGATCGGCCATCGAACTTCCTGCCGCGGCGGGTTGCCCGTGCCATCGCGCAATGGGCAGCCCGCTGCGGCATTGTGACGTGTCGTCAGGCACGCTGATCAGGCGGCAGCAGCAGGACGGCGAGCGCGTCGGCGCAGGTGCGGGCGTGGCCCAGGAACCAGTCCAGGCGGTCGTCGGTCAGGTGCGCCGGGGTCGAGCGGACGGCCAGCGCGAACCGGGCCTGCCCGGTGCCGTCCAGGACGGGCACGGCCGCCGTCCGCACCCCGGCGGCCGACTCGCCGTCGTTGAGCGCGTACCCGGAGCTCCGGACCTTCGCCAACTCCTCGTCGAGCCGGGCCGGTTCGGTGATCGTCCGATCGGTGAACGACGGCAGCGGGCCGAGCGCCGACACCGCCGGCTCCCCCGGGCGCGGCCAGGCCAGCAGTACCTTGCCGAGCGCCGTGGAGTGCAGCGGCCGGCGCAGCCCGAGGCCGGTGTCCGGGCGGACGGAGGCTCCCACCAGGATGACCGCGTGCGGACCGCTGCGGATCGCGAGGTCCGCGGTCGCACCGGTGCGTCGGGACAGCCGGTCCAACTCGGGTGCGGCCAGGTGCAGTCCGCGCTGGTGGAAGGTGAGTTGGCCGAGTTCGGCGACCGCCGGGCCGAGCCGGTAGCGCGCGGTCTGCTCGTCCTGCTCCAGGAAGCCGGCGCTGACCAGCGTCCGGGCCAGCCGGTGCGCGGTGGAGACCGAGAGGTCCATCCGGCGGGCCAGGTCGGAGGCGCTCAGGTCGGGGCCGTTGTCGTGGAAGCAGTGCAGCAGCCCCAGCGCACGCTGGACGGCCTGCGCACCGGCCGGCGGGCCCTGGACGGCGGTGGCGGCCTCGGCCATGGCACCTCGCGTTTCGGTTCGGGAATCCGGCTGGATCACCGGGAGGAGTCTCAGCGTAGGGCAGCGAGTGCTGCGGGATTGTGTCGACGACGTTGCAATGGAATGGCGTTGATGAACAAGTGATCCCACCATGTGGCAAAACCTTGCCTCCGGCTCGATCGTCGTGGAACGCTCCTCCCATCGCGCCGGACGCCCGCCGCCCGGCGCACCACCCGCAACCCCGACCCGCAGGAAGGAGCGACGCCGTGACGATCCACCGGTGCCCCGTCTCCTGCGCGTGTTGTCGCTGACGCTCCCCTCGCGTCGCACCGTCCGGCGTTCCCCGCCTCGCGCGACCCACCGCCCCGCCCGACTCGCCACCTCGTGCAACTCCCCGACGCCCCGGCCCCGTGACCCGCGCGGCGTGCCCAGACCCGCAGCCTTCCGGCGCCCGCCGAACCCGCCCCCTCCGCAGAGGACCACACCCCGTGCCCAGCCCTTCCCCCAGTGCCCCCGACACCCTCTGGTTCACCCGCTGCCCGGTGCCCACCGCCACCGGGATCGCCGCCGACCAGGGGTGGCTCGCCCGCGAGTTCGCCGCCGACGGGATCGCCGTCCGCTCGCTCCAGGACGCCCCGCCGGAGGTGGCCGCCGACCACCACTACACCCACGCGCTCACCGGACTGTTCCGCGAGGGCGGCAACGTGCCGGCGCTGTGGGCCCGTTCGCGCGGCGAGCGGACCCGGCTGGTCGGCCTCACCTGGATCGAGGAGCGCCAGGTGGTCCTGGTCCGGGCCGGCAGCGGCATCACCGGCCCCGGCGACCTGCGCGGGTTGCGGCTGGCGGTCCCACATCATGACATCGGCATCGACTTCTGGCGGGCGATGGCCCTGGCCGGCTTCCGTGGCGCCCTCGGCCTCGCCGGGCTCACGCTGGACGACGCCGAGCTGGTCGACGTCCCGGGCCTGCCCGGCGGCGGGCAGTGGGCCGGCGAGCTGGCCGCGCTGTGGGACGGTGTGGTGGACGCCGTGTACGTGAAGGGGGCGCTCGCCGTCGAGGCGGCCCGCCGGGTCGGGGCGGAGGTGGCCGTGGAGCTGGACGCGGCGCCGGACCGCCGGGCCCGGGTCAACAACGGGACGCCTCGGCCGGTCACCGTCCACCAGCAACTGCTGGACGAGCAGCCGGAGCTGGTAGCCCGCTTCCTCGCCGTTCTGCTGGAGGCCGCCGACTGGGCGGCCGAGCGCCCGGCGGAGGTGGTGCGGATCCTGCGGGCCGAGACCGGCGCGGGCGCCGAGGGCGTGGCCGGGGCGTACGCACCGGGCAGCCACCGCACCCTGCACCTGGACCTCTCGGCGGAGCGCCTGGAGCTGCTGGCGCAGCAGGAACGTTTCCTCGGGGACCGGGGATTCCTCGCCTCCCCGGTCGACATCCCCGGCTGGGCCGACCCGGAACCCCTGCGCGCCGCCCACGAGCTGCTGCGCGAACGGCGCCGCGCCGCGGTGGGCGGCTGAGCGCCGCCCGGCCGCCGGCTGACAGATCACAACTAACAGATTTCAGCAGACAGATTTCAGATAACAGATTTCGAAAGTTGTCACTTGTCAGCTGTCCTTCGTTTGGAGACCCCGTGAAGACCCCCCGCCTCGCCCTCGCCGCCACCGCGCTGCTCGCCTCCACCGCACTGGCCGCCTGCGGCTCGTCCGCCGACGGGACCAAGGCCTCCGCCGACGGCGGGGCCGGCGGCAAGGCCGACGTGGTGCTCCGCCTGCCCGACCCCGGAAACAACGGGTTCCTCGCCCGCGGCAAGAAGGACGGCTCGCTGGACAAGGCGCTGGCCGCCGTCCACGCCAAGGTCGCCTGGACCGGCAGCGCGGGCCCGTTCGCCCCGGCCGCGCAGGCCCTGTCCGCCGACCAACTGGACGTCGCCCTGGGCTCGATCACCTCGGCCGTCGCCGCGCTCGCCCAGAAGCCCGGCTTCAAGCTGTTCGCCCAGACCGCGCCCGACGGCGTCGGCGAAGGGATCCTGGTGAAGAACGACTCGCCCATCAAGTCCGTCCAGGACCTGGTCGGCCGCAAGGTCGCCGTCTCCCAGGGTGGCACCAGCGAGTACCTGCTGCTCAAGGCGCTGGAGAAGAACGGCGTCCCGGCCGACAAGGTCGAGCGGGTCTACCTTCGCGCCGACCAGACGGCCGGTGTCTTCAACTCCGGCCAGGTGGACGCCTGGGCGACCTGGAACACCTTCTCCACGCCCACCATCGCCAACGCCGGGGCGCACTTCCTGGCCAACGGCAAGGAGGTCGGATCCGACAACTACGCCGTCTGGGCCGTCCGCAACGGCTTCGCCGACAAGCACCCCGAGGTGGTCAAGACCTTCTACACCTACCTGCGCGAGAACGGCCTCAAGGAGAAGGCGGACCCGGCCGCCTACCTCAACGTCTTCACCGACTCCGGCCCGACCGCCGTCACCCCCGCCGAGAAGGACATCGCGGTGAACGTCAGCGGGCAGGGCGCCGCCGCGGAGGCCATCTCCGACGCCGACACCGCCCGCTTCGGCACCGTCGCCCGGTTCTTCGCCGACCAGAAGGTCACCAAGCAACTCGTGGACGTCAAGCCGTACCTGATCGACATCAACAAGCTCGGGGACGGTGCCAAGTGACCACCGCCGCCCCCGACCGCACCACCGACGAGACCCGCCTCGCCCTCGACGCCGGACTCGTCACCCCGCACACCAGGCGGCAGCGACCCCGCCCGCGCGCCCTCGCCGTGATCCTGCGCACCCTGGGCCCGCTCGCCCTGCTCGGCGGCTGGGCGCTCGCCTCCGCCACCGGCGCCCTCACCCAGGACGTCCTCGCCTCACCCGCCCAGGTCGCCGGAGCCGTCGGCGAGTTGTGGGGCAACGGCCAGCTCACCGATGCCCTCGGGGTCTCCCTCACCCGGGCCGGCCTCGGCCTGCTCTTCGGCGCGACCACCGGTCTGGTGCTCGGCGTGGTCACCGGCTTCACCCGGCTCGGCGAGGAACTGCTCGACTCCGCGATCCAGGTGCTGCGCACCGTCCCGTTCCTGGCGCTGGTCCCGCTGTTCATGGTGTGGTTCGGCATCACCGAGACCGCGAAGGTCGCCCTGATCGGCGTCGCCACCAGCTTCCCGATGTACGTGTCCGCCTCCGGCGGCGTCCGTAACACCGACCGCAAGCTGGTCGAGGCGATGCGCAGCTTCGGGCTCGGCCGCTGGGCCATCGTGCGCACCGTCGTCCTGCCCGGCGCGCTGCCCGCCCTGCTGTCCGGTCTGCGGCTGTCGATGACGCTCAGCGTGATCGCCCTGATCGCCGCCGAGGAGATCAACTCCACCGAGGGGATCGGGTACTTGATGGCCCAGGCCCAGAACTACTCGCGCACCGACATCCTCGCCGTCTGCATCCTGATCTACGGGCTGCTCGGCCTCACCGCCGACGCGGTCGTCCGGGTCCTGGAACGCCTCCTCATGCCGTGGCGCCAGGCCGTCCAGGGAGCAGCCCGATGAGCACCGCCACCTCCGCCACTTCCGCCACTTCCGTGCCTGCGACCGCCGCTCCCGCGGCCGCCGCTCCGGCCGTCCATCTGCGGGGCCTGCGCCGGGTGTTCGGCACCCGGGCTGTCCTTGATGGCGTCGATCTCTCCATCGCCCGGGGCGAGTTCGTCGCCCTGCTGGGCGCCAGCGGCACCGGCAAGACCACCCTGCTGCGCATCCTCGGCGCGCTCGACTGGGCCGACGAGGGCACCGTGCTCGTCCCGCCGGTGCGTACGGTGGTCTTCCAGGAGCCCCGACTCGTCCCGTCCAAGCGGGTGTTGGCCAACGTCACGGTCGGCCTGCCGCGCGGCGCCGCCACCCGGGAGACCGGACTCAAGGCGCTCGCCGAGGTCGGCCTGGACAAGCACGCCGACGCCTGGCCGGCCACCCTCTCGGGCGGCGAGGCGCAGCGCGTCGCCCTCGCCCGGGCCCTCGTCCGCGAACCCCAACTGCTGTTGCTCGACGAGCCGTTCGCCGCACTGGACGCGCTCACCCGACTGCGCATGCAGGACCTGGTCGGCGACCTCGTCCGCCGCCACCGCCCCGCCGTGCTGCTGGTCACCCACGACGTGGAGGAGGCCGTCCGGCTCGCCGACCGCGTCGCCGTCCTGCGTGACGGCTTGCTCGTGCGCGACGAACCGGTCGCCGTCGACCACCCCCGCGACCCCGCCGACCCGGCCTTCGCCGACCTGCGCCGCAGACTGCTGGCCGACCTCGGCGTCCACTGACCCGTAAGCGGCCCCACCGAACCGTCCTCAAGACCGCCCGCCCGCACCACCGGAGTTGAACAGATGACCGTGACCCTCGGCGTCCACGCCGGCAACCCCTCGCTCTACTACCTCGCCCGACTGCCCTACCTGGACGAGGAACTGGCCCCGCTCGGCGAGACCGGCGCCTTCCACCACTATGCCGACGGCACCCGCACCGGTGCGCTGCTCGCCGACGGCACCATCGACTTCGGCGGGACGGGCTCGACCCCGCCGGTCACCGCCCAGGCGGCCGGCCACGACCTGGTGTACGCGGCGGTCTCCGCACCCCGGCCCGACCACGGCGCCCTGCTGGTGCTGGACGGCGGCCCGGTCCAGGCGGTGGCGGACCTCAAGGGCGGCACCGTCGTGCTGGGCATCGGATCCTGGCAGACCCATCTGCTCGCCAAGGCCCTGCACGCGCAGGGGCTTTCGTACGCCGAGGACGTCACCCCGGTGCGCCCGGCGGCCGGCGAGGACCAGGCCCAGCGGCTGCGCGACGGCGAGATCGCGGGGTGGATCGCCCAGGGCGCCGAACTGGCCGCCGCCCGCCGGAGCGGGGGCTTTCGGGAGCTGATCCGCACCGGCGACGTCATCACCGACCGCTCGGTGTTCTTCACCCGCCGGGACTTCGCGACCGGGCGCCCCGAGGTGGTCGCCGCGATTGCCGCCGCGCTGCGCCGGGCGGACGCCTGGGTGGCCGCCCACCCGGCCGAGGCGGCCGCGATCGCGGCGGAGCAGCTGGGCGGCTCGGCCGTCGACTGGCAGACGGCGCTGGCCGCACTGCCGTGGCAACTGGAGCCCGCCACCGCCGGGTTCATCGCCGAGCAGCAGGAGGCCGCGGACATCTTCCACGGGGTCGGGTTCATCGACCGGGCGCTGACCGTCGCCGACGCCCATCTGCCCGCGCTGGAGGCCCCGGTGGCCGCCGCGCTCGCCAAGGCGGTCTGAACCATGGCCTCCGAAGTCCTCTGGTACATCATCCCGCGCGAGGGCCACTACCCGTGGGAGCCGGCCGGCCGCCGCCCGGTGGATCTCCGCTACCTGCAGCAACTGGCGGGAAGCGTCGAGCGGTTGGGCTACACCGGCGCCCTGCTCGCGACCGACCTCTACGACGTGTGGACGCTCGGCAGTGCGCTCGCGGCCGTCACCACCCCGGCGTTCAAGCCGCTGCTGGCCGTCCACCCGGGGCTGGTCTCGCCCACCCTGCTGGCAAAGATGGCGCTCAGCTTCGACCGGATGCACGGCGGCCGACTGCGGTTCAACGTGGTCAACGGCTCGACCGCGCAACTGCGCGAGTACGGACTGGACGTCGAGCACGACGACCGCTACCGGCTCAGCGCCGAGTACTGGTCGATCGTCAAGCGCCTGACCGCCGGCGAAGTCTTCGACCACAAAGGCGAGTTCTACGAACTGAAGAACGCGGGCGCGAGCCTGCGGGAGCTGGCGCCGGTCCAGCCCGGTGGCATCCCGCTCTGGTTCGGCGGCAGTTCGGCGGCCGGCATCGAGATGGCGGCCGAGCGCGTGGACGTCTACCTGACCTGGGGCGAGCCGCCGCACCTGCTCAAGGAGAAGTTGGACCTGGTCCGGGCGCGGGCCGCCGCCCACGGCCGGACCCTGCGGATCGGGCTGCGGCTGCACCTGATCGTCCGCGATACCGAGGACGAGGCCTGGGCGGCCGCCGACCGCCTGCTCGACGTCACCAGCGAGGCCACGTACGCCCGCCAACTGGGCGGCGCGAAGGGTGAGGACGGGGTCGGCTGGCAGCGGCAGTTCCGCCAGCACGGCGGCAAGGTGCCCGCACGGGCCCGGGAGCTGGAGGCCTACCCGAACCTCTGGCCGGGAATGAGCCTGTTCCGCCCCGGCCCCGGTACGGCGGTGGTCGGCTCTACGGCCCAGGTGGTCGAGCGGTTGCAGGAGTTCGAGTCGCTGGGCGTCGACACCTTCATCCTCTCCGGTAACCCCCTGCTGGAGGAGGCCCACCGGGTTGCAGAAACGGTACTGCCCGCCCTGGGCATCCGCCGCTGACGGCTGACAGGTGACAACTAACAGCTGACAGATGATGAAATCTGTCAGCTGTTAGTTGTTCGCCCGTTCCGGCGGCAAGCCCCCTACCCGCTCAGAGGCTGAGTCGGTCGATCTCCGCGAGCTCCTCCGCGGTCAGCGGACCGCCCGCGAGCGCGTCGATGTTCTGGTCCAGCTGGGCGACGCTGCTCGCCCCGATGATCACCGAGACCACCCGCGGGTCCCGCAGGACCCAGCACAGCGCGAGCTGCGCCAGCGTCTGCCCGCGCCGCTCGGCGACCTTGTTGAGTGCCCGCAGCTGCTCCAGCTTCGGCCCGCTGAGCGCCTCCTCGGTCAGGAACCGCCCGACCGACATCCGCGAACCGGCCGGCACCTCGCCCGACAGGTAGCGATCCGTCAGCAGGCCCTGGGCGAGCGGCGAGTAGGCGATGAGGCTGGTCCGGGTCTCGCCCACCGCGTCCAGCACGCCCTCCTCCACGTACCGGTTGAGGATCGAGTACGCCGACTGGTTCAGCAGCACCGGCGTGCCCAGCTCGCGCAGGATCGCCACCGCCTCCCGGTGCTGCTCCGTCGGGTAGTTGGAGATCGCCGCGTACAGCGCCTTGCCCGAGCGCACCGCGCTGTCCAGCGCGCCCATCGTTTCCTCGAGCGGGGTGTCCGGGTCGTAGCGGTGGGAGTAGAAGACGTCGACGTAGTCCAGCCCCATCCGGTCCAGCGACTGGTCCAGGCTGGCCAGCAGGTACTTGCGGCTGCCGCCGTTGCCGTACGGGCCCGGCCACATGTCCCAGCCGGCCTTGCTGGCGATGAACAGCTCGTCGCGGTACGGGCGGAAGTCCTGGGCGAACAGGTAGCCGAAGTTGCGTTCGGCGCTGCCGTACGGCGGACCGTAGTTGTTCGCGAGGTCGAAGTGGGTGATCCCCCGGTCGAAGGCGCGGCGCAGCACCGCGCGCTGGACCTCCAGCGGCTGGGCGTCACCGAAGTTGTGCCAGAGGCCGAGCGAGACGGCCGGCAGCTGAACGCCGCTGCGGCCGGCCTTGCGGTAGGTCATCGAGGCATAGCGGTCATCCGCGGCGAGGTAGCTCATGCCGGACATCTTGCCAGTCGTCGCGGGCGGATCAAGCCCTTGCCCCGTTTCTGACCGGTGCTTATGCTCGCGGGGGATCGTACGCGTGCGAGGCGAAGGGGGAGTCGCGATGACCGTCCAGGCTGTGACCGCACCCGCGACCGCACCCGCGACCGCAACCGTGGTCGCGGCCACGGCCACGGCCACGGCCATGACCGCACCCGCGATCGCGACCGCCGTGCCCCGCTGTTGTCGTCGCCGCCGCTGCACCTCGCGCTGACGCCGCCCCAGAGCCGCTCCGCCGCGATCCCCTCCCGGTGCCGCCCGCGTGAGCGCAGCCCGTACCCGGGCGTTCCGCGCGGGCCGCCGCCGCCCCTCCTCGGCAGCCGTGCCCGCGCCTCGGGTCAGGGCGTCGCGCCGAGGCCCCATCGAGCGCCCCCAAGGAGACCGCCGTGCGGTTCACCGTCTCGTCCCTCGTCGCCAACGGACCCGATCCCGTGACCGGCGTCCAGCGCACCCCGCAGGAGAAGCTGTGGAACGTCATCGACCAGGCGGTCGTGGCCGAGCAACTCGGTTACGACGGCTACGGCGTGGGGGAGCGGCACGGTGAACCGTTCCTCTCTCCGGCGCCGCCGGTGCTGCTCAGCGCGATAGCGGCCCGCACCTCCACCATCCGGCTGTTCACCACGGTGACGGTGCTGAGCATCCTGGATCCGGTCCGGGTCGCCGAGGACTACGCCCTGCTCGACCAGCTCTCCGGAGGCAGGGTCGAGTTGATCATCGGCAAGGGCAACGACCCGCGGCACTTCGACCTGTTCGGCCTGCCCGAGGAGCGCCAGTGGGATGCGCTCGCCGAGAACTACGGCCTGTTGCGCCGACTCTGGCGTGAGGAGAGGGTGACCTGGGAGGGCTCGACCCGCCCGCCGCTCAAGGACGCGGCCGTGTCGCCGCGCCCGTTGCAGGACCCGATCCCGGTGTGGCACGGCAGCGCGACCAGCACCCAGTCCACCGACCTGGCCGCCCGTTACGGTGACCCGCTCTTCTCCGCCAACTCCTTCCACCCGCTGGCCAAGTACCGCTCCCTGGTGGAGCACTACCGCGAGCGCTGGGCGCACTACGGGCGCGATCCGAGGGAGGCCAGGGTGGGCGCGAGCTTCGGCGGGCTGTACGTCGCCAAGCGCTCGCAGGACGCGGTCGAGGGCTTCCGTCCGTACTGGGACGCGATGTTCAGTTCGGCGGCCGGCCGGCACAACAAGTCGCCGTTCACCTCGCTGGAGGACGCGTTGGAACACGGTTCGGCCCTGGTCGGAAGCCCGCAGCAGGTGATCGAGAAGATCCACCGCTATCACGAGGCCTTCGGCAACGAGGTGGTCGGGATCGGAGTCGACGCCCTGACGGAAGGGGCGCAGCGGGAGCAGTTGGAGCTGTTCGCGGCCGAGGTCGCCCCGGTGGTCAGGCGCGAGCTTCCGTGAGCGCCCGCCCGACGTGACGCGCGCCACCGGCCGCGGTGGAGTGCCGCCGGTCGGGGCGGGGGAGACGAGCGGGCGAGGGGCCGTGGCCGCCGGGGGGCGGCGCACGGCCCTCGGCCGTCCCCGGCGCGAACCCGTCGGCCCGCCTCGTCCCCGGCGCGAACTCGTCCGCCCGCCCCGCGTCCGCGTCGAGCTGGGAAATTCCTGGCCTTCTGTACCTACTGGTATGTACAGTGGTTCGCATGACCACCCAGGACCGCCTCATCGAGAGCACCCAGGCACTCCTCTGGGAGCGCGGCTACGTCGGCACCAGCCCCAAGGCCATCCAGCAGCACGCCGGTGTCGGCCAGGGCAGCATGTACCACCACTTCGCCGGCAAGCCCGACCTCGCCGCAGCCGCCCTGCGCCGCAGCGCCGAGCAACTGCGGGGAGTCGCCGCCGCCGACCTGTCCGCCCCCGGCGGCGCGTACGACCGCATCGCCGCCTACCTGCACCGCGACCGTGACGTGCTGCGCGGCTGCCGGATCGGCCGGATGGCCCAGGACCCGGACGTCATCGCCGACCCCGAACTGCGCGCCCCCGTCGAGGAGACCTTCGACTGGCTGCGCGCCCGGATCGCCGAGTTGGTGGCCGAGGGCCAGGCCGCGGGCGAGCTCGTCCCCGGTGTCGACCCGGCCGACACCGCCGCCGCCGTGGTCGCCGTCGTCCAGGGCGGCTACGTCCTGGCCCGCGCGGCCGGCCGGGCCGAGCCCTTCGATCAGGCCGTACGCGGCGCCCTCGGCCTGCTCGCCGCCCAGCGCACCGCCTGACCCGCGCCGCGCACGGCTGAGCGGCCGCGTGACCGCGAGGCCGCGCGCGTGACCGACTGACCGCGTGACCGCGTGACCGCGTGACCGCGAGACCGGCCGCGTGACCGACTGGCCGAGCGATCCCCGCTCGACGATCCGACCGAGGAGACCCGCCGTGCACGCCATGCAGTACGAGATCACCCTCCCCGCCGACTACGACCTGGGGATCATCCGCAAGCGCGTCGCCGACAAGGGCCATCTGCTCGATGCGCACCCGGGCCTCGGGCTCAAGGCGTACCTGGTCCGCGAGCGGGGCCGCGACGGGTCGCCCGTCAACCAGTACGCGCCGTTCTACCTCTGGCGCACCGCCGAGGGCATGAACAGCTTCCTCTGGGGACCGGGCTTTCGCGGCCTGAGCGCCGACTTCGGCCGCCCGGCCGTCCGTCACTGGCTCGGCGCCGGTCTGGCCCACGGCGCCGTGCCGGACGCTCCGGCGACCTCGACCTCGACCTCGACCTCGACTGCGACCACAACCGCGACCTCGATCACGGCTACCCGGCACATCGTCAGGCTCCCCGAGTCCGACGATCCCGCCGAGGCGGTCGAGCGGGCCCTCGCCGAGTCCCCCGCGCACCCCGCTCTGCACACCGCCGCCGTCGCGGTGGATCCGAGCCGCTGGGAGCTGGTCCGCTTCGCCCTCTGGTACGGCCCGGCCCCGGACGACGTGCCGGGCATCCGCTACCAGGTGCTGCACCTGTCCCGTCCCGAACTCGACCGGCTGCCCGGCGGCCGACACTGGTGAAAGGTTTCGCCACTTCCATGACCAGCCCCATGACCGCGACCGTCACCCCCGCGACCGCCCCCGTCACCCCCGCGACCGCGACCGCCGTCCCGGCCCCCGCCCCGATGACACCGGCCGACCTGACCCCCGCGCCGCTCGACCGCGAAGCCGGCTACGCCCTGCTCGCCGACCTCGCCGGCCCGGTCGCCGCCGCGACCCTCGGCGGCCTGGACGGTCTCGCGCCCGGCTTCCCCGACTGGATCGTCACCAGTCTCTTCGGCGGCACCTACCAGCGCCCCGGCCTCGCCCTGCGCGACCGGCAGGTGGCCAACCTGGCCGCGCTCACCGCCCTCGGCGGCGTGGAGCCGCAGCTCGCCGACCACGTCCGCAACAGTCTGCGGATCGGCCTGACCAGGGAGGAGATCACCGAGGTCATCGTCCACCTCGCCCCCTACGTCGGCGTCCCCAAGGCCCTGGCCGGCCTGCGCGTCGCCACCGCCACCTTCGCCGAGGCGCCCCCGACCGAGGCGCCCCCGGCTGCCGCAGACCCGACCCCGGTATCCCCGACCGAGGAGGACCGGGCATGACCCCCACGATCCGTACCGTCCTCGGCGACCTCGACCCCGCGGAACTCGGTGCCACCGACTCCCACGACCACCTCTTCATCCGCAGCCCCCTGCTCCCCGGTGAGGAACTGGACGACCCGGCCGCCGCCGAGGGCGCCCTGCGCGCCTTCGCGGCGGTCGGCGGACGGTCGTTCGTCCAGTGGACCCCGTACGGCATGGGCCGCGGAGCGGACTCCCTCGCGAGGCTCTCCCGCGTGACCGGAGTCCACGTCGTCGCCGCCACCGGCCTGCACCAGGCGGCCCACTACGACCCGGACACCCTCCGCGCCCTGTACGACGGGCTGGCCGAACGCTTCACCGCCGAACTCACCACCGGGCTGACGGCCGAACCGGCCACCGAACCGCCTGGACCGCCTGGACCGCCCGCAGCCCCCGAGGCCCCCGAAGCACCCGCGTCGCCCGCGGCCGTCCGGGCGGGCCTGATCAAGGTCGCCTGCGACCCCGGGACCACCACGGCGCACACCCGCCGGGTGATGGCCGCGGCCGCCGACGCGCACCACGCCACCGGTGCCCCGATCGCCGTTCACCTCGAACCCCGAGCCCACCCGCACCTCGTACTGAACCGGCTGCACGTTCGACACGGCGTCCCGCCCCACCGGATCATCCTCGGCCACCTCACCCGGCTGCCGGATGTGCGGGTGCACCGCGAACTCGCGGCGGAAGGCGTCTACTTCGCGCTGGACAGCCCCTCCCGGGCCGGCCACCCGGCCGACCACCAGGCCTTCGACGTCATCGCCGACCTCGTCGAGGCCGGCCACGCCTCCCGACTCCTCCTCGGCGCCGACACCACCACCCGCACCGCCCGTCGGGCCGGCGGCCGGACCGAGCTGCTCAACGACCTCGTCCCACGGCTCGCCCGCACCTTCGGCCCCGAACTGCCCGGCCTCCTCCTCACCGCCAACCCGGCCGCCGCCTTCGCCACCGACTGGCGCACGCCCTGAACCGTCCCTGCTCGGCTCGCCCCGGTCTCGACCCCGGCCGCAGGCCGACCCCGGGCCTTCGGCGAAGGCCCGCCGCCCACGCCCTACCGTGACGGCCATGGTGACCCTGCGCATCCTCACGACCGACGACTGGCCGCTCTGGCGCGACCTACGCCTCGCCGCCCTCTCCGACGCGCCGCACGCCTTCAAGGCCCGCCTGGCGGACTGGCACCACGGCGGCGAGGGACGGTGGCGCGCCCGGTTGCACCTGCCGGGCGCCCACCACGTCGCGGCGCTGCTGGACGGTCCGGCCGGTTCGGATGGTCCGGACGCCACTCCCGTCGGCCTGGCGGACGGCCTCCCCGGAGCCGACGGCGTACGGGAGTTGCGCTCGGTATGGGTCGGACCGAAGGCGCGCGGCAGGGGCGTCGCCGACCGCCTGCTGGAGGAGGTCGAGCGCTGGGCCCGCGCATCCGGTGGCAGCACGCTGCGCCTCGCGGTGCTCCCCGGCAACGAACCCGCGATCACGCTCTACCGCCGGCACGGCTTCACCGTGCTTGCCGAGCCCGGCGGGCCGTTCGCCGGCGGGGCCACCCGGGAGCTCGTGATGGCGAAGTCGCTGCGCTGACGGTTGCAGCTGACGGCCGGACGGGCCGGGCGGGCCGGTCACCCGCCGATCCACCCCGCCACTCGCTCGACGGCCGCGAACGCACCGAAAGCGAGCAGCCGCGTCAGCTCCCCGTCGCCGGCCGCGGGCCGAACGGCGCGCCAGGCGGCCACGTCGGCCTCCGTGAGCCGGTACGGCGCGAGGACGGTGGGCGGCCGGACGCTCGGGTGCGGCGAGCCCGGCCAGGTACGGGCCGACCGCGACACCGCCGTCCTCGCCGCGGCCCGCAACGGCTGCCTCGGCTGACCCGAGCGGCCTTCACGAGCCAGCGGCCGTCACGAGTCAGCGGCCTTCACGAGCCCGGCGCTCGTCATGCGCCCGGCCCCGCCGTCCGCGACGTGACGGTGGGGCCCGTGTCACCGGGGGGAGTGGCTGGGGCCCCACCGTCGTGCTGCCGTCCGGCGGCTCACATGTGGGTGCCGCCGTCGATGCGCAGCTCGGTGCCGGTGACGAACGCGCCGTCGTCGGAGGCCAGCATCGCGATCACCCCGGCCACCGTCTCCGGACCCGCGAAGCCCTGGCCGAGGGCCGGGGCGAGCTTGGCGAGCAGGCTGAAGTCGGCGTCGGCGGGCAGCCCCGGGTTGTGGGTCATGCCGCTGTCGATGCTGCCCGGCGCGACGCAGACCGCACGCAGGCCCTGCTTCGCGTACTCGGAGGCGATGGCGTGGGTGAAGGACTGGATGCCGCCCTTGGTCGCGGCGTACGCGGCCATGTAGGGGTGGGCGAAGCTCGCCGAGGTGGAGCTGAAGTTGACCACCACGCCCCTGCCGCCCGCGAGCAGCGCGGGGAGCGCCTCGCGGGTCATCAGGAAGGTGCCGGTCAGGTTGACCGCGAGGAGCTTGTTCCAGAACTCCAGGCTGGTCTCGTGGGTGTGCGAGGAGCGGAGGATGCCGGCCGCGTTGACCAGGGCGTCCAGCCCGCCGAGGTCCGTGATCGCCGCCGCGACGCCGGTGACGACGGCCGCCTCGTCCGAGATGTCCAGGACCTGGATGGCCAGGCGGTCCGCGGTGCCGTCGACGGTCGCGCGGTCCAGGGTCGTCTTCAGACCGTCCTCGTCGACGTCGACGGCGACGACCTTCCCTCCCTCGGCGAGGATCCGGTGCACGGTCGCCTGGCCGATGCCAGAGCCGCCGCCGGTGATCAGGACGTTCCGTCCGCTGAAGCGCTCCAGTCGGGTAGCCGGGGTGCGTTGCCGCACCCCGGCCCCCTCAGAACCGGACGTGCGGGTCGTCCCCGCATCCGGCTCAAGCGGACCCTGCTGGC
>NZ_JBHXMU010000070.1:0-47208 GCF_042720685.1 Kitasatospora sp. NPDC058492
CCGCCGAGCCGGCGAGGCCGCCCGCCGCCGCGCCCGCTGCTACACCCGCACCCGCCTCCGAGGTGCCGCCGGTCCGCCCCGGTGCGGTGCCGCCGCAGCCCACGGCCGCCCGGCAGCCGGCGGCGGCGGACCCGGTGGCGGTGCAGCCCGCCAAGCCGGTCGCGCCCCGCCCGACCGTCCGCCCGGCCGCGGCCGACGAGGCCCAGGTCGGCCCGCCCTGCCCCCGGTGCGGCACGCCCAACCGGCCCGACCGGAAGTTCTGCCGGCGGTGCGCGGAGCCGCTGACCCCCACCGAACTCGTGGCGGCCCTGCCGTGGTGGCGCACCCGCTGGCCGTTCCGGCGCCGCGTGCGCATCGGCGGCTCCGGCAGCACCCTGCGCCGGATGATCGCGCTGCTCGTGCTGGCGGCGCTGGTGGTCGCGGGGGTGCTGTTCTACCCGGCGGGGCGGAACATCTACGAGGACGTGCTGGACAAGCTCCGCGACGCCTCGGCGATCTCCCCCACCGGGGCGGCGGCGAGCGCGGAGGTCGAGGGCCATCCCGCGAAACTGACCGTCGACGGGCTGAGCAACACCTACTGGGGGGCGCCGAACGTCGGGGACTCGATCAGCTTCCCCTTCGCCCGCCCGTTCCGGCTGGTGGACGTCATCATCCACACCGGCTCCTCCACCGAGCCGCAGCAGTTCCAGCAGCAGGCCCGGCCCACCGCCCTGGACCTGCGGATGACGACCTCGGACGGCAAGGTGCACGAGCAGAAGGTGACGCTGAACGACAAGCCGGGCCCGCAGACGGTGCTGACCGGCGTCAGCGACGTCGTGAAGGTGACGATGGTCGTCCGCGCCGCCGCCGGGACGGGGCCCGGAATCCCCATCGCGCTGGCCGAGGTGGAGTTCTTCAAACGCTGAGGGCGGGCTGCGGAGGTGGGCCCGGGCGCCGGCGTGGGAGGCTACCCGGGTACCGCCGCAGCCCGCGCCCAGGAGCACCGCCATGCACCGACCCCCCGCCTTCCGTCTCGACGCCACCGCCTCCGGGCACCCGGCGGGGATCCTCGACGCCGCCGAGCGGGCCGAACGCCGGGGCATGGACCGCCTGGTGGTCGCCGAAACCGCGTACGACCCGTTCCTCCAGCTGGCCCGCGCCGCCGACCGGACCGAGCGGATCGAGCTGGCCACCGGCATCGCGGTGGCCTTCGCCCGCACCCCGATGACGCTCGCCTACCAGGCCTGGGGGCTGCACGCGGCCTCCGGCGGACGGGCCGTCATCGGGCTGGGCTCGCAGGTCAAGCCGCACATCGAGAAGCGTTTCGGGATGCCCTGGGACCGGCCGGCCGCGCGGATGCGCGAGTACGTGCACGCGGTGCGGGCGATCTGGCACAGCTGGCAGACCGGCGAACGGCTGCGCTTCCGGGGCGAGTTCTACACCCACACGATGATGACGCCGGTCTTCTCGCCCGACCCCGTCCCCGCCGGGGTGCCGAGGATCCTGCTGGCCGGCGTCGGGCCGCTGATGACCCGTACGGCCGGGGCGGTGGCCGACGGGTTCCTCAGTCACCCGTTCTCGTCGCCCGCCTACCTGGCCGAGCAGGTGCTGCCCGGTCTGACCGGGGCCCGGGCGCAGGCCGAGGCCGAGGGCGCCCCGTGGACGGCGCGGCCGTTCGAGGTCGCCGGCAGCGTGCTGACCGCCACCGGTCGGACGGAGGAGGAACTGGCGGCCAACCGGGCCGGGGTGCGGGAGCGGCTGGCGTTCTACGCCTCCACCCCGGCCTACCGTCCGGTGCTGGCCCAGCACGGGTGGGAGGGGCTCCAGGAGGAACTGCACACCCACTCGGTGCGCGGCCGCTGGGCGGAGATGGCCGCACTGATCGACGACGAGGTGTTCGACACCTTCGCGGTGTCCGGTCCGGTTGAGGACGTCGCCCGCGAGCTGACCCGCCGGTACGCGGGCCTGGTCGACCGGCTGTCCGTCAGCCTGCCGGAGGAGGCGGATCCGGAGCTGGGCCTCGACGTCCTGGCGGCCGTCCGCGCCCTCGGCTGACCCCCGCCGTACCCCTCGTCGGACCTCCGCCCGGCCCCGCCGGGCCTCTCGCCGTACCCTCGCCAGCCCCCGCTCCCCGACCGGAAACAGCCGCCGACCGAACGCGGTGGGCGGCCGATCGGGCAGGAGACGGCCAAGACCGGGCACATTCGGGCAACGGGTTCCCGGTGACGACGGCGGGCGGCAGGATCGCGCTGGCAGACCGTGACGGGCCGCCGACTTCACCCACCCCACGGTCTGTCATGTCTTGGCCACCGTCGACGACCGTGGGGGTGCCCGCTTGTCCGTGCCAGACGACCATCCTGCCGTTGACTGCCTCGCCGAGTTCGGGGCGTCCGACGACCTCGCCGACTTCGACGAGTTCCTGCGCGTCTGCGCCGAACTGACCGGCTTCGACGAGCCCGAGCTGCGCGCCACCGGCATGGCGCACGAGCACCACCGCACCGCCCTGGCCCACCGGGTCCGCGACGACCACGCCCTGGTCCACCTCTGGTACGTCGGCGCCTGGCCGGGCGAGACCCCCAGCTCCGCCCGCGCCTACGACCAGGGCCTGGCCTGGCGGACCTTCCGCGCCGACCCGCCCGGCGCCGCCGCCCCCGGCCACGGCAGCTGGGCCGAGGCACCCCGAGGGGGCGAGGAACGGTGACCGCCTGCTGGGACGTCGTCGTGGTCGGCGCCGGCTTCGCCGGAACGCTGGTCGCCCACCGCCTCGGCGCGCAGGGCCGGCGGGTCCTCGTCCTCGAAGCCGGCCGGGCCGCGCCCTCCGGGCCCGAGACCGCCGCCGCCTTCCGCGCGGCCGGCGGCGGCCCGCCCACCTCGCCCTACCCGCACCACCCCGACGCCCCGTCCCTCGACGTCACCGACCTCACCGGGCTCCCCGGCGGCGGCTTCACCGCCACCGGACACCTCCGGCAGGACGGCCCGCTGCCCTACGCCAGCGGCTACCTGCGCGCCAACGGCGGCACCGGACTGCTCTGGACCGGCCTCACCCCGCGCATGCACCCCGAGGACTTCCGCACCGGCGACCTCGGCCGAGGCCGCAACTGGCCGATCGGCTACCACGACCTGGAGCCGTACTACCGCGCCGCCGAACACGAACTCGGCGTCGCCGCCGACGCCGGGGAGCAGCGCCGCGCCGTCGGACTGCCGATCCCGGACGACTACGCCTTCCCCATGCGGGCCATCCCGGCCAGCCACCTCGACCGCCGGCTCGCCCACGCCCTCGACGGCCGGACCGTCCGCGACCCCGCCATGCCCGGCCCCGCCCGGCTCGCCGTCACCGGCACCCCGCACGCCCGCAACGGCCTGCCCACCCGGCCCGGCGACAGCTTCGGCCCGCCCTGCGCGGGCAGCGCCAGCTGCGTCCCGGTCTGCCCGACCGGCGCCAAGTACACGCCGCTGCGCACCCAGGCCCGCTGGGCGCCCTGCGTCGAACTGCGCACCGGGGCCGTGGTGGCCAGGGTGCTCGCCGACCCGGTGACCGGGCGCGCCACCGGGGTGGAGTACCTGGCCGGCGGCGCGGCCCACCGGGTGGACGCGGACCTGGTCGTCCTCGCCGCGCACGCCGTCGAGAACGCCCGGCTGCTGCTCCTGTCCGGCCTGGCCAACCGCAGCGACCAGGTGGGCCGCAACCTGATGGACCACCCGGCGCTGCTCACCTGGGGGCTCATGCCCGGCCAGGTCGGCCCCTACCGGGGGCCCGGCTCCACCAGCGGCCTGGAGGCCTTCCGCTTCGGCCCGGCCCGCGCCCGCCGGGCCCCGTTCCGGATCGAGATCGGCAACTGGGGCTGGTCCTGGGCCGGTGGCTCCCCCGAGGCGGAGACGGCCGCACTGCTGGCCGCCGGGCTGCGCGGCAAGGAGCTGCGGGCACGCCTCGGCGACCGGCTCGGCCGTCAGTTCTCGCTCCAGTTCGAACTGGAGCAGCCCGCCGACCCGGCCAACCGGGTCACCCTCGACCCGGACCGGCGCGATCCGCTCGGCCTCCCCGGCCCGGCCGTCCGCTACGACCTCGACGAGTACGTCCGTGCGGGCATGGTCTCGGCCCGGGCCGTCTCCGACCAGCTGTTCGCCCTGCTCGGCGCCGAGGACCACACCGCCTACCCGGCCGGTCCGCAGTGGCCGGGCCGCCTCGAACACCTGGGAACCGCCTACGGGTACCGGGGCGCGGGCCACGCCGGCGGCACCCACGTCATGGGCGACTCGCCCGCCACCTCCGTCGTCGACCACTGGCAGCGCTGCTGGGACCACCCCAACCTGTACGCCGTCGGGTGCGGTTCGATGCCCTCGCTCGGCACCTCCAACCCCTCGCTCACCATGGCCGCCCTCGCCCTGCGCAGCGCCGACCGGATCCACCAGGACCTGCTGGACCTGCACCACCCGGTGTCCGTCGCCGGTACCCCTTCGTCCGTCGCTCCTTCGCCCGCCACCCGTTCGCCCGCCCTTCCGGAGACACCATGACCGGCCTGCCGCTCCCGCCCGTACCGGAGCCGTACCACCTGCCCTTCCACTACGGCGCGCTGCACAACATCGGCGTCGACTACCTGGTCGAGCCCGAGCGGGCGCGCGAACTGCTCGGCAAGCGCCACCCCGGCCTGACCGCCGCCGTGTTCGACGGCGGGGCCTGCGTGTCCCTCAACTACCAGCTGTACTTCGCCCAGTACCCGAACGGCGGTGGCATCACCGAGGAGCTGGAGATCAACCTGGTCGCCCACCCGGTGTTCGCCGGGGACCGCCTCCCGGTCCTCAACTACGGCCAGTACGCCCGGGGTTACGACCAGACCAAGCTGCTCGGGATCGCCCGCCTGCACGTCCTGTGCGACAACCCGCTCGCCATCGACGCCGGGCGCCGCCTGTACGCCGAGCCCAAGCACCCCGGCTGGTTCGAGACCGCGCTGCCCTCGCTCAACGCCCCCGCCGTGCGCGAGCGCTGGTCCGTCTCCTGCCGCCGGGCCACCCTCGGGGAGGACGGGCTGCGCCGCCACGACGAGCAACTCCTCGCCCTCGACGTGAACCTGATCGGCCTCACCGCCGAATCCGTCAACAACACCCCGATCACCGGCTACGGCACCGATGACGAGGGCAAGCTGCTCGCCGGCCCGCTCAACGTCTACCACCCCTACCGCTACTACGCCCTGGACGACCGCACCGCCGACCGTGTCCGGCTCGACCTCGGCAACCCCGCGGAGGAGTCCGCCCGCGACCTCGCCCACCTGATCGCCGACGCCCCGGCCGCCGGGGTCTGGACCTACCAGTCCCCGCCGGTCGCCGCCCACAACCGCGCCTACTACGTCCGGTGACGCCCATCAGTCGAGGGCGGGTTACGGTCAGGGTCGACACCACCTGAGTGGGCGGGCGGCGGACCGTGGACGCCGTTCTCGTGTGCACCCCTGACCGCTCCTCCGCAGCCGGGGGTGTGCGCGTGAGTGTCCACTGACAAGGGTAGCCTTACCCATTGCGCAGGTGATCGGCAGTGGGGAGGGACCCTTGTTGGAATTCCGGCTGCTCGGACCGGTGGAAGTCCGGTGCAACGGGCAGTTTGTCGAGATCGGGCCACCGAAACGCCGGACCTTGCTGGCGATGCTCCTCCTCGCCAACGACGCGCTGGTCACGAACGACCGCCTCACCGACGCCCTGTGGGGCGAGCAGCCGCCCAGACACGCCAAGACCGTGATCCAGGGGCACGTCTCCCAACTCCGCCGGCTGCTGCACCCCGTGGGCCCGGTCACCATCGCCACCGCCTGTGACGGCTACCTCCTCCAGGCGCCGTCCGGCCACATCGACGGCGAGCGGTTCCGCGCCGCCGTCGCCGAAGCACGCACCGGCGACGGCGCACCGGCCGGGATCCCGGCGCTGCGCAAGGCCCTCGCGCTCTGGCGCGGCCCGGCGCTCGCCGGACTCTGCGGCACACCCCCGGTCGTCGCCGCAGCAGCGGAACTGGAGGAGGCGCGGCTCGGCGCGGTGGAGGAGCTCGGCCAGGCGCTGACCGCGGGCCGGCGCGCCGAAGAGGCCGTCGCGGTGCTGCGCGGCCCGGCGGACCGGCATCCGCTGCGCGAATCCCTGGTGGCGCTCCTGCTCGACGCCCTGCTGGCGACGAACCGGCAGGCCGAGGCCATCGAGCTCTACCACCGGACGGCCCGACTGCTCGGTGACGAACTGGGCGTCGACCCGGGCCCCGCGATGGTCGAGGCCTACGACCGGATCCTCAGCCCGCCACGCGCCGCACGCCGACGGGAGGACACGCACCGGCCCGGGGACCCCCACGGGCAGCAGGCCGCGGACCGGCAGGCCGACACCCGCAGCCAAGCGGGCGCGCACCGCCAGGAGGATGCGCACCGCCAGGCCGACGCGCACCGCGGCGCGGGACATGCGGGACAGCCGGGCGCGAACGACCTGCGGCGACCGCTCCTGCTGCCCCGCCGACCGGCCGGCTTCACCGGGCGCAAGCGTGAACTCGCCGCCCTCGACGCGGCCGTGCGGCACACCGCACACGACTCGCCCATCTGCCTGGTCACCGGGCCGGCCGGGATCGGCAAGAGCGCGCTGGTGGCCCACTGGGCCCAACAGGCCGCGGCGGACTTCCCGGACGGCGTGCTCTTCGCCCGGCTCGGCGGCTTCATCGACACCGCCCCGATCGCCGACCCCGCCTTCGTCATCCGGGACTTCCTCGGCGCGCTCGGCATCCAGCCCGACGACATCCCGCAGAACACCGCCGCAGCCGAGGCGCTCTACCGCTCGCTGCTCCGCAACCGCCGCCTCCTGGTCATCCTCGACGACGCGCTGAGCTACGACCAGGTCCGCCCGCTGCTCCCCGGCGCCCACGGCTGCGCCACCGTCGTCACCAGCCGCAACCGGCTGGAGAGCCTGGTCGCCGGCGACTGCGCCCGCCCCCTGCTGCTGGACCGGCTCGGGCCGGGGGAGGGCGAGGCACTGTTCGCCCGCATCCTCGGCCCGGACCGGGTCGGAGCGGAACCGGACGCCGCCGGGCGCCTGGTGCGGCTGTGCGACGGGCTGCCGCTGGCCCTGCGACTGGCGGCGGCCCGGCTGGCGGTGCGACCCGAGCGCTCGCTCGGCGACGCGGTCGAGGAACTCCGCGACGGGCAGCGGCGGATCTCCTTCCTCGCGGTGGACGGCATCGACTTCGCCTCCGTCCTGCGCGTCAGCGTGGACCACCTCCCGCCGGACGCGGTCGCCGTCCTCCGGCTGCTGGCCCACCACTTCGGCCCCGACATCGACGTGGCGGCGGTCGCCGCGCTGGCGGACGACAGCCCGGCCGGCAGCCGCGCGGTGCTGGAACGCCTCGTCGCCGCCAACCTGGTGGAGGAGCGGGGGCACGACCGCTACGCCCTGCACGGACTCATCCGGCTGTTCGCCCGCTCGCTCGGCCCCGCCCCCGGGGGCGACCGCCTCCTTCCGCTCCTCGACCACTACCTGTACGCCGCCCTGGCCGCCGCGAGCGCGGCGGTGGCGGGCAGCCAACCCTGCTGCCGGCTCCCGGAGGACTTCCGGACGCCGGTGTCGACGCCCGTCTTCGCCGACCGGGAGGAGGCCATGGCCTGGTACGCCAGGGAACGGCGCAACCTCGTCGCCGCCACCGCGGCGGCCGCCGCCGGCCGGCACCACCACCGGGCGTGGCGACTCGCCCTGCTGCTGTGGCCCCTGGTCGTCCAGCAGCCCGGAGCCGACTGGGAGGCTCCGCTCGGCCACGCCCTCGGCTCCGCCGTCGAACTGGCCGAGGCCGACGCGGAATCCCGCGTCAGGAGCCTGCTCGGCTGGGTCCTCGGGCAGAACGGCCGGTACGAGGAGGCCTTGCCGCACCTGCTGCGCGCACCCGACCTGGCCCGGCGCGCCGACGACACCGAGGGTGAGGCGATCGCCACCGCCAACCTGGCCCAGGCCCGGGAGGCACTCGGCGACACGAACCTGGCCGGCCTCGGCTACGAGCGGGCCGCACAGCTCGCCCGCAGGGCCGGCAGCCCGCAGACCGAGATGCTCACGACCTACTACCTGGCCCGGTACCACCTGCTGAACGAGCGCCCGGCGAAGGCGCTCACCCTCGCGCGGTGCGCGCTCGACCTCGCCCCGGAGGACCAGGTCGTGGCGCGCCGCGCGATGCTCCTGGACATCTGCGGGAGGGCCCTGTCCACCCTGGACCGCAACGGCGAGGCGTGGCACCACTTCGACCGCGCGGGCCGTCTCGCGGAACAGGACGGCTTCACCGCCGACGCCGCCGACTACTACGCGCGCGCCGCAGCGGTACGGACCTGCGGGAACGGGTAGCGGCTGCCGGCCGCGGCGCCCGGCTGGACACCGCGGCCGAGTGCCGCCGTCCGGCCCCAGACGCCGGGCCGCAGACGCTGGCCCCAGGCGCCGGCTCACCCGGGAACGGGCGGCCCGCCCGGCCCCGTGAGCGCGGCCGGTACCCGATCGGCGGGCGGGGCCTGCCCGGCGGGCGTGGCATCCGGCGCGCGGGCCCAGCGTCCGGCGAGCACGGTGCCGACCACCAGCTGGAGCTGGTGATACGCCATCAACGGCAGGACCAGCAGCCCGGCCTGGGGCCCGAAGAGCACGGTGGCCATCGGCAGGCCGCTCGCCAGGCTCTTCTGCGAGCCGCACAGCACCGCCGCGATGGTGGCCGGCCGGTCGAGCCCCAGCAGTCGTGCACCGAGCCCGGTGACCGCGAGCGCGGCGGCCAGCAGGGCGAGCAGCACCGCGAGCAGACCGAGCAGGGCGCCCGGGGTGGCCAGGCCCCAGCTGCCCTGGGCCGTCGCCGCGCTGAACGCGGTGTAGACGACGAGCAGGATCGAGCCCCGGTCCACCGGCGTCAGCACCCGTCTGTGCCGGGTGAGGAAGGCGCCGATCCACGGCCGCAGCACCTGCCCGAGCAGGAACGGCGCGAGCAACTGGGCCCCGATCCGCAGCAGCCCCTCGGCCGACAGCGCGGTGTGCACGTCCAGGAGCCAGGCCGCCAGCAGCGGCGTCAGCAGCAGCCCGGCCAGGCTGGAGTACGTCCCGGCGCAGATCGCCGCCGGGACGTCGCCCCCGGCGGCGCCGGTCAGCGCCACCGAGGACTGCACCGTCGACGGGAGCAGGCAGAGGAACAGCACCCCGGTCTGCAACTGCCCGCTGAGTGGGACGGGGGTGAGCAGCGCGGTGGCCGCCCCGAGCAGCGGGAAGAGGCCGAAGGTGGCGGCGAGCACCAGCCCGTGCAGCCGCAGGTGGCGCAGCCCGGCCAGCGTCTCGCGGGCGGAGAGCCGGGCGCCGTAGAGGAAGAACAGCAGCGCCACCGCCAGGTTGCAGGCCACTGCCGCCACCCGCGCCGATCCCCCGGTGGCCGGAAACAGGGCGGCCAGGCCGACCGCCCCGGCGAGCGCGGCCAGGTACGGGTCGAGCCGGCGCGGCCACAGCCCGCGCCACCGGCCCCGGCGGGCGGTGTCGTCGGTCATCGGCCACCCCCGATCGCCGCCCCGCCCGGGCCGGACCCGAGCAGGCCGCCCACCAGGGACCCGGCGCCGTCGTGGTCGCTGCCCGCCGAGCCGCTGCCGTTCTGGACGTTGGCGGTGCGATCGATCTCCACCCAGGAGTCGGCGTTGGAGTTGTCGACGAGCGTGATCAGCCCCCCGCCCGCCGCCGCAGGCGCCGCCGCGCCGGCGAGCAGGCCGCACGCCCCGGCCAGCCCCAGCGCGGTGGCCCGCAGGACGGCGGCCGCCGGGGGCGGGGCGGGACCGCGCAGCCCGGCCATCACGCCGTCACCCCCGCGAACGGGCGGGAGCGCGCGATGTTCCGCTCCAGCAGTTCGGTGGACTCCCGCACGCCGATCTGCCGGCTCTCCCCGGCGTCGGCCGGCAGCCGCCCGTCGGCCACCTTCAGCCCGGCCAGCGCCTCGTCCATCGCCCGGTGGGCCGCGAACAGGCAGGGCGTGCTGTAGATGGCGACGTCCACCCCCAGCTCGGTCAGCTCGGAGAGCGACAGCCGGGGGGACTTGCCGCCGGCGATCTGGTTGAACAGCAGCGGCTTGTCGCCGACGACCCCCCGGATCCGCCGGATCCAGTCCTCGCTGCGCACCCCGTCGACCAGCACCACGTCGGCGTCGGTGGCGGCGAGGGCCCGGGCGCGGCGCAGGATGTCCTCCTCCTCGGTGGCGTCGGTGCGGGCGACCACCAGGAGGTCCGTCCGGTTGGCGAGGACGAGGTCCAGCTTCTCCAGGTACTCCTCCAGCGGGAGGACCTGTTTGCCGTCGGCGTGGCCGCAGCGGCGCGGCCGTTTCTGGTCCTCCAGGATGACGCCGGAAGCGCCGATGCGTTCGAGCCTGCGCACGACGTGGCAGGCGACCTCGGGATCGACGTAGCCGTCGTCGATGTCGACCAGGAGATGGTGCCGGGGGAAGGCGCCGCGCAACCGTTCGACGAAGCCGACCATGTCCGGCCAGGCGATGAATCCGATGTCGGGCAGGCCGTAGTAGGAGGCGGCGAAGCCGAATCCGGAGACGAACATGCCGTTGTAGTGCTCGGCCGCGATGGAGGCCGAGTACATGTCGTAGACGCCGATGAGGGGCGTGGCTCCCGGGCTCGCGATCTCCTCGCGGAGCCGCTGCCCGTGGCCCGACGCCGTGGTTCCGTGGAACATGGCCTTCTCCTCACTCGCGGTGGCTTTGCCTGAACTTGGTCTTCCCTAGACCAAACTGAGGTGCCATCACTATGTGGCCTTTAACGTTCCGTGGGCAAATCTTTAAGAGAGATTCACTCATTCGAGTGAGGCGCGGAATTGAATATATGTCAGACATATGAAAAGGGCGGTGGCGTGGAAGATCCACGCCACCGCCCTGATCCGGTCGGCCCGGTCGCCGGAGAATCCCGCGACCTCGGCGATGAGCACGTAGCCGTAGCCGTGGCGGGGGGAGTTGCGGGCGCGCGTCGGCGCGCCGGTGCGTCAGGACGCCGGAACGGGGCGGACGGCGCGGCGCTCGCGCAGCGTCCGGAGCACCCGGCGGGTCGCCCGGGTGGCGACCGGCGGCAGCAGGTCCAGCGCCAGCCGGCGCGAGGTGGACTGCTGGACGGGGGCCTTGACCTGGTAGTTGAGCCGCAGCACCGGCTCCCCGGCGATGGTGTCGTCGTCCACCGTGTAGCCCTCGGCCCGCCAGTCGCGGGCGAGCAGGACCTGCCGGACCGCCGCGGCGTCGCCCCAGGTGCCGTAGAACTTCATCGGGGTGAGCAGCACCGGCCGCAGGCCGCCGGTGAAGACCGCCTCCCAGACCGCCGCCGACACGCCGGGGGTGTGCTCCGAGCGGTAGTCGTCCAGCGCCACGACGCCGTTGTCGGCGAGCGCCGCCCTGGTCACCGCGATGTCCCCGGCGACGTGCTCGTACAGGTGGGAGGCGTCGACGTGGACGAACCGGCAGCTCCCGGCCGGGATCCGGCCGTCGGCCAGCACCGAGGTGGGCGCCTGCACGATCTCCGGCAACTCGCCGTGGAAGGCGAGGTAGTTGGCCTCGAAGGCGCTCCGGGTGAGGGTCTTGCGGTAGGACATCGCCATCTCGGCGGCGTTGTCCGCGTCGCCCGCCTCGGAGTCGAACAGGTCGCAGACGGTCAGCCGTTCGCCGGTCTGGAGGTGGTCGCCGAGCAGGACGGCGCTGCGGCCGAGGTAGCTGCCGAGTTCGAGGATGTCGCCGGTGGCGCCCGCCGTGGTCTGGGCCGCCAGCAGGTGGCCGAAGGCCGCCCGGTCGAGACGGAAGAACCAGCCGGGGATGTCGTCCCGGGTCAGTGGCGCGGGGCGGGTGGCTGTGGTCTCGGCGGTGGGCACGGCGGCCTCCAGGAGGGCGGGCGGGGCGCGGTGGCGGGTTCACGCCGCGGAGGGGATGCCGTGGACGTGAGGCCGATCATCATAGCGACGCGGAGGCCGACCGGGAGCCGGTTCGCAACGGTGCGATTTCGCGCGTTCGCGCTGCTGTGCGAACGCGCGCGCCGGGTCGCGTCCCCGGCCTCACGGGTCAGTGCGCCTGGCCGTCCAGCTCGGTGATGGTCTCCGTCAGCCAGGCCCGCTCGGCCGCCGTGGATGCCCGGGCGACCAGCAGCATGCCGCGCCGGAAGGGGTTCGGCTCCAGCTCGGCGGTGACCGCGCGGCCCTCGCCGTCGTGGAAGAAGCTGCTCGGCTCGTCCAGGAACGCCAGCCGGCGCCGGAGCACGGTGGCCTGCGCGGGCGGGTCGGCCAGGTGGTGCAGGAAGGCGGCGTGCGCGAAGAAGCGGATCTGGTCCGTGATCTCGGCCTGCTCCGGGTCGGCCAGCCGGCGCCGCAGCTCGGCCCGGCCCTCCTCGGTGAGCTCCAGCGTCTGGCGCGGTGCGGCCCCGGTGCCCGGTTCGGCGCGGCGGCGCAGCAGTCCGGCCTTTTCCAGCCTGGCGATGGCGGGGTAGAGCGCGCCGTCGCTGACCGGTCGGACGTGGCCGGTGAGGCCGGTGATCCGGGACTTGAGCTGGTAGCCGTGCAGCGGCTGGTCGTACAGGAAGCCGAGGATCGCGAGGGTCAGCACGGTCGAAGCCCTTTCGTCGGAGTGCGCCCTGTGGCGCGCCCCATGTTACCTCTTGTCGATGTGCCTCGATACGAGGTATCTCTATTCGAGGTGAGCCACCGACAGGCGGTGGCGGAACGGGGAGGAAGCATGCACGGGCGTCCGTCGCGACGACTGGCCGCACTGGCCGGACCGGTCTACGTCGAACTGCTGTCCAACGTGATCGCCTCGGTGATCGGCACCTTCTGGGTGGCGGGCCTCGGCGGGGCGGCCGTCGCCGCCGTCACCCTGGCCGGCACCGTGGAGAACCTGCTGCTCGGGCTCGTCCTGGTGGTCGGCTCCGGCACCAGCGTGCGGCTCTCCCGCGCGCTCGGCGCCGGCGACCGCGACGACGCCGCCCGCACCGCCCGCGCGGCCTGGCGGCTCTGCGCGGTGGGCAGCCTCGCGCTCGCCGTCCCCGGCTTCCTGCTGCGCGACCGCCTGGCCGGCGCCTTCCTGGACGGCGCCGCCGCCGCCCTCGCCGCCGACTACTTCACCGTCGCCTTCCCGGCGTTCGCCCTGTTCTCCGGCCAGCGTGTCGCCGACGAACTGTTCAAGGGCGCGGGCGACACCCGCACCCCGATGCGGATGGCCCTGCTGTCGAACGCGCTGCTGCTCGCCCTCGACCCGCTGCTCGTCCTCGGCGCCGGCCCGGTGCCCGCGCTCGGGGTGGCGGGCGCCGCGCTGGCCCTGGCCGGCTCGCGGGCGGTCGCCCTCGCCGTCACCCTGCGGTTGCGGCCGCGGCTGCCCGCACCCCCCGGGGGAACCGGCGCGGCGGCTGGCCGGATCGTCCGCGCGGGAGCGCCGTTCGGCCTGGACTTCACCGCCCGGATGGCCGTCGGCACGGCCCAACTCGCCCTGGTCGCAGGCTTCGGCGTCGCGGCGGTGGCCGGGTACGGCATCGGCTACCGGGCCTTGCTGGTCGTCACCATGGCGTTCTACGCGCTCCGGCAAGCCGCCGCGATCGAGGCCGCCCGCCTCTGCGGCGCGGGCCGTGCCACCGAGTTGGGCGCGCTGCACCGCGCCACCGGACGCCTCGCCGCGCTCCTCGGTGCCGTCGCGGCGGTGCTGTCCGCGACGCTCGCCGCCCCGCTGACCGCGCTGTTCACCGACGACCCGGCGGTGGCCGGGCAGTCCGTCGGCTTCCTGCGGATGGCGGCGTTCTACCTGCTCCCGTACGCGCTGGTGGTCGCCCTCGGCGGGGTGCACCAGGCGGCGGGCGCCGGTCGGCCGCTGGTGCTCTCCGTGCTGCTCGGACTGGGCGCCCAACTCGCCGCCTCCGCGGCCCTGTCGGGGCCGCTCGGGGTGACGGGGGTGTGGGTGGGGCCGGCCGTGGGCGCGGCCGTGCAGCTCGGCCTGCTGCTGCTCCTGGCCCGGCGCCGGGCCAGGCGGCCCGCGCCGTTGGCGGACCAGGGCGACCGGGCCCTGGAGCCGGTCGGATGATCGCCTCCGGTCGCCCGACTGTGCCACAGTGGAGCCCATGGGACCGACACTCGACGGGCGGCCGCTGCCGTCCCCGCACGCGGACGAACGCGCCATGCTGGAAGGCTGGTTGGAGTTCCACCGGGCGACTCTCGTGCAGAAGGTCGCCGGGCTCGACGACCAGCAGGTCCGGCTGGCGGCCGTCCCGCCGTCGACGATGACGCTGCTCGGCCTGGTCCAGCACCTCGCCGAGGTCGAACGCACCTGGTACCAGCGGGTGCTGGCCGGCCGGGAGGCGCCGCCGCTGTACGGCGCGGACGGCGAGGGCGGCTACGCGCTCACCCCGGAGCGGGGGATGCCCGAGGCGCTGGCCGACTGGCGGGCGGAGGTCGAGCAGGGCCGCGAACTGACCGCCGCGGCGGCGCTGGAGGACACCGGACGCCTCTCCGAGCGGGCGGCGGCCGTGTTCGGCTCGGAGACCGTCTCGCTGCGCTGGATCCTGGTGCACCTGATCGAGGAGTACGCCCGCCACAACGGCCACGCGGACCTGCTCCGGGAGAGCATCGACGGCCTCACCGGCGTGTGACGGCTCCCTGGGGGAGGGCCCCGGGGGCCGGGCCGAGGTGGGCGTCCAGGGCGGCGCGCAGCAGCGGTTCGACGTCCTCGCCACCGGTGATGAGCTGCAGGCTGCCCCAGGCGCGCAGTTGGGCCAGGCCGTGCAGGTTCGCCCACAGTGCGGCGGCCGCCGGTCCGGGATCGGTGGACTCCGGGCGGGCCTCGCCGACCAGGCGGGCGACGGTGTGGAACATCGGCAGGGTGGTCTGCCGCAGCTCGGCTCCGCTGCCCTCCAGCAGGTCGTGACGGAACATCAGCTCGAACATGCCGGGGTTGGCCGCCGCGAAGCCGAGGTAGGCGCGGGCGAGCGCGTCGAGCCGGGTGCGGGGGGCCGCGCCGGTGGTGGCGGCCAGCGCGTCGGCGCCGGCCAGGGTGTCGGTGAGCCTGCCGAACCCGTGTCGCGCGATGGCGGCGAGCAGTTCGCGGTGGGTGGGGAAGTGGCGGCGGGGGGCTCCGTGCGAGACCCCCGCCTGCCGGGCGATCTCGCGCAGGCCGAGGGCGTGGACGCCCTCCCTGGTCACCAGTTCGACGCCGGCGGCCACCAGGCGCGCGCGCAGGTCCTTCTCCTGATCGGTCATGGGCCTTGTCTACCAGGCCGCTGTAGACAGTGTCTACTCGCCTCGGCGCGGGCGCTTCGGCCAGAATCGGAGGCATGGACGAAGGCGGAGAGGCGGCCTGCTGGCTGGACCGGGTGTGCCCGGAGTGCGGGCGCCTGCGCGAGCGGCCCGGGCCGCAACCGTGCGAGAACTGCGGGGCGGGGAGCGCGGACGGCGAGGCGGAGGCCCGGCAGTCCGCGGCGAAGGCCGAGGCCGAGGCCGCGCCGGAGCAGGACGGCTGACTGCAGGTCCAGGACGGCTCGGTCCCGGCTCGGAACGGCTGAACGGCGGCCCGGAACGCCTGAACCCCGGCCCGGAACGGCTGGGCCCCGGTGCGGCCGGGCGGGCCTGACCGGGGCCCCAGGCGTACGGGGGGTTCGGGCTGCTACTGCTGCGGCGGCTGGTCGCGGAACTGGTTCTTCGCCTGCTCCTGGGCGGCGTCCACCTGGCCGCTGTACTTGCCCTGGGTGCGCTCGTCGACGGCGTCCCCCGCCTTGTCGACGGCCTTGTCGGCCTGGTCCTCGTGGCCCTTCAACAGGCCCTTGAGCTTATCCAACATGGACATCTGGTCACGCTCCTGGAAGAGACGGCCCCACCCCTCCAGGATCACCGCCTCCGCCGCCGTCCGCATCCCGCGGCCGCGCGGCGGCCTTGGCAACGTGATGCCGGTCATGTCAAATCGGGAGTTCACGGACCGCCGGAAGGAGTCGCCTTGAAGCCACGAGCCCGCCGCCCGATCTCCCTGCCCCTCCGCCCGACCAGCCCGCTCGACCAGTCCACCCCGATACCGCACCAGCAGCACCGGGCCCAGCGCCCGCGCACCGCCACCGTCCGGAGCGCGGGCGCCGCCCTGACCGTCGCCGCCCTGGCCGCCCCGCTGCTGCTGGCCGGGGCCGGCGGCGCGGCCGCCGACCCGGACCCGGCGCGCAGGGGCGAGCGGCTCGCCGCGCGCCTGGTCGAGGCCGCCGACGCCGCGAGCGCCCACGACACCCTGGCCGCGCTCCAGCGGATCGCCGACCGCAACGGCGGCACCCGGGTGGCCGGTTCGAAGGGGCACGACGAGTCCGCGCGCTACGTCTACGAGCAGGCCCGCCGGGCCGGGTTGAAGGTGTCCCGGCAGGAGTTCGAGTACACCTTCTTCGAGGCCCGCTCGGAGCGGCTGCAGGTGCTGTCCCCGCAGGCCGAGAGCATCCCGCTGATCGCCATGACGTACTCGCCCGGCGGCCCGGACGCGGGCCTGAACGCCGACCTGGCGGTCGTCCCGGTCAGCGCCGCGACCGGCTGCGCGCCCACCGACTACCCGGCCGGCGCGTTCACCGGCCGGATCGCGCTGATCCAGCGCGGCGGCTGCGGCTTCGCGGTCAAGCAGGCCGCGGCCGCGACGGCCGGCGCGGTGGGCGCGATCATCTACAACAACACCGAGGGCGACCTCAACGGCACCCTCGGGGACCCTGCGGCCGGCAGGATCCCCGTCGGCGGGATCACCCGGGCCGCCGGGGAGGCGCTGGCCGCGAAGGCCGCCGTCGGCCAGGTGCGGCTGAACCTCGACATCCGCACCTTCATGGAGCCGCGCAAGACCTGGAACGTCATCGCCGAGACCAGGGGCGGCGACCCGGCCGACACCGTGATGGTCGGGGCGCACCTGGACTCCGTCCCGGCCGGGCCCGGCATCAACGACAACGGCTCCGGGGCGGCGGGCATCCTGGAGGTCGCGCGCAACCTGACCGTCCACCCGGTGAAGAACAAGGTCAGGTTCGCCTGGTGGTCCGCCGAGGAGTTCGGCCTCAAGGGCTCGGAGGCGTACGTGAAGTCGCTCTCCGAGGCGGACCGGAAGAAGATCAGGCTCTACCTCAACTTCGACATGATCGCCTCTCCCAACTACGCGCAGTTCGTCTACGACGGCTCGGGCAGCACCGGCGGCGGCGCCGGCCCCGAGGGCTCGGCGCAGATCGAGCGGGACCTCGCCGGGTACCTGGACGGCCGGGGCCTGCCGCACGAGCCGACCGCCTTCAACGGCCGTTCCGACTACGGCCCGTTCATCGACGCGGGCATCCCGGCCGGCGGCACCGACACCGGCGCCGAGGTGGTCAAGTCGCCGGCGCAGGAGGAGCGTTACGGCGGCACGGCGGGCGTGGCCTTCGACGCCTGCTACCACAAGGCCTGCGACGGCTTGAAGAACATCGACATGGACGCCTTCGACGTCAACATCGATGTGATCGCCCATGCCGTCGGCACCTACGCCTGGGACCTCTCCTCACTGAACCGGCCCGTGCCGCCGCAGCACCCCGCCGGCCAGGCGGGTGGCGGCGGCGGTATGAGCGGGGGCCACGCCCACGAGGTGACGGCCTGACGCCCGGGTGGGCCCGCTGCCGTCCTCGGGCGGCGGGCCCACCCGCCCCACCCGCCGGCTCCGCCGTGCTCGTCCGCCATTCGGCCCCTCCTCCCGCTCGCACCCCCGGACCCCAGCCCGGGCCTCACCCCGGGCCTCGCTCCTGCCCGGCGAGGTTGCGAGCACCGTAGCCGAGGGCACTGACAATTCGGCCCCGGGCCGGGTACGGTGCCGCGCGGAGCGCATCCGCCGAGACCCGGTGGGTGCGTCGAACCCGGTCCTGACACCATGGGGCCGAGATCACGAGACCGTGACACCCTCGGAGGAGTCAGCAACATGAGCACGCACTACGACGTCGTCGTCCTCGGCGCCGGCCCCGGCGGCTACACCGCCGCCGTCCGCTCCGCTCAGCTCGGCCTGAAGACCGCCGTCATCGAGGCCAAGTACTGGGGCGGCGTCTGCCTGAACGTCGGCTGCATCCCCTCCAAGGCCCTGCTGCGCAACGCCGAGCTCGCCCACATCTTCACCAAGGAGGCCAAGACCTTCGGCATCAAGGTCGAGGGCCAGGTGACCTTCGACTTCGGCGAGGCCTTCCGCCGCAGCCGGTCGGTGGCCGACGGCCGGGTCAAGGGCGTCCACTACCTGATGAAGAAGAACGGCATCACCGAGTACGACGGCTGGGGCACCTTCGTCGACGACCACACCCTCCAGGTCGCGCTCAGCGGCGGCGGCTTCGACGTCGTCACCTTCGACCACTGCGTCATCGCCGCCGGTGCCACCACCCGGCTGCTGCCCGGCACCAGCCTGAGCGACCGGGTGGTCACCTACGAGGAACAGATCCTCACCGAGCAGCTGCCGGAGAGCATCATCATCGCGGGCGCCGGCGCGATCGGCGTCGAGTTCGCGTACGTGCTGCACAACTACGGCGTGAAGGTCACCATCGTCGAGTTCCTGGACCGCGTGGTGCCGCTGGAGGACGTCGAGGTCTCCACCGAACTGGCCAAGCAGTACCGCAAGCTCGGCATCGAGGTGCTCACCTCCACCCGGGTCGAGTCGATCGACGACAGCGACCCGAACGCCAAGGTCAAGGTCACCGTCACCAGGGACGGCCGGCAGCAGGTGCTGGAGGCCGACAAGGTGCTCCAGGCGATCGGCTTCGCGCCGCGCGTCAACGGCTACGGCCTGGAGAACGCGGGCGTCAAGCTGACCGACCGCGGCGCCATCGCGGTGGACGGCCGCGGCCGCACCAGCGCCGGGCACATCTTCGCGATCGGCGACGTGACGGCCAAGCTGATGCTCGCGCACGCCGCCGAGACGATGGCCGTGATCGCCGCCGAGACCATCGGCGGGGCGGAGACCATGGAGGTCGACTTCGCCATGATCCCGCGCGCCACCTACTGCCAGCCGCAGATCGCCTCCTTCGGCTACACCGAGGCGCAGGCCCGCGAGCTGGGCCACGACGTCAAGGTCGCCAAGTTCCCGTTCACCGCCAACGGCAAGGCGCACGGCCTCGGCCACCCGATCGGCTTCGTCAAGGTCATCAGCGACGCCAAGTACGGCGAGCTGCTCGGCGCCCACCTGATCGGCCCCGAGGTCACCGAGCTGCTGCCCGAGCTGACCCTGGCCCAGCAGTGGGACCTCACCGTCCACGAGGTCGCCCGCAACGTGCACGCCCACCCCACCCTCGGCGAGGCGGTCAAGGAGGCCATCCACGGCCTCGCCGGCCACATGATCAACATGTGACGCGCACCGTATGACGGCAGGGCCCGCCCGACCTCCCGGGCGGGCCCTGCCGCTTTCCGGCGGCCCCGGGCCCGGCTCCGATGGCGGAGGCGGCCCCGGTCCCCGGCCCCGGCTCCGACGGCGGATCAGGCCGACCCGTCCGGTGCCAGGGCGAGGTAGGTGAGCACCGCGCCGAGGGCGGACAGGGCGGCGAGGACCAGCCCGAGGACGTGCAGGGCGTCGGTGAACCCGGCGGCCAGGGCGGCCTGGTGCGCCGCGGCCACCCTGCCCTGGACGGCCTGCCCCGCGAGCTGCGCCGCCTCGTCGGCGGCGAGGCCGCTGCCGCCCAGGTGCGCGGCGGTCAGCGTGCTGAGCAGCGCGGCGGCCCCGGAGACGGCCACGGACTCCCCGGTGATCCGCATCGTGTTGAAGACGCCCGCGGCGGCCCCGGCGTGCTCGGCGGGGACGGTTCCGACGGCCGCGTCGTCCATCACCCCGAAGGCCAGCCCGACCCCGGCCCCGAACGGCAGCAGCGGCACCGCCAGCGCGAGCCACGACCCGTCGCCGCGCACCGTCACCAGCAGCAGGGAGCCCGCCGCGATCAGCGCGGAGGCCGCGGTCAGCACCGCCCGGACGGAGACGGCGGCGGCGAGGCGCCCGGCCACCAACGGCAGCAGGAGGACGGGCGCCGTCATCGGCAGCAGGAGCAGACCGCTGGTCAGGACGCTCCTGCCACCCACACCCTGGAGGTAGGCCGGGAGGTAGACCAGCAGCACGACGAACCCCAGGGTGACGGTGAACGGCTGGCACACCACGGCGAGGAACTCGGTCCTGCGGAACAGCCGGACGTCGACCATGGCGCGCCCGGCCCGGCGGACCTCCACCCCGGCGAACAGGACCAGCAGCAGCACCGCGCCCGCCAGCGGCAGCAGCGTGCCCGGCGCCGTCCAGCCGGCGGTGCCGGCCTGCACGAGCGCGTACGACAGCGCGGCGAGCCCGCCGGTGAAGCAGACCACCCCGGGCAGGTCGATCCCGGGGTGGTCCGGGTTGCGGGACTCCGGGGCCCGGGTGGCGCACAGCCACGCGGGCAGGGCCAGGACGGCGACGAGCAGGAAGACCGACCGCCAGCCGGCCGCCTCCACCAGCAGGCCGGCGGCCGGCGGCCCGATCGCCAGGCCGGTGCCGAAGGAGGTGCCGAGGATCCCGAAGGCGAGCCGTCGGCGTCTCCCGGAGGTGGACTGGGCCAGGACCGCCGCGCCCGCCGCCAGCACGGCGGCCGCCCCGCACCCCTGCACCGCCCGGGCGGCGTCGGCCACGGCCATCGACGGCGCGAGCGCCACCACCGCGGACAGCGCGCCGACCAGCGCGATCCCCGACAGCAGCACGCGCCGCCGGCCGATCCGGTCCGCGAGGCCGCCGGCCGCCAGCGGCAGCGCGGCGAAGGTGAGGTTGAAGGCGTTCAGCATCCACTGGGCGGCGCCCACCGAGGAGCCCAGCTGCGCGGTCATGCCGGGCAGCGCCACGGCGGCCCCGGTCACCGAGAACGGCAGCATCATGCTGGCGCAGCCGACTGCGGTGACGGTCGCCCAGTAACCGCCCGGACCGCCGTCCGTACGCGGTGGGGGAGCGGCCGTGCCCGCCGGGTGCTCGGTCCGGGGCGGCGCGGCGCGGCGGGCGTCTTCGGGACGGGCGTCGCCGGGACGGGCGTCGTCGAGGCGGGGGGAAGCAGTCATGGCCCCGATCGTTCGCGGGCGCCGCCGCCGGATGAAGAGAGCCCCGTTCCCTGGGTGTGACAGGGCCACCCTCCGGCCCCCGCACCCCCGGCCGGGCGCCCCATACTGGAACGCATGGCCGAACCGATCACGCTCGCCGCCAGCCTCGGCGACTACCTGCGCACCCGGCGGGCGCTGGTGTCACCCGCGCAGGCGGGGCTGCCGCCGACCGGACGCCGCCGGGTGCCCGGCCTGCGGCGCGAGGAGGTCGCCGAACTGGTCGGCCTCAGCACCGACTACTACGTCCGGCTGGAACAGGGCCGCGCCGAGCGCCCGTCCGACGAGGTGCTCGACGCGCTCGGCCGCGCCCTGCGGCTCGGCCCCGCCGAGCGCGCCCACCTGTACGACCTGGCCCGCCCGCCCCGCCGCTCGGCGGCCAGGACGGCGGGCGCCGGACGGGACGGCGACGCCCTGCGCCCCGCCCTGCGGCGGGTCGTGGAGGCGATGCCGACCACCCCCGCGCTGATCATGAACGACCGCAACGACGTCCTGGCGTGGAACCGGCTGGCCGCCGCGCTGATCGCCGACTTCCCCGAACTCCCGCCGCGCGAACGCAACCTGGCCCGACGGATCTTCCTCGACCCGGGCGCGCCGGACGTCCACCTCGACTGGGAGGACGCCGCGCGCACCACCGTCGGCATCCTGCGGATGGCCTCCGGCCGGCACCCGCACGACCCCGAACTCGTGCGCCTGATCGGCGAACTGGCACTCGGCAGCGCCGACTTCCGCCGGCTGTGGGCCGGCCACCACGTGCACGAGAAGACCCACGGCCCCAAGCGCCTGCGGCACCCCGTGGTCGGCGACGTGACGCTCGACTACGAGACCTTCCAGGCGCCCGGCGCCGCGCGCCACCTCCTGGTCGTCTACACGGCCGCCCCCGGGAGCCCGGCCGAGGAGGCGCTCACCTTCCTCGGCGGCTTCACGGCCGCCGCCCCGGGCAGGTGAGCCGGGGCCGCCCGGTACCAGCAGCGCCTCCCGGCCGGGGTGCGGCGCTGCCCGGTGGTCCAGCGGGGCGGGGAGGGCGAGGGGCACGGGGGCGGGCGCGTGGACGGGACAATGACGGGCGTGACAGACGTGACGCTGAACCTCTGGCGCCGGCCCCTCGGCGCGGTGCCGGCCGAGGTGTGGGACCGGACCGACCTGACCGTGCTCATCCTCGCCGAGACCGGCCTGACCGAACTGCCGCCCGAGGTGGGCAGGTTGCGACGGCTTCGTACCCTCGACCTCGGACACAACCGGCTCACCGGCGTGCCCGCCGAACTGGGCGAGCTGACCGGGCTCGCCGACTTCCTCTACCTGCACGACAACGCGCTGACCGCGCTGCCGGCCGCGCTCGGCCGCCTCACCGCGCTGCGCTACCTCAACCTCGGCGACAACCGGCTCACCGAACTCCCCTCCGCCATCGGCGAGATGACCGCCCTGGTCGAGCTGCGCGCCCAGCGCAACCGGCTCACCGCGCTGCCCGACCGCCTCGGCGAACTGACCTCCCTGCGTGAACTCTGGCTGTGCGGGAACGACTTGACCACCCTGCCGGACACCTTCGGCGGCCTCACCGCACTGCGCGAACTCGAACTGCGGGACAACGCGCTCGCCGAGGTCCCGCCGGTGCTCGCCGGGCTGCCGCTGCTGCGCCGGCTCGACCTGCGGGGCAACCGGATCACCGAACTGCCGCACTGGCTGGCCGAACTGCCCGCACTGGAGAAGCTGGACCTGCGGTGGAACGAGGCGCGCCCCTCGCCGCGGCTGCTCGCCGCGCTCGACGCGCGCGGCTGCGCCGTCCTGTTCTGAGCGGCCGCGGATAAAGATCACCACGGCGGTCGGTGCCCTGTTATCGTGGATCGCATGAAGCGCGCTGCACTCGCCACGACGACGCCGGAGAGAGTCCCGGTGCGCTGACTGCTGACCTAGTCCGAAGCCCCGGGGCGAGTGCCCCGGGGCTTCGCCGTTTCCGGACCACTCGCCCGCCGACCCGAGTGGAGACCACCCCATGCACGACCGCGCCATGCACGACCACCCCATGCGCGACCGCGCCGCGCACGACCACCGCAAGCTCGGCCGCGAACTCGACCTGTTCGACACCGACCCGCTGATGGGCTCCGGCCTGCCCTACTGGCTGCCCGACGGCGCCGCGATCCGGCACACCCTGGAGGAGTTCATCCGCGAGCGCGAGCGGCGGGCCGGCTACCGCCACGTGTACTCGCCGGTGCTCGGCAAGCGCGAGCTGTACGAGATCTCCGGCCACTGGGCGCACTACCGCGAGGACATGTTCCCACCCATGGAACTGGGCTCGGAGGAGATGGTGCTCCGGCCGAGCCTGTGCCCGCACCACGCCCTGATCTACCGCTCCCGGCCCCACAGCTACCGGGAACTCCCTCTGCGCATGGCCGAGTTGGGCGGCATGTACCGCTCCGAACTGTCCGGCGTGCTGGGCGGGCTGACCAGGGTCCGGGCGATCCAGCTGAACGACGCGCACGTGTTCTGCACCCCGGAGCAGGCCGCCGACGAGGCCGTCGCAGCACTGGAGCTGATCCGCGCGGCACACCGCGCGCTCGGCATCGAACCGGTCCGCTACCGGCTCTCGCTGCCCGGCGCGGGCGGCAAGTACGTGGCGGATCCGGCCCTCTGGGAACGGGCCACCGCGCTGCTCACCGACGTGCTGGAACGCTCCGGCGTGCCGTTCGAGGCGGCAGAGGGCGAGGCCGCCTTCTACGGGCCGAAGATCGACGTGCAGATCGCCGACGGCGCCGGGCGCGAGTTCACCCTCTCCACCGTGCAGATCGACTTCCACCAGCCCGAGCGCTTCGGTCTGCACTACATCGGCCCGGACGGCGCGAAGCACCGGCCGGTGATGGTCCACCGCAGCGTGATCGGCAGCGTGGAGCGGGTGGTCGCCCACCTGATCGAGCTGTACGGAGGCGCGTTCCCGGCCTGGTTGGCCCCGGTACAGGTGGTGCTGCTGCCGGTCTCCGAGGGCGAACTGCCGCAGGCCGAGCGGTTCCGGCAGCGCTGCCTCGACCTCGGGCTGCGCGCCGAGGTCGCCGGGCCCGAGCACGGCAGCCTGGGCGCTCGGATCCGGGCGGCGCGCCTGGTGCCGTACCAGGCCGTGATCGGGGCCAAGGAGGCCGTGGACGACCGGGTCGCGCTGCGGCTGCGGGACGGCCGCCGACTCGAACCGCTGCCCGCGGAGGAGGCCTGGGCCAGGATCGGCGCACTGGTGGCGGCGTGCAGCGCCGACCTCTGGGCGGACGACCCCGCGCGCCGACCGGGCGGGGCGGGTCAGTAGGACTGGAGCTCGATCAGGTGGCCGTCCGGGTCCCGCAGGTGGGCGCTGCGCAGGTTGGGGCCCCACTGCGGCCGGTCGGTCGGGCCGACGACCGGGGTGCCGCCGTGCCGCAGGCAGAGGGCGAACGCGTCGTCCACGGAGGCCACCCGGAAGACCAGCATCGCGGCGTCCTGGGCGGGGGCGGCCGGGCGTTCGGGCAGGCCGGTGGTGCCCAGGGCGGCTGCCATCGCGGGGCGGTCGAAGAGCACCAGGACGGCCTGCCCGTCGACGTCCCAGTTGGCGTAGGGGCCGTCGGGGGCGCCCTTGACCAGGGCGGCGCCGGTGAGGGGCGGCAGGACCGCCCGGTAGAACCGGAAGCACTCGGCGAAACGGGTCACGAGCAGGCGGGGGTACAGGGCGTCCACGGTCGAAGCTCCCGGGCTCGAGGATTCATCGGGTCGGATCGGTCCGATATTAGTGGGTCGGCACCCACTATAGGGACGGACCCTAGACTGACGCCATGGCCCCCGAACCCCTGCTCCCCGAACCCCTGCTCCCCGAACCCCTGCTCCCCGAACCCCCGCTGGCCGCCCCCTCCCTGTCCGCTCCCTCCCTGCCGCCGACGCTGCTCGACCTCAGTACCTACCTGCTCTCCCGGATCGGCCGGACGGCACGGGGGCGCCTCGCCGAGCAGCTCGCCGAACACGGCCTGCGGCTCTGGGACATGGCCGTGCTGGCCGCGCTCGCCGACTTCGGGCCGCACGCCCAGCGGGACCTGGTCCAGCGGCTGGGCATCGACCCGAGCGACCTCGCCAAGGTCGCCGACCAGCTGGCCGCCGCCGGGTACGTCGAGCGCGTCCGCGACCCGGCGGACCGGCGGCGGGTCTCGGTGTCGGTCACCGACGCCGGGCGGGCGCTGCTCGCGGAGCTGGACGCCCGGGCGCGCGCGGTGCAGGACGAGGTACTGGCGCCGCTGGACGCGCGGGAGCGGCAGCTGCTGCACGGCCTGCTGCTGCGCGTCCACCAGGGCCAGGGCCAGGGCCAGGGGCCGGGGTCGGGGGAGCGGCGCGGCCTCTGAGGCCCGCTCAGCCGGCCGGCCCGGGGCGGCGGGCACCGGCGAACTCGCCGGCCCAGCGCGGGACGTCGAGGGCGTGCTCGACCCGGGCGACCAGCGTCCCGGTGCGCTCGGCGTGGATCATCGCGCCGTCGCCGACGTGGATGCCGACGTGGTGCAGCGGCGCGTCCGGGCGGGAGAAGAACAGCAGGTCGCCCGGGGCGAGGGCGTCACGCTCCACCGGGGCGCTGCGGTGGAACTGGGCGACGGTGTAGTGCCCGAGCTCGACGGTGCCGTGGCTGGCCCGGTACCAGCAGTAGAGGGACAGGCCGCTGCAGTCGAAGCCGACCGTGCTCTCGCCCAGGCAGACGCCGTCCAGGTAGCCGTTCTCGTCGTCGCAGAAGCCGAGGCTCGCCCCCAGCCGGTCGCCGCCGCCCCAGGCGTACGGCACGTCGAGCTGGGCGGTGGCCACCTCGGCGACCCGGCGGCCCAGGGCGGCGGACGCGACCACGGGGGTATCCGACCGGGCCGTTGATGTCGCCGTCGCCGTCGCGGTCGCCGTCGCGGCCGGGGTGAGGGCCGGGGCGAGCCCCGCCCCGAGTGCCAGGCCCAGCATCCGGCGCCGGCGGACCCCGGAGGCCTCGTCGCGGTACGGCGGTCGGGATTCCATGGGGGACCTCCTGGTGTCGGCGCGGCGTCGACCCGCGCGGGTGGCGGCCACCAGGATTCCGGCCGGGCGGGTCGGCCCGCCATCACCCGCAACGGTGAATCGTGGAAGCAACGGCCCTGTGGTGGACGGGACAGCGCTGGTAAATGGTTTGACGGTTACTCAGGAGAGGCCAACGATGGGCGCAAACGTTCGGCCACGACCCTTCGGAGTGCCCCTTGAACAGCGCAGTCAAGCTGATCCGCAGCTCCCGCCTCACCCCGGCCGTCGACTACGCCTATGCGGCCCTGGTCGAGGCCCCGGCCCGTTCGCTCTGGCTCGCCGGCGCCTGCCCGCTCGACGCCGAGGGGCGGACGGTCGCCGTCGGCGACTACGCGGGCCAGGCGCACCAGGTGATGCGGAACCTGATAACCGCGCTGGAGGACGCCAGCGCCGGGCTGACGGACGTCGCCCGGACGACGGTGTACGTGGCCTCCGCCGATCGGGCCGACCTGGTCGCGGTGTGGGACGTGTACCGCGCCTACATGGGGGAGCACGACGCCCCCAGCACGCTGCTGGGGGTGTCGGTGCTCGGCTACCGCGACCAGCTGGTGGAGGTGGAGGCGGTGGCCGTCCTGCCGTGACGCCTTCCGGCCCGCGGGTGTCCAAATGAGGAAACCGATCGTTCGGTTTTTCCCCGAATGTGTGATGTGTGGCGCCGGTGCCGCTTTCGATCGTCCGGCGAAGAAGCAGCGGCCCGTAGGCAAAATGCGGAGGATGCGGGCGGGAGGGAAGGAGCGTTTGAGGCGATTCCCCGACATCATCTTGTCGTCCGTAGGCCACCGGTAGCTAAGATACGGGGTGTTTGGTTTTGTTTTCCGGGAGCTCTGGGTGGGGTGGTTGCGGTGGTTCGGCAGGAGCGGGCGGTCCGGACGCGTCGGCTGATCCTGGAGGCGGCGGCGTCGGTCTTCGACGAGTTCGGCTACGAGGGCGCCACCATCGGCGAGGTGGTCGCGCGGGCCGGTGTGACGCGTGGTGCGGTGTATTTCCATTTCGCCTCCAAGCGGGATCTGGCCCAGGGCGTCGTCGAGGAGCAGTTCGTCCAGGACGGTGTGCCGGAACGGGTCTGCAAACTCCAGGAGTTCGTGGACACCGGGATGGTGGTGGCCTATCTGATGCCGCGTGATCCGCTGCTGAGCGCGGGGGCCCGGCTCTCCCTGGGGCAGGACGTCTTCGACGACCTCGGCGGCGGCGCGATCCCCGGCTGGATCAGCCGGCTGGAGGCGCTGCTGGTCGCGGCCGGCGAGCGGGGCGAACTGCTGCCGCACGTCGTCCCGGCCGACACCGCGTGGCTGGTCACGGCGGCGTGGACGGGTGTGCAGATCCAGTCGCAGAAGCTCTCCGGGCGTGCGGACTTGGAGCGGCGGGCCGCCGGGCTGTTCCAGCACCTGATGCCGAGCATCGCGGTGCCGGGTGTGCTCGGTTCGCTGCAGATGGGCCCGGACCGCGGTGCCCAGGTGGTCGCCGAGGTGGCGGCCGCCCGCGCGGCGACGGAGGGCGCCGGGGCGCAGGGTGGGACGCAGGACGGGGCGCGGTCGGCGGCCCGGGCGGTCGCGGACGAGGTCGGTGTGGGCTGACGGTCCGGCACCGGCCGGAAATCGCTGCGGCTGGTGCGGAGTTGACCGGGGCTCGGCGACCCCCTGCTCGCGGGGGCGTCCGGGGCCGTCCGGGCGGTTTCCGGGCGGTGATCGGCCGGCTGGCGGCGGGCGCGGAGTGCGGGCGAATTGGTGGCGGCGCGGGATCCATGGGGGTCCGACGCCGCCTTCGGTTTGCCCGCACTCCGCTGCGCGTGGTGGCCGGTTCGTGGCGCAGCGTGGCCGCCGCGCCCGTCTGTCCGAGGCGGGCCGTTCATCCCAAGAAACAAACAGCACGTTCGGTTTTGTATTGACAAACCGCGCGTCCTGTTTTTGACTGGTGGCAGTCGCCCTAGGGGTGTCGACCCGGGTGCCAGCCGCGGCGGATCGGCCTGCGGCGTTCCGTGTGATTGGGGTGGTCATCGTGGAAATTAGGGTGCTCGGGGCATTGGACGTCCGGGTGTGCGGGGTGTCGGTGGTGCCATCGGCGCCGAAACCGCGTCAGGTGCTGGGGCTGCTGGCCCTGCGGGCCGACCAGGTGGTGTCGGCCGGGGTGCTGGCCGAGGAGCTGTGGTCGGGCCGCCCGCCGCGCAGCGCACGCACGACGGTGCAGACGTACGTGCTGCAGTTGCGCGACATGATCGACCGGGCGCTCGGGCAGGTCGGCCCGGCGGCAGGGGTCTCCTGCGCCAAGGACGTGCTGGTGACCTCGCCGGGCGGCTACATGCTGAACAGCGGCGGCGGGTTGACGGACGTCCGGGAGTTCGAGCGCCTGGCCGGCATGGGCTACCGGGCCATGGACGGCGACGACCACCCGCTGGCCGCCCGGATGCTCGGCGAGGCGCTCGGCCTGTGGCGCGGTCCGGCCTTCGCCGACATCCCGGCCGGCGGTCAACTCGCCGTCGAGGCCAAGCGGTTGGAGGAGACCCGGCTCTGCGCCCTGGACCAGCGGATCGAGGCCGACCTGCGGCTGGGCCGCCACCGCGTCCTGCTCGCCGAACTCACCGTCCTGGTCGACCGCTACCGCACCCACGAGAGCCTGCACGGCCAGTACATGATCGCCCTGCACCGCTCCGGCCGACGGGGCGAGGCCCTGGAGGCATACCAGCGCCTGCGCAACACCCTGGTGCGGGAGTTGGGCATGGAGCCGTCCACCGGACTGCGACGGCTCCAGCGCTCCATCCTGCTGGCCGGCCCGGAGCGCCCGGAGCGCGAGGCGGCCGCGACCGCTTCGCCGGAGGCGTCGGTGGCCCGGTTCACCCGGGTCGGCTGAGGACGCGCGGAAGGCGCCGTCGCTGCCGGGGCGCTGCTTCGTGTGTGGTCGGAACGTGCTCGTCGTTGTGAGGGGTGTGGGTCGGGTGGTGCAGGAGAGGTCGGAACGGACACGCGGACGGCTGGTGCAGGCGGGGGCGGTGCTGTTCGACCGCTGCGGCTATGCGGGGGCCACGCTCGGCGAGATCGCCGGTGCCGCAGGAGTGACGAAGGGTGCGCTCTACTTCCACTTCGCGTCCAAGGAGGAGCTGGCACAGGCGGTGTTCCAGCGGGCCGAGCGCTCGCTGCGGGGCGCCTGCGGCGGTCTGCGGGCCACCTCCTCCCCCCTGCAGGCGCTGATCGACGTGGGCTACTGGCTGGTCGACGCCCTGGGGTCGGACGCGGTGGTCCGGGCGGCGTTCCGCCTCGGCCGGGAGGGCGGCTGGCAGTCGAGGACCGCCGCGTTCGCTCCCGCCACGTCCGCCCCCGGCGCGCCGGTCGCGGGCGTGTCGGTCGCGGGCGTGCGGGGCTTCCACGGCGTCTGGGCCGGTGTCGTCCGGGAGTTGCTGACGGGTGCCCGGCGTGCCGGCGAGCTGCGCGACCGCTCGGGCGATCCCGGCCCGGAGACCCTGGTGGTGGCGGCCGCCTGCGGGCTGGAGGTCGTCTTCGGCGACGGCTGCCCGGGTGAGGAGCGCGCCCGCCGGGTCGGCGCCCTGTGGGAGTGGCTGCTGCCCTGCCTCGTCCCCCCGGGCTCCTCCGACGCCTACCGGACCAGGCCGCTGGCGCCGCTGCCGGGCTGAGCGGGCGGTTCAGGAGCGGACAGGCGGGGCGCCTCGTGCGGCGCGCCCCGCCCGGGGCCGGTCACGCGGTGTGGAGGCGCTCCGCCAGGCCGGCGGCCGTGAAGGCGGCCACCAGGTCGTCGCGGTCCTCCGTGAAGTGGGCCCAGCTGTCGTGGTGGACGAGGACGACCCGGCGGGCGTCGAGGATCGCGGCGGCCTCGGCGGCCTGGGCGCTGTCCAGGACGATGGGCGCGCCGTCGAAGAGGGCGGCGAAGCGGGGGGCCCCGGCGAAGAGGATCGCGGTGTCGACGGGGGCGAAGCGTTCGGCGATCTCCCCCACGGCGAGGAGGGAGGCGTTGTCCCCGCTGACGTAGACGGTGGGCAGCCCTTCCCCGGTCAGGACGAAGCCGACGACCTGGCCGGTGACGGCCTCCACCTGCTCGCGGGCCCCGGGCCCGTGGAGGGCGGGCACGGCGGTCACGGTGAGGGTGCCGCCGCCGGGGCGGTCCAGCGTGACCGACTCCCAGTCGGCCAGTCCCCGGGCCGTGCCGCCGAGGCGCAGGCCGCCGCCGGGGGTGGTGAGGGTGAGCGGGACGTCGGCCAGCAGGGCCCGGCCGGAGTGGTCGAGGTTGTCGGGGTGCTCGTCGTGGGAGAGCAGGACGACGTCGACGCGGCCGGCGTCGGCGGGGCTCCCGGAGGAGGGCGCGGTCTTGGTCAGGAACCGGCCGTCCGGCCGCAGGTAGTCGCCCGGGCCGTCGAAGGTCGGGTCGGTGAGGAAGCGCAGGCCTCCGTACTCGAAGAGGGCGGTCGGGCCGCCGAAGAGGCGGACGGGGAACTGCTCGACGGTCGTGTCGGAAGAAGCCATGGTGAAGCACACCTCACGGTTGAGAGCGGTTTATCCGTGAGGAACGCTAGCCGGTTCTCACGGATGAGCGCAAGCGCTACCATGAGACTCATGACGGACGCCGCGGACACCGCCACCGACGAGACCGCCGTGCCACCCGCGCCGGGCGAGCAGCAGTACCCCTCGCTCGCCCTGGTCAACAGCGCCGTCACGCTGCCCGGCGGACACGTCCTCGACCGCCTCGGCACGCCGGCCGCCGCCGGCCAGTGGCTCCTGGAGCACGGCCTCGCCCCGGCGGACGCGGGCCTTCAGGAGATGTGCACGGCGCAGGTGCGCTCGATGCGCGAACAGGTCAGGACGCTGTTCGCCGCCCGCGTCGCGGAGCTGCCCGTACCCCCCTCCGCCCTGGCCGCCGTCAACGACGCCCTGACCCGCCTGCCCACGGCCCGGCTGCTGCGGTGGGACGACGGCAGCGGCCCCTACCGCGCGGCCCCCCACCCCACCACCGAGATCGTCGACCACGCCCTGGCCACCCTCGCCGCCGACGCCGCCGACCTGCTCACCGGGCCCGAAGCCGCCCGCCTCACCGCCTGCGGCTCCACCCCGTGCACCCGGTACCTCCTCCGGCACGGCCGGCGCCACTGGTGCTCCACCCGCTGCGGCGACCGCGCCCGCGCGGCCCGCGCCTACGCCCGGCGCACCCGGCCCCAGCCGGACTGACCGGGCCGGCGGCCTCGATCGGCGCCCTCGCCGACGGCCCTGGTCGACACCCCTGGCCGGTGCGGGTCGCACCCCCCGGCGCGGTCCGTGCGAGCCGCGTTCGAGCGGGCCGAATGTCAGTGCGGCTCGCCATGATGGCGGTATGAAGGACGTAGCCACCCTGGCCTCCCCTGCCGCCCTGGCCTCCCCGCAGGCCTACGCCGACGCCGTCGCCGCCGCCGTGCGGGCCGCCGCCGCGTACTACGCCGACGGCTCCGCCCCGCTCGGCGACGACGAGTACGACGCCCTGGTGCGGGCGATCGAGGCCTACGAGCACGAGCACCCGGACGAGGCGCTGCCCGAGTCGCCCACCGGCAAGGTGGCCGGCGGCGCGGCGGTCGGCGACGTCCCGCACAGCGCGCCGATGCTCTCCCTCGACAACGTCTTCTCGGCCGAGGAGCTGGAGTCCTGGGCGGCCGGTCTGGAGCGCCGGCTCGGCCGGCCGGTCGCCGCCTGGTGCGTCGAGCCGAAGCTGGACGGCCTCGCCGTCGCCGCCCGCTACCGGGCCGGTCGGCTCACCCAGGTGCTGACCAGGGGCGACGGCCTGGCGGGGGAGGACATCACCGCCGCCGCCGACGCCGTGCTCGGCCTGCCCGCCCGGCTCGCCGAACCGGTCGACGTCGAGCTGCGCGGCGAGGTGCTGCTCACCCACGAGCAGTTCGAGCAGGCCAACGCCGTCCGCACCGCGCACGGCGCCACCCCGTTCGCCCACCCGCGCAGCGGCGCGGCCGGCACCCTGCGTGCCAAGGACCGCGCCTACCGTGTCGAACTCACCTTCTTCGCCTACGACGCCCTCGGCCTGCCCGGCCTCGACCACGCCGACCTGCTCGCCCGGCTCGCCGTCCTCGGCGCCAACACCGCCGCCAGCACCGACGCCGCGCCGCGCCGCTGCGCGACCCTCGTCGAGGCGCAGCAGCGGATCGACGAGATCGCCGGCCTGCGCGCCGCACTGCCCTTCGGGATCGACGGCGTGGTGGTGAAGGCGGACGCGGTGGCCGACCAGGAGGCGGCCGGCTCCGGCTCCCGCGCGCCGCGCTGGGCGGTGGCCCGCAAGCTGGCGGCGCAGCACAAGGTCACCCGGCTGCTCGGCGTCGAGTGGAACGTCGGCCGCACCGGGATCATCGCGCCCCGGGCCGTCCTCGAACCGGTGGTGATCGACGGCGTCACCGTCACCTACGCGACCCTGCACAACCCGGCCGACATCGGGCGCCGCGGGCTGATGATCGGCGACCAGGTGTTCGTCTACCGGGCCGGCGACGTGATCCCGCGGGTCGAGGCGCCACTGGTCGACCAGCGCACCGGCGCCGAGCAGCCGATCGCCTTCCCCGAGGTCTGTCCACGTTGCGGCGACGCCATCGACACCTCCGAGCAGCGCTGGCGCTGCGTGCGCGGCCGGGCCTGCCAGGCGGTCGCCTCGGTGGTCTACGCGGCCGGGCGCGACCAGCTCGACATCGAGGGCCTCGGCGGCACCCGCGCCGTCCAGCTGGTCGAGGCCGGGCTGGTCGGCGACCTCGCCGACCTGTTCACCCTCACCCGGGAGCAGCTGCTCACCCTGGAGCGGATGGGCGACACCAGCGCCGACAACCTGCTCGCCGCCATCGAGACCGCCCGCAGCCGCCCGCTGAACCGGGTGTTCTGCGCCCTCGGCATCCGCGGCACCGGCCGGACGATGTCCCGCCGACTCGCCGCGCACTTCGGCAGCATGGCCGCGATCCGTGCCGCCGATGTCGAGGCGCTGGCCGGCGTGGACGGCATCGGGGTCGAGAAGGCCGCCGTGATCGTCGCCGAACTCGCCGACGTGGCACCGCTGTTGGACCGGCTCGTGACACAGGGTGTCGGCACCGCGGTGACCGAGCCGACGGCACCCGCCGCCCAGGCCGCGGCCGGCGGCGCGGCGGCCGCGGGCGACACCGCGGCGGGCCCGCTGGCCGGCCCGCTGACAGGCCAGAGCGTGGTCGTCACCGGCAGCATGACCGGAGCCCTCGCCGAGCTCTCCCGCAACGCGATGAACGAGCTGATCGAACGCGCCGGCGGCAAGGCCTCCTCCTCGGTGTCCAAGCGCACCACCCTTCTCGTCGCGGGCGAGAAGGCCGGCTCCAAGCGCGCCAAGGCGGAGGAACTCGGAGTGCCCGTCATGACCCCGGAGGAGTTCGCCGCCCTGGTCGCCGAGCAGCTCGGCTAGCTCCGCCAGGCCGGCCCCGGCGGGCGGGCCGGCCGGGCAGGACCTGGGCCCGGAAGACCAGTTGATCGCCCGCGCCGGGGGTGCGGTAGGGTGGCCGACGCCGTGTATGACCGCGACTCAAGGAGGTGAGCCCCATTACCGGTATGTCCGAGCGGGTGCTCCCGGAGCGCGGCCGTGCGGGCGCGTCGCGCACGTAGCGCGGACGCGTCGGCGCGGTGCCGGCCCTTGCGGGAGCCCTGACGGAGTCGTTCGTCCTCCTCCCGATTCCCCCAAGGGGTCCTCTTGTCGGTTTTTGCCTCCGCCGCTCTCCGTTCCTCGGTCGTCACCCGGCTGCGCGCCGCCGGTTGCGTGTTCGCCGAGGACGAGGCGCGGATCCTGCTCTCCGCCGCCGCCACACCGGCCGACCTGGCCGTGATGGTCCGCGCCCGGGCCGAGGGCCGGCCGCTGGAACACGTCGTCGGCTGGGCCGAGTTCGCCGGGCTGCGGATCGCCGTCGACCCGGGCGTGTTCGTCCCGCGCCGCCGCAGCGAGTTCCTGGCCGCCACGGCCACCGAGCTCACCGGCCCGGGCGCCGTGGTCGTCGACCTCTGCTGCGGCAGCGGCGCCCTCGGCGCCGCCGTGGCGGCCGCCGCCGCGCACCCGGTCGAGCTCTACGCGGCCGACGTCGACCCGGTCGCCGTCCGCTGTGCCCGCCGCAACCTCACCGGGCCCGGGGCACCGGTCTTCGAGGGCGACCTGTTCGTCGCGCTGCCCGCCGCCCTGCGTGGCCGGATCGACGTCCTGCTCGCCAACGTCCCGTACGTCCCCAGCGCCGACATCGCGCTGCTGCCGCCGGAGGCCCGGCTGCACGAGGCCCGGCCGGCGCTGGACGGCGGCGCCGACGGTCTGGACGTGCTGCGCCGGGTGGCCGTCGAGGCGCCGCACTGGCTGGCCCCGGGCGGGTCGCTGCTGTTCGAGACCAGCGAACGGCAGACCCCGACGGCCCTGGCCGTCGCCCGCGCGGCCGGTCTCGACGCCGCCGACGCCTGGTGCGAGGACCTGGACGCGACGGTCGTCACCGCGACCCTGCGCTGACGGGGCTGCCGCCCGGACCCGCCTCGCCGCCCGCCGCCCGCCGCCCGCCTCCCGCCCCGCCCGCCGGTGGCGGGAGCGGGCTCGGCGGTCGGCTGGGCGCTCACAGCTCGCGGATCTCACGCCTGGTCAGCGCGTACCCGAACGCGCCCGTCAGACAGAGCCCGGTCGTCGCGAACACCCCTTGACTCCCGAAGGCGTCCACCGCCGCGCCGGCCGCGATCACCGAGATCGGGAAGACTCCCAGCGCGCAGAAGGTGACGGCCGCCATGACCCGGGCCAGCAAGGCGGGCGGGGTGCTCTTCTGCACGCCGGTGACGACCAGGACGTTGGTCACCGTGCTGGCGCCGCCGGCCACGCAGAGCAGCAGCACGGCGCCGACGAGGCCGACGAACGGCACCAGGCCGATCGCCACACCCATCACCAGTCCGGAGAGCATCGCCGTGCGGCCCCGCGAGCGGACCTCGGTGAGGCCGGCCGCGAACAGGCCGCCGACCAGCGCACCGCCGGTGAACGCGGCCAGCAGCAGGCCCAGCCCGACGGCGCCGGCGTCGAAGCCGTGGGTGGCCAGGGTCGGCAGGGCGACGCGGGTGGCGCCGCCCACCGTCAGGTTCGCGATCACCGTCACCGTCAGCACCGCGCGCAGCAACGGCGATTCCCGCAGCAGGCGCCGGAAGTTCTTCGGCACGGAGGCACGTTCGGAGATCGGGCTGGGTGCTGCGACGAGGCTGCCGCGACCGATCAGCAGCAGCGTCGCCGCCGACACGGCGAAGGTCGCCGCATCCAGGCCCAGGGCGGCGGCCGGGTTCAGCCAGGCGACCAGCGGGCCGGCCAGCGCCGGACCGAGCAGACCGGCGCCGAAGGTGACCGTACTGTTCAGTGCATTGCCCGCGTGCAGGTCCTCGGCGGGCAGCAGGGTCGGGGTGATCGCCCAGGCGGCCGGCAGGAACACCCCTGCTCCGACGCCGACCAGCAGCGCGAGCCCGCCGATCAGCCAGAAGTTCGCCGCCCCGCCGGCGGCGATCGCGCACAGCCCGGCGGTGGCGAGCAGCCGGCCGAGGTCGGCCGCCAGCATCACCCGCCGGGCGCCGAACCGGTCGGCGAGCATCCCGCCGAGCGGGGTGGCGGCCAGCCGTCCCGCGCCGTAGGCGGCGACCACCAGGCTCAGCTGGCGGGCGCCTCCGGCGAGGGAGTAGACCAGCAGCGGCAGGGCGACCACCTGGAACGCGTTGCCGAACTCCGAGGTGCCCTGCCCGATCACCAGCAGCCGGAAGCCCCGCGCGCGCAGGGGCGCGACGCTGATCCGGGGGCGGAACCGCAGCAGCCCCGCCGCGCTGCGCGCTCCTGCGCCGCCTGCTCCCGTGCTGCCCGTCCCCGCGTCGCCCGTCCCCGTGCTGTCCGTCCCCGTGCTGCCCGTCCCCGTGTCGTTTGCTCCCGCGCCGCTAGCCATCGAGCGAGACCGGCAGCGACTCCAGGCCGCGCAGCATGATCGTGTTGCGCCAGGGCAGGGTCTCCTCCGCGGCGGCCAGTTCGATCCGCCCGAAGCGCTCCAGCAGGCCGGTCAGTGCGACCTCGCTCTCCAACTTGCCGAGGAAGGAGCCGAGGCACCGGTGCAGGCCCTGCCCGAAGGCCAGGTGGCCCGGATCGCCCCGGTCCAGGATCAGCCGGTCGGGATCGGTGAAGCGGGCCGGGTCCCGGTTGGCCGCGCCGAGCGAGAGCAGCACCAGCTCGTCCGCCGGGATCTCCACGTCGTCGACCATCACGTCGGCGTTCGTGAACCGCAGCGTGGCCATGCTCACCGGAGACTCGTAGCGCAGGAACTCGTCGATCGCGACCGGCATCGCCGCCGGGTTGGCGCGCAACCAGGCGAGCTGGTCGGGGTGGTGGAGCAGCGCCAGGGTCGCGGTGCCGAGCAGGTTGACGGTGGTCTCGTGGCCGCCGATCAGCAGCAGGAAGACCATCGAGAACACCTCCCGCTCGGTGAGTTCACCGGCGTCACAGGCCTGTACCAGGTCGGTCAGGATGTCCGTGCTCGGCGACGCCCGCCGGGCCGTCATCAACTCGCGCAGGTAGTCGTTCAGTTCGGCGGTGGCCTGGTCGAAGGTCATGTCGCCGCCCTGGGTGAGGATCGCCGTCGACCAGGTGCGGAAGGCCTGCATGTCCTCCGGGGGGAAGCCCAGCAGCTCACAGATGATCATGATCGGCAGCGGGAAGGCGAAGTCCGTCACCAGGTCGGCGGTCTCCCGCCCGCGCAGCCCGTCCAGCAGGCCGTCGGCGATGCGCTCGACCAGCGGCCGCATCAGGTCGACCCGCCGGCGGGTGAAGACGCCCTGGATCAGCCGGCGCAACCGGGTGTGGTCCGGCGGGTCGCTGTTGAGCATGTGGACCACCTCCGAACCGAGCGTCAGGCCGGAGCCCCTCCCGCTCGCGATGGCCTGGCTGCGGCGGACGTCCTGCCCGAAACGCGGGTCCATCAGCGCGGCCCGGACGTCCTGGTAGCGCGTCACCAGGTAGACCGGCAGGCCCTCGCCGAACTCCACGACGGAGACCGCGCCGGCCTCGCGGATCCGGGCAAGCGTGGGGTAGGGGTCGCGGATGAAGGCGGACATCCGCGCGGCGGCGTCGTCGACCGCGGTGGTCATGGATTACTCCTCGGGCTCGAACTCCGGCAACTACACGGTCAGCGACGGGAAGGGCCAGCGGCGCACCCGCATGGGCAGGAACCAGGCGCGGCCGGCCTGTTCGGCGATCAGGCCGGCCGCGGCGAAGTCCTGGTGGACGGCGTCCGGCAGCCGGCCGACCTCGACGCCCTCGGCCAGCGCCTCGACCTGCGCCAGGTGGCCCGGCTCGTCGATGGTGAACAGCTCCAGCGTCCCGAACCGGCGGTCGCGCACCTCGACGAAGCCGGGGCCGCGCCGGAAGACGCACTTGCTCGGGTAGTACGTGGCGCGCCAGTCGGCGACGACGTCCTGGGGGCCGCCGGTCAACTGCTCGGGCGGGTACAGGTGGTGGAACCGGCGCTGCGCCGCGCAGCCGTCCGTGCAGTCGGCCTGCCAGAGCACGGCAAGCCCCTGCCCGGTCGCCTCGCGCAGCAGCATCAGCGCCCGCGCGGAGGCCGCCGGCGCGTCCGCGCAGAGCCGCACCGGCTCGGTCAGCCGCAGGCAGCGGACCCCGGCGCGGTGCAGTTCGGTGACCTCCGCCTCCGCCGGGCCGGACAGGGTGCGGCGACCGAGCGCGAAGCCCGGCAACTCCCTGGCGGCGGGGTCGTAGTCGAGCCAGAGCTCGACCTCCGGGCCGGCCGCGCGCCAGGAGGCGGCAACGGCCCTTCCCGCATCGGCCATTCCGGCATCGGTCCGTTCAGCCGATCGTGACGGCATCGAGCACCTCCTCGGCGCGAGGGCGGGCGGCGGCGGGGCCGTGCCGGTGCTGCATCCGCATCAGCACCTGGTTGTCGGACTCGACGGCGACCTGGAGGAAGCTGTCCCCGTCGTGGAACAGCAGGCCCAGCGCGGTGAAGCGCTTCAGCACCGACTCGACCGCCGCCGCGCCGCCGGGGACCTTGGCGGCCAGCGCGGCGGTCGAGCGGGGCTGGTTCAGCAGCCGGAAGGCGGCGAGCTCCACCGGATCGGTCAGCTCGACCACCCGCCAGTCGTACTCGGGGCGGGTGTTGACGAGCGCGATCCGGCCGCCCGCGTCCCGGTAGCTGAGCCGGCTGTCGGGGAACCGCGCGATCCAGGTGTCCACCGCCGCGCTCAGCCGCTCCGCGAGGTCGCCGCCGATCCCGCGTGGTGGCGCGCTGAACACGTAGGCCAGTTCGGCGAGTTCGCTCTGCGGCAGGCGGTAGGTCGCGCCGTACTGGAAGGCCGGCCGGGTGATCGCGAAGCCCAGCTCGGGCCGGTCGAAGTACGGGCTGAACCGTTCGATCGCGATCCGTCCCGCTCCGGTCGGCGGGTCCAGGTGGTGCAGCAGGGGCAGTTGGCGGATCACCGACTCGTAGTCGGCCGGCTGCTCGCCGGGGAAGCCGTAGAGGTAGTTCCAGCTCACCGACACTCCGGCGCTCTGCGCGTCCCGCAGCGCGCGGACGTTCTGGCAGCCCGTCACCCCCTTGTCCATGATCCGCAGGACCCGGGTGCTCAGGCTCTCGATGCCGGGCTGCACCTGGGCCGCGCCCGAGTCGCCGAGGAGCTGGAACTGGTGGCGGCGCAGGTTGGCCTTGATCTCGAAGTGCAGCCGCAGGTCGACCGGGAGTTCGGCCAGTGACTTCAGGACGGTGTCGAAGTAGCCCATGTCCAGGATGTTGTCGACCACGTAGACGTCCAACAGCTGGTGGCGTTCGGCGAGCGTGAGCACCTCGGCGAGGAAGTCCGTCGGCGGCTTGGAGCGGAACTCCATCGAGGAGCCGTTGAGCCCGCAGAAGGTGCAGTGGTGCTTCTCGCCCCACCAGCAGCCCCGGGAGCCCTCGACGACCAGCTTGGGATCGACCCAGCCGGCCGCGACGGAGGCGTCGAGCCGCTCGTAGAAGCCGTCGTAGCGGGGCGCCAGGATCGCCGCGGGCGGCAGCGGGCGCCTCGTCATCTCGTTGGCCGTCGACGTTCCGGAGTCGTCCCGCCAGCAGAGCCCGGGGACGGCGGAGAGGTCGCCGCCTGCCAGGAGCGCGGGGAAGGCGGCCTCGCCCTCGCCGCGCACCACGTAGTCCAGGAAGGGGAAGTTGCGGTGCAGCGCGGCGCCCTGCGGACCGTCGCAGTTCGCGCCGCCGAACACCGTGCGCACCTGCGGGCACCGCTGCTTGAGCAGCCTCGCGGCGGCGAGGCTCGCCGTGTTCTGCTGGAAGGTGGTGGTGAAGCCGACCAAGTCCGGTGGGTCGGCGGCGAGTTCGTCGACCAGTCGGGCGATGAACGCGGGGGCGATCGCGCGGGTGGCCCGGGTCAGTGCGATCTCCTGCTCGCTCGCACCGCTGGTGGCCAGGTACTCGAAGTAGGGCGCGAACTCGCCGTCGAGGTCATCGATGTCGCTGCCGTCGCCGTCGCCGTCGCCGTCGATGCCGGCCTCGATGCCGGGGGCCGGGCCGTCGTCACCGTACAGCGCGCCGGCGAACGCCCAGTCGCCCGCGCCCTGGAAGTAGGACTTCTCGGAGAAGTACTGGTAGTCGTCCACGCCGAAACCCGCGGTCTCGGCGGCCCAGTCCACGAAGTCCAGGTTGGCGTACCGCACTTCGACCTGGTGGCCGGCGCGTGCGGCAGCGGTGTGCATGATCCCGAGCGCCAGCGACGGCACGTCGATCGCGCCCCAGGGCATGTGCAGCAGGACGATACGCATGGTGGCCACTTCTGTTGTTCGCCGGCGGTCGGTGAGGTGTCGCTCCGGGGCACCGCAGGCGCCCCGGAGCGACGGTGAATCACTTGCCCTTGGTCTCGGCCTTCGGCTTCGGCTGCCCCTTGAGGGCAGGCGCGACCACTGCGGCCTTGGTGATGTCGAGCGCGAAGGCCTGGACCACCACGGCGCCCCGGTCACGCTCCGGGGTGCTGATCGGGTCGTTCTGAATGCTGCGTCGCTTCATGGCTGTTCACCTCCTTCCACCAGTTCGGCGGGTACCTCGGGGCGGTCGCCCCGGGGTGGCAGGGGGAGCGGTGCCGGCCAGGCGTGCTCGGCGAACCGGACCATCGTGGCCAGCACCGATCGGTGGTCGGCGGTCCGGCGGCTGTAGTGGCCGCCGTCCACCCAGAGCAGCTCGTGCGGCACCGCCAGCCGGCGCAGGTCCGCGGCGTACCGGGCGACCTGGTCGGGTGGGCACCGCTCGTCGGTCCGCGAGGCGACCAGCAGGACGGGCGAGCGGACCTGGTGCACGTACGATCGCGGGTCGGCCGCGCGGTAGCGCTCGGGAACCTCGTCCGGGGTCCCGCCGAAGAGCTGGCGATCGAGCTCGCGCAGTGCGGGGGTGGTGGTGCGGTAGGCGGCGGGGTAGTCCGCGATCGGCTGAGCGGCCATGCCGAGCGACCACAACTCCGGCTGCGCGCCCATCGCGAGCAGGGCCAGGTAGCCGCCCCACGAGAATCCGCACAGGCCGGTGCGCTCCGCGAGCGCCGTACCGTCGGCGACCAGCTCCGCGCGGACGGCGGCCAGGTCCTCGATCTGCGCCAGCCCGACCCGGTGGCCGTACTCGTGCTGCCAGCGGGCGCCGTAGCCGGTGGAGCCGCGGTAGTTGGTGCGCACCACCGCGTAGCCACGGCCGACCAGGGCGTTCACCCGCGGGTCGTAGGAGTCGCGGTCGTGGGTGGCGGGGCCGCCGTGGACCAGGAAGAGGGTCGGCCACGGGCCCTGGCCGGCCGGAGTGCTGACGAAGCTGTGGATCCGCCCGTACGGCCGGGGCGTCCAGCGCCGGCTGCGGGAGGTGTCGCCCTGGTCCGGATCGAGGCCCTGTCCGGGGTGGTGCGCAGTCTCCGTGCCGGGGCGCAGGATCAGCGGGCGGGGCGGTGTCGACTCCCGGCTCCAGACGCAGTGCAAGGTGCCGTCCGGAGCGCAGGACAGGTCGTGGATCGTGCCGCCGGGGGTGCTGATCTCCCGGACGGGCGGGGCCTGTTCCGCCGGTCCTCGGCGCGCGGCCCCCTGCTGCGGCGCCCCTTGCCCCTCCGGCGGGTCGAGGTCGGCGAGGAGCAGTCGGCTCCGCCCGGCCCGCTCGTGCTGGATCAGCACCTCGCGCGGCCCCTGGTACCAGCCGGCCGATATCTGCGAGTCGAACGACAGCCCCGGGTACCTGCGCAGCCCCGTGCCGGCCTGCCAGGTCGCGACGGTGTACTGCTCGTCCTCCTCGACCACCAGCAGCAGCTCCGGTTCGAGTACCGCGAGCGGGTTGAACTCGATCGGCCAGAGCCGCAGTCGGCGGTGCCCGGCGATCCGCAGCGGACCGTCCGCCTGCGCGCCCGTCTGAACGGTCGCCTGAACGTCCGCCTGCGCGCCCGTCTGACCGTCCGCCTGAACGCCCGTCGGCCACAGGACCACCGAGTCGTCCCCGTCGGGCCGCCCGCCGAGGGCCAGGAGCCGGCCGTCCGGCGACAGGTCTGCCAGGCTCAGGTACCCCGGCGCCGAACCGATCAGCCGGGCCTGGCCCGCGGGCGGTCCGACGTAGCAGTGCGAGGCGCCGTCGACACCGACGACCACCGCCGCGAGCGCGCCCGTCCGGTCGAAAGCGACGCCGTACGCCCGCCCGCGCGGCACGCCGTGCAGCGCCTCGCCGCCCGCTCCGCCGGCGAACGGCTCGCGCCGCCACCGCCCCTCCCCGGCGTTGTCGGCGTCGAACCACCAGACGGCGTCGCCGTGCGGCTCGATCTCGCTCAGGTGGACGCCCCCCGGCCGGTCGGTGACCACCCGGCGCCGATCCGTCCCCAGGTCCCAGGCCACCGCTTGCCAGCGCTCGTCGACGAGCCGCGTCTCGACCGCGCGGTCGGCCGCCAGGGCGGCGAAGCCGGGGGACTGGAACGCATGTGTCACGGACCCGGCCCTTTCGGCTCGATGGTGGGAACAGACTGCGCTGAACGTCCCGAGGCCGGTGCACTGGTGTGAAGATCCAGTGAACTGGCGTGAAGAAAAGGCCACTTGTGGAGGATCGCCGCCACTCTAGGGGGGTGCCGTGGTTGCGAACAGACCTTTCGCACAGTTGGCCGAAATGCAGCTGAGGTGAATGCGGGCCGGCAGGGGTGTGGATGTGCCGGGAACGCGCAGCGGGAACGCACAGAGGCCGGCCGTCGCCGACCGCGCGTTGATCGCTTGTCTGCCACGGATTCCTACGGTCGGGCCTTCGGCAAGTTCCGCACCGCTCAAAAGGATTCCCATGATCGACCAAGCCGCGTCGTCGCGCGGTGGCGCACCCTGGATCGGCGACGATCCGCGATTCACCGAGTTGCGCGCCGCCTACCGCAGGTTCGTGTTCCCGGTGACGGCGGCGTTCCTGCTCTGGTTCCTGGCGTACGTACTCTGCTCGGCCTACGCCCGCGGCTTCATGGCGGCCAAGGTCGTCGGGAGCATCAACGTGGCCCTGGTCTTCGGACTGCTGCAGTTCGTCTCGACCTTCGGCATCGCCCTGGCCTACGGCCGGTTCGCCGCCCGGCGGTTGGACCCGCTGGCCGAGGCCCTGCGGAGCACGGCGGCGTCCCGTCCGGCCGCATCGGCCGGACACGCCGACAACCAGGAACTGACGGAGAGCCAGGCATGACACAGCACCTTCCGCTCGCCGCGGCGACGGCGCAGGCGGCATCGCACAAGGGCCTGACCATCGGCCTGTTCGTCGCCCTGGTGGCGGTGACCCTCGTCATCACCCTCTGGGCGCGGCGGAGCACCCAGGGCACCGGCGGCTTCTACACCGGCGGCGGCCAGTTCTCCGCGCTGCAGAACGGGATCGCGATCTCGGGCGACTACCTGTCCGCGGCCTCCTTCCTCGGCATCGCCGGGATCATCGCGATCTCCGGGTACGACGGCTTCCTCTACTCGATCGGCTTCCTGGTCGCCTGGCTGGTCGCGCTGCTGATGGTCGCCGAACTGCTGCGCAACACCGGTCGGTTCACCATGGCCGACGTGCTGGCCGCGCGGCTGCGCAGCGGTCCGATGCGGACCGCCGCGGGCGTGTCGACCATCGTGGTCTCGATCTTCTACCTGATCGCGCAGATGGTCGGCGCGGCGACGATCGTGGGGCAGCTGCTCGACGTCAAGGGCGCCTCGGCGCAGATCTGGACCATCGTCGGGGTCGGCGCCCTGATGATCGTCTACGTCGTGGTCGGCGGGATGAAGGGCACCACCTGGGTGCAGATCGTCAAGGCGGTGCTGCTGATCGCCGGCGCGGCGATGATGACCCTGTGGGTGCTGGCGAAGTACGGGTTCGACCTCAGACACCTGCTCGGGGACGCCGCCGCGGCCTCCAAGAAGGGCGACGCCTTTCTCCAGCCCGGCCTGAAGTACGGGGCGACCGACGGCTGGTCGAAGCTCGACCTGGTCAGCCTCGGCGTCGCCCTGGTGCTGGGCACCGCGGCGCTGCCGCATGTGCTGGTCCGCTTCTACACCGTCCCGACCGGCCGCGACGCGCGCAAGTCGGTGAACTGGGCGATCGGCATCATCGGGGTCTTCTACCTGATGACCCTGGTGCTCGGCTTCGGCGCGGCCGCGCTGGTCGGCACGGCGACGATCAAGGAGAAGGATCCGTCCGGCAACACCGCCGCCACCCTGCTGGCCGAGCACCTCGGCGGCGGCGCGGGCACCACCGGCGGCTCCCTGATGCTCGCCTTCATCGCGGCGGTGGCGTTCGCCACCATCCTCGCGGTCGTCGCCGGGCTCACCCTGACCTCGTCGTCGTCGTTCGCCCATGACCTGTACGCCAGCGTGATCCGCAAGGGCAGGGCCACGGAGCGGCAGGAGCTGGTCACGGCGAAGATCGCCGCCGTGGTCATCGGCGCGGTCGCGGTCGCCCTGTCGATCTTCGCCAGGGACCTCAACGTGGCGTTCCTGGTGGCCCTGGCCTTCGCCATCGCGGCCTCGGCCAACCTGCCGGCGATCCTGCTGACGCTGTTCTGGAAGCGCTTCACCACCGTCGGCGCCAAGTGCGGCATCTACGCGGGCCTGGTCAGCTCGATCGGCCTGGTGCTGCTCTCCCCGATCTGCTGGGGCGGCGCGACCGGCACGGTCCACGCCGTGAAGCTGACGGCCGCCCAGGCGAAGGACTGCGGGGTGGAGGCGTCCAGCAAGCAGGTCGGCAACGCCACGGCGCTGATCTCCTGCACCACCACGGCACCGGTGCCGCTGCAGAATCCGGGCATCGTCTCGATCCCGATCGGGTTCGCGGCCGCGGTCCTCGGCTCCCTGGTCGGCAGCCGCCGCCGTCGCGACGAGGAGTCGGACGGGCGCGGCTTCGAGGAGCTTGAGGTCCGCGCGCTCACCGGAGTGGGGCGGTAGAGCGTGGAACCGGGCTCCAACCTCGACGAGTTCCTCTCCGACCTCGCGCGCTACGCCGCCGCGGACGTCCTGACCGCCCAGCTCACGGCGGACACCCTGCGCAAGTACCTGCGGGCCGGACTGATCGTGCCCGACGACCTGTGCGCCGGTGACACGGACGGTTACTCGCAGCGGCTGCTGCATGCCGGACGGACGCACTCCGTGGTGGCCCTGACCTGGCTGCCCGGTCAGTCCACCCCGATCCACGACCACGTCGCCTGGTGCGTGTCCGGTGTGGTGGAGGGCGTCGAGGTGGACGAGGCGTTCCGGCTGTGGCGGCCCTCCAGGACCGGCCGCAGGGTGCTGGTGCCGTCCGGCCGGACCACCTGCTCTCCCGGCCGGGTGCAGCTCCTGGTGCCGCCCGACGAGGACATCCACCGGGTGTCGAACGGCGGCACCGGTCGCGCGGTCTCCCTGCACGTCTACGGCGCCGACATCGCGCTGAACGGGGGCAGCTCGATCAACCGGGTCTTCGGGAACGAGGTCGTGGACCTCCCGCCGGACGGCGCCCGCCTGGTGAGCTGGCGGAGCCCGGAGAGCCTGGCCCCGTGACCGCCCCGTAGCGAACCGACGGGCCGTCCGCCCCGGACGGCCCGTCGGCCACACCCGGGCCCCTGCCCGGTGAGGCGGGCGGGGCCGTACGGCCTGACGTCGGGTTCTGCTGCGGTCGGCCGGGTCGTACCCCGCGATTGGTCCAGACCTATTGACGAGCTGCGCCGCCCCTCCTACGATCCGGTCCGGCACAGCCCCACATGTCCCCACCTCACCCACAGCCGGGCGTCGCGCCCCCACGCGTCGGTCATGTCCATGGCGCTCGGCGGGAAGGGAACGCAGCATGTTCCGTCGAAGGTCGCGTACTCCACGTCCGTCGGGCGAGGTCCGCCCCTGTCCGGATCCCGGCCGCCCCGAAGGCGACCGGACCGGGAGCGAGCCGCTCCGGGCCCCTGGCCCGCAGCCGCGGGCGAGCGTGGAACGCGCAGCGCAGGTGAACCGGACCAGCCGCGCCCAGCGCGGGCCGAGCGTCCTGCGGCGCTCCCTCGCCGGGGTGAGCGCCGTCGCCGTCATCGGCGCCGGCATCGCCGTGGCCGGCTCCGTCACGGCCGGGGCCGCCACCCCCAACCTGGTGGCCAACCCCGGCTTCGAGAACGGGCTCTCCGGCTGGACCTGCTCCGGCGGCTCCGGCGCGGTCGTCAGCAGTCCGGTCCATTCCGGCGCCGCCGCGCTCAAGGCCACGCCGACCGGCCCGGACAGCGCCCAGTGCGCCCAGACCGTCAGCGTGCAGCCCAACTCCCAGTACACGCTGAGCGCCTACGTCCAGGGCAGCTACGTCTACCTGGGCGCCACCGGCACCGGCGCCGGCAGCGACCCGTCCACCTGGACGCCGAGCAGTGCGTCGTACAGCCAGCTCAGCGTTGGCTTCACCACCGGGCCGAACACCACCTCGGTGACCGTCTACCTGCACGGCTGGTACGGGCAGCCCGCGTACTACGCGGACGACGTGTCGCTCACCGGCCCCGGCGGCAGCAGCCCCACACCGACCACCCCGCCGCCCACGACTCCTCCGCCGACCACTCCGCCTCCGACGACTCCTCCGCCGACCACTCCTCCGCCCACCACCCCGCCGCCGACCACCCCGGCGCCGGGCGACACCTGCCCCACGAAGCCCAGGCCGTCGGGCAAGGTCCTCCAGGGCTACTGGGAGAACTGGGACGGCGCCGCGAACGGCGTCCACCCCGGCATGGGCTGGGTCCCCATCACGGACAGCCGGATCGCCGCACACGGCTACAACGTCATCAACGCCGCCTTCCCGGTGATCCTCTCGGACGGCACCGTCCAGTGGCAGGACGGCATGGACGCCAACGTCAAGGTCTCGACCCCCGCCGAGATGTGCCAGGCCAAGGCGGCCGGGGCGACGATCCTGATGTCGATCGGCGGTGCCGCCGCAGGCATCGACCTGAGCTCCAGCACCGTCGCCGACCGGTTCGTGGCGACGGTCGTCCCGATCCTCAAGAAGTACAACTTCGACGGGATCGACATCGACATCGAGACCGGCCTGTCCGGAAGCGGCAGCATCGGCACGCTGTCCGCCTCCCAGGCCAACCTGATGCGCATCATCGACGGCGTACTGGCCCAGATGCCCGCGGGCTTCGGCCTGACGATGGCCCCCGAGACCGCGTACGTGACCGGCGGAAGCGTCACCTACGGCTCGATCTGGGGCGCCTACCTGCCGATCATCAAGAAGTACGCCGACAACGGGCAACTGTGGTGGCTGAACATGCAGTACTACAACGGCAGCATGTACGGCTGCTCCGGTGACTCCTACCAGGCCGGCACCGTGCAGGGCTTCACCGCGCAGACCACCTGCCTGAACAACGGCCTGACCATCCAGGGCACCACCGTCAAGGTGCCCTACGACAAGCAGGTGCCCGGTCTGCCGGCCCAGCCCGGTGCGGGCGGCGGCTACATGGACCCGGGCCTGGTCGGCCAGTCGTGGAACGCGTTCGGCGGTTCGCTGAAGGGGCTCATGACGTGGTCGCTCAACTGGGACGGCTCGAAGGGCTGGAGCTTCGGCGACAACGTGAGGTCCCTCCAAGGCCGTTGATCACCCGCTGATCACTCGCTGACGTCCCGCCGGCTTCCCGTGCACCGGGGCACGGGCAGCCGGCGGGGCGGCGGGGGTTGGCCGGTCGGGGTGTGCTCAGGAGCGCGGGGCGCAGGAGCGCGGGG
>NZ_JBHXMU010000071.1:0-24049 GCF_042720685.1 Kitasatospora sp. NPDC058492
GGCAGCCGGACAGAACAACCGGAGGACAGCCCAGCAGGGCGTCAGTCAGTGGCAGAGCCACGACCACCAGGGACCCGGTTAGAACTATCAGTGTCGGTGGTGGGTCGTACGGTGGACTCGTGCGACCCATCACGAGTATTGAGCGGTCAGTGACGCCCTTCGAGGTCGTCAGTCCCTTCCAGCCGAACGGGGACCAGCCGGCGGCGATCGCCGAGTTGGAGCGGCGGATCAAGGGCGGGGAGAAGGACGTCGTCCTGCTCGGTGCCACCGGTACCGGGAAGTCGGCCACCACGGCCTGGATGATCGAGCGGCTGCAGCGGCCCACCCTGGTGATGGCGCCGAACAAGACGCTGGCCGCCCAGCTGGCGAACGAGTTCCGCGAGCTGCTGCCGAACAACGCGGTCGAGTACTTCGTCTCGTACTACGACTACTACCAGCCCGAGGCGTACGTCCCGCAGACGGACACCTACATCGAGAAGGACTCCTCGATCAACGAGGAGGTCGAGCGGCTGCGGCACTCGGCGACCAACTCGCTGCTGACCAGGCGGGACGTGATCGTGGTCGCCTCCGTCTCCTGCATCTACGGCCTCGGCACCCCGCAGGAGTACGTGGACCGGATGGTCCCGCTCAAGGTCGGCGAGGAGATCGACCGGGACGTCCTGCTGCGCCGCTTCGTGGACATCCAGTACGCCCGCAACGACGTGGCGTTCACCCGTGGCACCTTCCGGGTCCGCGGCGACACCATCGAGATCTTCCCGGTCTACGAGGAGCTGGCCGTCCGGATCGAGATGTTCGGCGACGAGATCGAGGCGCTGTACACCCTGCACCCGCTCACCGGCGAGATCATCAGCCAGGACGAGTCGGTGTACGTCTTCCCCGCCTCGCACTACGTGGCCGGCCCGGAGCGCATGGAGCGGGCGATCACCGGCATCGAGAAGGAGCTGGAGGAGACGCTCGCCCGGCAGGAGAAGCAGGGCAAGCTGCTGGAGGCCCAGCGGCTGCGCATGCGCACCACCTACGACATCGAGATGCTGCGCCAGATCGGCACCTGCTCGGGCGTCGAGAACTACTCGATGCACTTCGACGGCCGCGAGCCAGGCTCCCCGCCGAACACCCTGCTCGACTACTTCCCGGAGGACTTCCTCCTGGTCATCGACGAGTCGCACGTCACCGTCCCGCAGATCGGTGCGATGTACGAGGGTGACGCCTCGCGCAAGCGCACCCTGGTGGAGCACGGCTTCCGGCTGCCCTCCGCGATGGACAACCGCCCGCTGAAGTGGGAGGAGTTCCTAGGGCGGATCGACCAGACGGTGTACCTGTCGGCGACGCCCGGCCCGTACGAGCTGTCCCGCGGCGACGGCCAGGTCGAGCAGATCATCCGCCCGACCGGTCTGATCGACCCGGAGGTGATCGTCAAGCCGACCGAGGGCCAGATCGACGACCTGGTGCACGAGGTCCGCAAGCGGGTGGAGCGGGACGAGCGCGTCCTGGTGACCACGCTGACCAAGAAGATGGCCGAGGACCTCACCGACTACATGCTCGGCCTGGACATCCGGGTCCGGTACCTGCACAGCGACGTGGACACCCTGCGCCGGGTGGAGCTGCTGCGCGAGCTGCGCGCGGGCAGGTACGACGTGCTGGTCGGCATCAACCTGCTGCGCGAGGGCCTGGACCTGCCCGAGGTGTCGCTGGTGGCGATCCTGGACGCGGACAAGGAGGGCTTCCTGCGCTCCGGCACCTCGCTGATCCAGACGATCGGGCGGGCCGCCCGAAACGTCTCGGGCCAGGTGCACATGTACGCGGACCGGATCACCCCGTCGATGGAGAAGGCGATCGACGAGACCAACCGCCGCCGGGTCGTGCAGCAGGCGTACAACAAGAAGCACGGGATCGACCCGCAGCCGCTGCGGAAGAAGATCGGCGACATCCTGGACACCCTCGCCCGCGAGGACGTGGACACCGACGAGCTGCTCTCCACCGGCTACCGCGGGGCCGCCGGGAAGGGCAAGGCCCCGGTGCCGGCCCTGGGCATGGAGCGCAAGCAGGGCGAGAGCCTGCCGGCCGCCGAGCTGGCGGAGCTGATCCAGTCGATGACGGACCGGATGCACGCGGCCGCCGCCGACCTCCAGTTCGAGGTCGCGGCCCGGCTGCGTGACGAGGTGAAGGAGCTGAAGCGGGAGCTGCGCCAGATGCGGGAGGCCGGCGTGGCCTGAGCGGGGGCCTGAACGGGGGTCTGAGGCGGGTCGAGGCGGCCGCCGGGCCGGGCCGGTGTGACACCGGTCAAGCCCGGCGGTGTCTCAGCCTTGCCACAATGCGGCGACCGCCGGGAGGTGCGGGGTGCCGCAGGCCCTAGGCTGGCCTGCGGCATCGACCTCGGGACGAGGTGGTGCGACAGCAACAGGGGGCCTCAGCCGGGGGACGGCACGGGGTGTTCCACCGTGGCGCCGCGCGGGGAGCGACCGCGTGGCCGGGTAGAGAGGACAACGCCGTGTCGGTGAACCTTGCCAAGGGACAGCGGGTCAGTCTCCAGAAGGGGCCGGGCGGCGCGTTGACCGTGGTCCGGATGGGGCTCGGCTGGCAGGCCGCGCCGAAGCGGGGCCTGTTCGGCAGTCGCACCAGGACGATCGACCTGGACGCGTCGGCGCTCCTGTACGCCGAGAAGACCCCGTCCGACGTGGTGTTCTTCCAGCACCTGGAGAGCACGGACGGTTCCGTCCGGCACACCGGGGACAACCTGGAGGGCGGCTCCGGCACGGAGGACGACGAGGCGATCCTGGTGGACCTGCTGCACGTGCCGGCGCACATCACCCAGGTGGTGTTCACGGTGAGCTCGTACACCGGGCAGACCTTCGCGGAGGTGCAGGGCGCCCACTGCCGGCTGGTGGACGAGACCACGGGCGAGGAGCTGGCCCGGTACGAGCTGGCCGGGGGAGGGCCGCACACCGGGCAGATCATGGCGAAGGTGTTCCGTGACGGGGCCGGCGGCTGGGAGATGCAGGCGATCGGCGCGCCGGCCAAGGGGCGGACCTTCCAGGACCTGCTGCCGGCGATCGAGCCGTACCTCTGACGGCATCCCGGACGGCATCCCGGACGGGCGCTCCGGACGCCATCCCTGACGGTTCTTTACCTTCTTTACCTTTACTTGGGCTTCCTGTTACTCTCGATGGCAGCGGAGGGGAGTATTCCCCCGCAGTTGTCCCCGTCATCACGGGCGCCCACGAGTGGCGCCCCGGGGCGCTGGTCCGTGCGGACGCCCCGAGAGCGGGCCCGACGGGCGGAAGAGACCTCCGGCAGTGACGATGACTGTCTCGCCTACCTGCCGGAGGAGCAGTAGTGGACGTTTCCGTAACCATGTGGATCACCACGATCGGTGTGCTGATCGCACTGATCGTGGCGGACTTCTTCATCGGAGGGCGCAAGCCGCACGAGGTCTCGATCAAGGAGGCCGGGATCTGGACCGCGGTCTGGATCGTGCTGGCGCTGATCTTCGGCGGGTTCCTCTGGTGGCACTCCGGCGCGCAGCCGGCCGGTGAGTTCTTCGCCGGTTACATCACCGAGAAGTCGCTCAGTGTCGACAACCTGTTCGTCTTCATCCTGATCATGGGCAAGTTCGCGGTGCCGAGGATCTACCAGCAGCGCGTGCTGATGTTCGGTGTGATCATCGCGCTGGTGCTGCGGGCGGTCTTCATCGCCGGCGGCGCGGCGCTGGTCACCCAGTTCTCCTGGGTGTTCTTCATCTTCGGCGCCTTCCTGATCTGGACCGCCTGGAAGCTGATCAAGGAGGCCCGGGCCGGCGAGGAGGAGGACGAGTTCGAGGAGAACCGCCTGCTCAAGTCGATCGAGCGGCGATTCCCGTCCACCGACACGTACCACGGCACGAAGTTGTTCATCCGGGAGAACGGCCGCCGGCTGATGACCCCGATGCTGATCGTGATGCTGGCGATCGGCACCACGGACGTGCTGTTCGCGCTGGACTCCATCCCGGCGATCTTCGGCCTGACCCAGGACCCGTACATCGTCTTCACCGCCAACGCCTTCGCCCTGATGGGCCTGCGTCAGCTGTACTTCCTGATCGGCGGCCTGCTGAAGAAGCTGGTCCACCTGTCGTACGGCCTGTCGGTGATCCTCGGCTTCATCGGTGTGAAGCTGGTGCTGCACGCGGCGCACGAGGCAGGCGCGAACGTGCCGGAGATCGGCATCCCGCTCTCGCTGGGCGTCATCGTGGTCGTGCTGGCCGTCACCACGGTGACCAGCCTGATCGCCTCGAAGAAGCAGGAACGGGCCGAGCGCGAGGCCCAGAAGCTGGACGCCTGACCCCCGCGGGACGGCCGAGGCCCCCGCGACCCGGAAGGGGTCGCGGGGGCCTCGTCGTGCCCGGTGCCCGGTGCCCGAAGGCCGAGGTCACCAGCCGCGCTCGCGCCACTCGTCGAGGTGCGGGCGCTCGGCGCCGAGGGTGGTGTCGCTGCCGTGGCCGGGGTAGACCCAGGCCTCGTCCGGCAGGACGTCGAAGATCTTCGCGTTGACGTCCCGGAAGAGGCTCGTGAAGGCCTCCGCATCGCCCCAGGTGTTGCCGACGCCGCCGGGGAAGAGGCAGTCGCCGGTGAAGACGTGCGGGTGGCCCTGCGGGTCGTCGTAGATCAGCACGATCGCGCCCGGGGTGTGCCCGACCAGGTGCCGGACGGTGAGTTCCACGTCGCCGACCCGCAGCTTGTCGCCGTCCGCGAGCAGCAGCTCGGTGGGCACGTCGACGCCCTCGGCGTCGTGCGCGCCGGCGGCGGTGCGAGCCCCCGTCACGGCGACCACCTCGGCGAGCGCGGCCCAGTGGTCGTGGTGCCGGTGGGTGGTGACCACGGTGGCCAGCTCGTCACCGACGGTCTCCAGCAGCACCGGGGCGTCGGCGGCCGCGTCGATCAGCAGCTGCTCGTCGGTGGCCCGGCAGCGCAGCAGGTAGGCGTTGTTGTCGTACGGGCCGACGGCCACCTTGGTGATGATCAGGTGCGCCAGCTCCCGCACGTCCGGCGGCCCGCCGACCTTGACCGCTCCGTGGTACGTCATGCGTCCGCTCCTCGTCCGGTGAAGGGGTTCAGGATCATCTTCGCGCCGTCAGCCCAGCGGGGGAAGCTGGGGGAGGGCGGTGTCGGGGGTGGTCCGCAGGCCGGCGCCGTCGGAGCGGCCGGAGAGCCAGGCGAGCAGGGAGCGGAGGGGGCCCTGGACGGTGAGGACGGGCTCGCCGGTGCCGATCAGGCCGATGTCCCCGGTGTCCTCGGCGACCAGCTCGACGCCGGGCAGGGCGGTGCCGTGCAGCTTGTTGGCGATCTTGTGGAACTCGGTGACGGCGAAGACCTCCGGCCAGTGCGCGGGGGTGTGGCCGGCGTCCAGGTCGACGTGGTGGTACTCGACCTCGGCGAGGCGCTTCCACGGGAGGTCGTGGGCGGGGAAGACGTAGCCGGTGCGGTGGCGGACCTCGACCGTCCAGGCTTCGGCGGGCAGCAGAGCGGCGGCCGCGGCGAAGCGCTCGCGGGAGTCGCGCAGGTCGGCGAGCTGGGCGTCCACCGGGCGGGGCGCACCCTCCTCGATCTGCCGGTCGCGGGCCTCGGTGCTGGCGTACTGCGGGATGTCGGTGCCGGTGCGGGCGCCGTCCAGCAGGTTGACCAGGGAGTCGGCGTTGCGGGCGAGGTGGGCCAGCACGTGACCGCGGGTCCAGCCGGGCAGGGCGGAGGGCTCGGCGACGGCCTCGGGCTTCAGCTCGGCGACGGTGTGCAGCAGGTGCCGGGTGCTCTCCTCGACCAGGGCCAGGTACTGCGCGGCGGCCTCGGCGGCGGTCTGCGGGTCGGTCATCGGATCGGCCTTCTGTGGGAGACGGCGCGTTGCCCGCGGGGGGCTCCGCTCGTTGACCAGCTGACGCTATCGCCGAATCCGACCGCTGAGCAGGGCCTTTTTCGGTCCGGGTACGGAGGGTTCGAGGGGCGCTCTCACTCGTTCGGGTGGACTCCGCTGGACACGGTCGATATTCGAACGTCTGAGCTAGTAGGCTGGCTGCCGCATCCTGGAAGAAGCACACATCTCCCCGCAAGTCCTCTCGCCCCGGAGAAAGGCGCCAGAAGCAGTGGCCGACCGCCTCATCGTCCGCGGTGCTCGCGAGCACAACCTCAAGAACGTCTCGCTCGACCTGCCCCGCGACTCCCTCATCGTCTTCACGGGCCTCTCCGGCTCCGGCAAGTCCTCGCTCGCCTTCGACACGATCTTCGCCGAGGGCCAGCGCCGCTACGTCGAGTCGCTGTCCTCCTACGCCCGCCAGTTCCTCGGGCAGATGGACAAGCCCGATGTGGACTTCATCGAAGGCCTCTCCCCGGCCGTCTCGATCGATCAGAAGTCCACCAACCGCAACCCCCGTTCGACCGTCGGCACGATCACCGAGGTCTACGACTACCTGCGCCTGCTGTTCGCCCGGATCGGCAAGCCGCACTGCCCGCACTGCGGCCGCCCGATCGCCAAGCAGTCGCCGCAGGCGATCGTCGACAAGGTGCTGGAGCTCGCCGAGGGCACCCGGTTCCAGGTGCTCAGCCCGGTGGTGCGCGAGCGCAAGGGCGAGTTCGTCGACCTCTTCGCCGACCTCCAGTCCAAGGGCTACTCGCGCGCCCGGGTGGACGGCGGGACGATCCAGCTCGCCGAGCCGCCGAAGCTCAAGAAGCAGGAGAAGCACACCGTCGAGGTGGTCATCGACCGCCTGACCGTCAAGGAGAGCGCCAAGCGGCGGCTCACCGACTCGGTGGAGACGGCCCTGCGGCTGTCCGGCGGCATGGTCGTGCTCGACTTCGTCGACCTCGCGGAGGACGACCCGGAGCGCGAGCGGATGTACTCCGAGCACCTCTACTGCCCGTACGACGACGTGTCGTTCGAGGAGCTGGAGCCGCGCTCGTTCTCCTTCAACTCGCCGTTCGGCGCCTGCCCGGACTGCTCGGGCCTGGGCAACCGGATGGAGGTCGACCCGGAGCTGGTCATCCCGGACCCGGAGCGCTCGCTGGAGGAGGGCGCGATCCACCCGTGGTCGGCGGGCCACGCCAAGGAGTACTTCCAGCGCCTGATCGACGCGCTCGCCGGGGAGCTGGGCTTCCGCACCGACATCCCGTGGGCCGGGTTGCCGGCCCGCGCCAAGAAGGCGCTGCTGTACGGACACAAGCACCAGGTGCAGGTCAGCTACCGCAACCGCTTCGGGCGCGAGCGCTCGTACAGCACCGGCTTCGAGGGCGCCGTCCCGTTCATCCAGCGCCGGCACACCGAGGCGGAGAGCGACAGCAGCCGCGAGCGCTTCGAGGGCTACATGCGCGAGGTGCCCTGCCCGACGTGCGAGGGCACCCGGCTCAAGCCGGTGGTGCTCGCGGTCACCGTCGAGGAGAAGTCGATCGCCGACGTCTCGGCGATGTCGATCAGCGACTGCGCCGAGTTCCTGGGCGCGATGAAGCTGAACGACCGGGACAAGCAGATCGCCGAGCGCGTCCTCAAGGAGGTCAACGAGCGGCTGCGCTTCCTGGTCGACGTCGGCCTGGACTACCTCTCGCTGAACCGCGCGGCCGGCACCCTGTCCGGCGGCGAGGCCCAGCGCATCCGGCTGGCCACCCAGATCGGCTCCGGCCTGGTCGGCGTGCTGTACGTGCTGGACGAGCCGTCCATCGGCCTGCACCAGCGGGACAACCACCGGCTGATCGAGACGCTGGTGCGGCTGCGCGACATCGGCAACACGCTGATCGTGGTCGAGCACGACGAGGACACCATCAAGACGGCGGACTGGGTGGTCGACATCGGCCCGGGCGCCGGCGAGCACGGCGGCAAGGTGGTGCACTCCGGCTCGTTGAAGGGGCTGCTGTCCAACAAGGAGTCGCTGACCGGCCAGTACCTCTCCGGCAAGCGGTCCATCCCGATCCCGGCGGGCCGCCGAGACCGGGACAAGAAGCGCCAGCTGACCGTCCACGGCGCCCGCGAGCACAACCTCAAGGACGTCACGGTCGGCTTCCCGCTCGGCACCTTCACCGCGATCACCGGCGTCTCCGGCTCCGGCAAGTCGACGCTGGTCAACGACATCCTCTACACCCACCTCGCCCGGGAGCTGAACGGCGCCCGCAGCGTGCCCGGCCGGCACACCCGGATCACCGGCACCGACCTGGTGGACAAGGTGGTGCACGTCGACCAGTCGCCGATCGGGCGCACCCCGCGCTCCAACCCGGCCACCTACACCGGGGTGTTCGACCACGTGCGCCGGCTCTTCGCGGAGACGCAGGAGGCGAAGGTCCGCGGCTACCTGCCCGGCCGGTTCTCCTTCAACGTCAAGGGCGGCCGCTGCGAGAACTGCTCGGGCGACGGCACCATCAAGATCGAGATGAACTTCCTGCCGGACGTCTACGTGCCGTGCGAGGTCTGCCACGGCGCCCGGTACAACCGGGAGACGCTGGAGGTCCACTACAAGGGCAAGTCCATCTCCGAGGTGCTGGACATGCCGATCGAGGAGGCGCTGGCCTTCTTCGAGGCCGTCCCGGCGATCGCCCGGCACCTCAGGACGCTCAACGACGTCGGCCTCGGCTACGTCCGGCTCGGCCAGTCCGCGCCGACGCTGTCCGGCGGCGAGGCGCAGCGCGTCAAGCTCGCCTCCGAGCTGCAGAAGCGCTCCACCGGGCGGACGGTCTACGTGCTGGACGAGCCCACCACCGGCCTGCACTTCGAGGACATCAGCAAGCTGATCAAGGTGCTCAGCGGGCTGGTGGAGAAGGGCAACACGGTGATCGTCATCGAGCACAACCTCGATGTGATCAAGACCGCCGACTGGGTCGTCGACATGGGCCCCGAAGGCGGTTCCGGCGGCGGCATGGTGGTCGCCGAGGGCACCCCGGAGCAGATCGCCGCCGTCCCGGAGAGCCACACCGGCAAGTTCCTCCGGGACATCCTTCCGGGCGAGTTCGCGGACGCCCCGGTCGCCCCGGTGAAGAGGGCGCCGCGCAAGCGGGCCGCCGCGGCGAAGAAGTAGCGAAGAGGGAGCAGCGCCCCGCTCCGCCGCCCCACCCACGGGGGCGGCGGAGCGGGTGCCGCATAGACTTCCGTGGTCCCTCGTAGGAAGCCGAACCGCAGGAGCGCACCGATGTCAGAGGCCCCCGAGACCAGCCCCGCCACCTCCCGCCGCACCGTGCTCTGCGGCGCCGCCGCCGTACTGGCGGCCGGCGGCACCGTGGCGGTCGCCGGCTGCGGTCCCTCCTCGGGTTCCTCGGGCTCCTCCGGCGCCGGCAGCGCGGCCAAGACCCCGGTGGACCTCGGCCCGGCCTCGGAGGTGCCGGAGGGCGGCGGCAAGGTCTTCCGCAACCAGAAGATCGTCGTGACCCAGCCGACCGCGGGGGAGTACAAGGCCTTCAGCGCCGTCTGCACCCACGCCGGCTGCGTCGTCGACCAGGTGAAGAGCCAGCAGATCCAGTGCCCCTGCCACGGCAGCCGGTTCGCCATCGCCGACGGCGCCGTCCAGGACGGCCCGGCCCCCAGGCCGTTGCCCGCCTACGCCGTCACGGTCGACGGCGGGAACCTCAAGGTGACCCCGAGCTGAAGCAGTTGATCTCCACCCAGTCGATCTCGGCCCAGTCGGTCCCCGCCCGGTTGATCTCCCCTTCGCGGCCCCGGCTCCACTCGGTACGGTGGACCCATGGCTGACCCGAGCACCTACCGCCCGGCGCCGGGCGCGATCCCGACCTCACCGGGCGTCTACAAGTTCCGTGACGCCCACGGGCGGGTCATCTACGTCGGCAAGGCCAAGAGCCTGCGGCCGCGCCTGTCGTCCTACTTCCAGGACCTGGCCGGCCTGCACCCGCGCACCGCGACCATGGTCACCACCGCGGCCTCGGTGGAGTGGACGGTGGTGGCCACCGAAGTCGAGGCGCTCCAGCTGGAGTACTCCTGGATCAAGGAGTTCGACCCGCGGTTCAACGTCAAGTACCGCGACGACAAGAGCTATCCGGAACTCGCCGTCACCCTCAACGAGGAGTACCCGCGGGTCCAGGTGATGCGCGGGGCGCACAAGAAGGGCGTGCGCTACTTCGGCCCGTACGGGCACGCCTGGGCGATCCGCGAGACGGTCGACCTGCTGCTGCGCGTCTTCCCCGTCCGCACCTGCTCCAACGGCGTGTTCAAGCGCGCCCGGCAGGTCGGCCGGCCCTGCCTGCTCGGCTACATCGGCAAGTGCGCCGCGCCCTGCGTCGGCAAGGTCTCGCCGGAGGAACACCGGGCGCTGGCCGAGGACTTCTGCGACTTCATGGCCGGGCGCACCGGCAACTACCTGCGCCGGCTGGAAGAGCAGATGCGGGAGGCCGCCGAGGAGATGGAGTACGAGAAGGCGGCCCGGCTGCGGGACGACATCGGCGCCCTCAAGCGCGCGATGGAGAAGAACGCCATCGTGCTCGCCGACGCCACCGACGCCGACCTGCTGGCCGTCGCCGAGGACGAACTGGAGGCCGCCGTCCAGATCTTCCACGTCCGCGGCGGCCGGGTGCGCGGCCAGCGCGGCTGGGTCACCGACAAGGTCGAGGACGTCGACACCGCCGGCCTGGTCGAGCACGCCCTCCAGCAGCTCTACGGCGGCGCCGGCCCGGACGAGCGCAACGAGACCGTCCCGCGCGAGGTGCTCGTCCCCGCGCTGCCCGAGCCGTCCGGTCCGGTCCGGGACTGGCTGAGCGGCCTGCGCGGCAGCCAGGTCGACCTGCGGATCCCGCAACGCGGCGACAAGAAGGACCTGATGGCCACCGTGCAGCGCAACGCCCAGCAGGCGCTGGCACTGCACAAGACCAAGCGCGCCTCCGACCTCACCACCCGCAGCCGTGCCCTGCAGGAGATCGCCGACGCGCTGGAGCTGGACTCGGTGCCGCTGCGCATCGAGTGCTTCGACATCTCCCACCTCCAGGGCGAGGACGTGGTCGCCTCGATGGTCGTCTTCGAGGACGGCCTGGCCCGCAAGAGCGAGTACCGGCGCTTCCAGATCAAGGGCTTCGAGGGCCAGGACGACGTCCGCTCGATGCACGAGGTGATCGGCCGGCGCTTCCGCCGCTACCTCCAGGAGCGCGAGCAGACCGGCGAGTGGGTCGTCCCCGAGGCCGACGACCCGGGCGCCGCCGCCGACGGCACCGGGGCCCCGGCCGGCCCGATCGACCCGGAGACGGGCCGCCCGCGCCGCTTCGCCTACCCGCCCCAACTGCTGGTCGTGGACGGCGGCCAGCCGCAGGTCGCCGCCGCCAAGCGCGCCCTGGACGAACTCGGCATCGACGACGTCGCGCTGTGCGGCCTGGCCAAGCGGCTGGAGGAGGTCTGGCTGCCCGGCGAGGACGACCCGGTCGTGCTGCCGCGCTCCAGCGAGGGCCTCTACCTGCTCCAGCGGGTCCGCGACGAGGCCCACCGCTTCGCGATCACCTACCAGCGCAGCAAGCGTTCCAAGCGACTCACCGCCGGGGAACTGGACTCCGTCCCGGGCCTCGGCGAGACTCGCCGCCAGGCGCTGCTCAAGCACTTCGGCTCGCTGAAGAGGCTCCGGGCCGCCACCGTCGACGAACTCTGCGCCGTACCCGGCATCGGACGCCGCACGGCGGAGACTGTTGCGGCGGCGTTGTCCTCCCGTACACCCGTCGCACCAGCGGTGAACACCGCTACCGGCGAGATCATCGAGGACGGGGCCGAACCGGCCGCCGAGCCGGTGGCCGCAGCATCCCAGACCGCACCATCCCAGGAGACGCCATGACGGCCGACGCCGACCGTCAGACGACGCGCCCAGCCCCCGCCCGCCTGTCCGGGCAGGGGAAGGGTGGTCGCGCCGTGCGCGTTCTCCCCAGCAGAAAGACCGAGAGCGGGGAACCGAAGTGACCGTGTCAGACGTGGCCGAGAACGCGCCGGAGCTGGTGATCATCTCCGGCATGTCCGGAGCCGGCCGCTCCACCGCCGCGAAGTGCCTGGAGGACCTGGGCTGGTTCGTGGTGGACAACCTGCCACCGGCCCTGATCCCGACCATGGTCGACCTGGGCGCCCGCTCCCAGGGCAACGTCGCCCGGATCGGCGTGGTCGTGGACGTCCGGGGCCGCCAGTTCTTCGACGACCTGCTCACCTCCCTCGACGAGTTGGAGAAGCGCGGCGTCCGGCTCAGTGTGGTCTTCCTGGACTCCTCCGACGACGCGCTGGTCCGCCGCTTCGAGAGCGTGCGCCGCCCGCACCCGCTGCAGGCCGACGGCCGGATCGTCGACGGCATCGCCCAGGAGCGCGACCTGCTGCGCGACCTGCGCGGCGAGGCCGACCTGGTGATCGACACCTCCAACCTCAACGTGCACCAGCTGCGCGCCAAGCTGGACGCCCAGTTCGCCGACCACGACGAGCCCGAGCTGCGCGCCACCGTGATGTCCTTCGGCTTCAAGTACGGCCTGCCGGTCGACGCCGACCTGGTGGTGGACTGCCGCTTCCTGCCCAACCCGCACTGGGTGCCCGAGCTGCGCGCCCGTACCGGCACCGACGCGGACGTCGCCGACTACGTGTTCCAGCAGCCCGGCGCCAACGAGTTCCTGGACGGCTACGCCGATCTCCTGCGCATCATCACCGAGGGGTACCGCCGCGAGGGGAAGCGCTACATGACGCTTGCCGTAGGCTGCACCGGTGGCAAGCACCGCAGCGTCGCGATGTCCGAGCGCCTGACCAAGCGTCTCATCGCCGACGGAGTGGAGACGGTGCTCGTCCACCGTGACATGGGACGGGAGTGACCGCCGCCTCCTAGCCGGGCCGCCGGCGGGGCCGGCGGCCGCGGCGAGGAACGCGAGGTGAGTGTGGCGGGATATGTGCCCGGGCGGCAGCCGCAGAACAGGAGTGCCGACCGGGCGGGTGGCCCGGCCCGGCCGCCGGTCCCGAGCCGGCCGCGCAGCAGCCCCGCCCGGGCCAACCCGGCCCCCCGGATCACCGCGCTCGGCGGCGGCCAGGGCCTGTCCGCCTCGCTCTCCGCGCTGCGCCGGCTCACCAGCGACCTGACCGCCGTGGTCACCGTCGCCGACGACGGCGGCTCCAGCGGCCGGCTCCGCACCGAGTTGGGCGTGCTGCCCCCCGGCGACCTGCGCAAGGCGCTGGCCGCGCTGTGCGGGGACGACGACTGGGGGCGCACCTGGTCCGAGGTGATCCAGCAGCGCTTCACCGGCACCGGTGAGCTGGGCGGCCACGCGGTCGGCAACCTGCTGATCGTCGCGCTCTGGGAGAAGCTCGGCGACCCGGTGGCCGCCCTGGACTGGGTCGGCCGGCTGCTGAACGTCCAGGGTCGGGTGCTGCCGATGTCGGCGGTGCCGCTGGACATCGAGGCGACCGTGCGCGGCCACGACCCGGAGCGCCCCGGCGAGCTGTCGGCCGTCCGCGGCCAGGCCGACGTCGCGGTCACGCCCGGCACCGTGCAGTCGATCCGGCTGCTGCCGGACGGGCCGCCGGCCGTCCCGGAGGCGGTCACCGCCGTCCGGGAGGCGGACTGGGTGGTGCTCGGGCCCGGCTCCTGGTTCACCAGCGTGCTGCCGCACCTGCTGGTGCCGGAGCTGGCCAAGGCGCTCACCGAGACCCGCGCCCGCCGCCTGCTCACCCTGAACCTGGCCCCGCAGCCCGGCGAGACCGAGGGCTTCACCCCGCAGCGCCACCTGGAGGTCATCGCCGACCACGCCCCGGGCCTCGCGGTGGATGCGATCCTGGTGGACGAGCGGGCCGTCACCGGCGGCGCCTTCGGCCAGGCGGACCTGGCCGGTCTGGAGAAGGCCGCCGAGCGGATGGGCGCCGCCCTGGTCCTCGGCAGGGTGGCCCGCACCGACGGCACCCCGCGACACGACCCGGAGCTGTTGGCGGCCGCGTACGACCGGATTTTCCGGACACATGGAAGGATCGGGCCATGGCGATGACTCCAGCGGTGAAGGACGAGATCAGCCGGCTCCCGGTCACCAGGGCCTGCTGCCGCAAGGCGGAGGTGTCGGCGATCCTGCGGTTCGCGGGCGGGCTGCACATCGTGAGCGGCCGGATCGTGATCGAGGCGGAGCTGGACACCGGCGCGGCGGCGCGGCGGCTGCGCAAGGACCTGCTGGAGATCTTCGGACACTCCTCCGACCTCGTGGTGATGGCCCCCGGCGGACTGCGGCGCGGCAGCCGCTTCGTCGTCCGGGTGGTCAAGGACGGCGAACTGCTCGCGCGCCAGACCGGCCTCGTGGACGGCCGGGGCCGGCCGATCCGGGGGCTGCCCCCGGCGGTCGTCTCCGGGGCCACCTGCGACGCCGAGGCGGCCTGGCGCGGGGCCTTCCTGGCGCACGGCTCGCTCACCGAGCCGGGCCGCTCCTCCTCGCTGGAGATCACCTGCCCCGGTTCCGAGGCCGCCCTCGCCCTGGTCGGCGCGGCCCGTCGGCTCGGCATCCCGGCCAAGGCCCGCGAGGTGCGCGGCGTGGACCGGGTGGTGATCCGCGACGGCGACGCGATCGGCGCGCTGCTGACCCGGCTCGGCGCGCACGAGTCGGTGCTCGCCTGGGAGGAGCGCCGGATGCGGCGCGAGGTCCGGGCCACCGCCAACCGCCTGGCCAACTTCGACGACGCCAACCTGCGCCGCTCGGCCCGCGCCGCGGTGGCGGCCGGCGCCCGGGTGGCGCGGGCGCTGGAGATCCTCGGCGAGGAGGTGCCCGAGCACCTGGCCGCGGCCGGCCAGCTGAGGATGCAGCACAAGCAGGCCTCGCTGGAGGAGCTGGGCGCGCTCGCCGACCCGCCGCTGACCAAGGACGCGGTGGCCGGCCGGATCCGCCGCCTGCTGGCGATGGCCGACAAGCGGGCCTCCGAGCTCGGCCTGCCGAGCACCGAGGCCAACCTCACCGACGAGATGGCGATGAACTGACCGCACCAAGTGGCTGTTCCGCGGCCGGTGTCCGGATTCCGGGCACCGGCCGCCGCCGTGTCCGGACGGGATACCCGGACGCGCCCGGTGTGCGCAAATTGGTAGAGACCACTGACCGGGACCAACTGCCCTGACCGCCAAGGACGGTCGGCCTGATTTCGCGCCACGCCAGGTCGTCGCACGTGGCGCGATGTGCCCTCCCAGGCCTGGGAGGGGTAGGGTCATAGGCGGTCGGGGACTTCCCAAATCTCACCCCCGTCGGCTTAGCTCCGGCGTACCTAACGAGGAGATCGGTTCGTGACGATCCGGGTAGGCATCAACGGATTCGGCCGCATCGGCCGCAACTTCTTCCGCGCGGTCAAGGCGCAGGGCGCGGACATCGAGATCGTCGGTGTCAACGACCTCACTGACACGAAGACCCTGGCTCACCTGCTCAAGTACGACACCACCCTGGGCACCTTCCCGGGCGAGGTCTCGCACACCGAGGACAGCATCACCGTCGACGGCAAGACCTTCCAGGTCAGCGCCGAGCGTGACCCCGCCAACCTGCCGTGGGCCGCCCTGGGCGCCGACATCGTCGTCGAGTCCACCGGCATCTTCACCAAGGCCGAGGCCGCGAAGAAGCACCTCGCCGCCGGCGCGAAGAAGGTCATCATCTCGGCGCCCGCGAGCGACGAGGACGTCACCATCGTCCTGGGCGTCAACGAGGACAAGTACGACGCCGCCAACCACTCGATCATCTCCAACGCCTCCTGCACCACCAACTGCGTGGCGCCGATGGCCAAGGTGCTGCACGAGAACTTCGGCATCGTCAAGGGCCTGATGACGACCGTCCACGCGTTCACCAACGACCAGGTGACCCTGGACTTCCCGCACAAGGACCTGCGCCGCGCCCGTGCCGCGTCGCAGAACATCATCCCGACCTCGACCGGTGCCGCCAAGGCGACCGCCCTGGTCCTGCCGGAGCTGAAGGGCAAGCTGGACGGCACCTCGCTGCGCGTCCCGGTCCCGACCGGCTCCATCACCGACCTGGTCGTCACCCTGGAGCGCGAGGTGACCAAGGACGAGGTCAACGCCGCCTTCCAGAAGGCCTCGCAGGAGGGCCCGCTCAAGGGCATCCTGACCTACACCGAGGACCCGATCGTCTCCTCGGACATCGTCAACGACCCGGCCTCCTGCATCTTCGACTCCCAGCTCACCATGGTCCAGGGCAACCAGGTCAAGGTGCTCGGCTGGTACGACAACGAGTGGGGCTACTCGAACCGCCTCGTCAACCTGACCTCCCTCGTCGGCGGCCAGCTCTGACGCAGCGGGAGCTGACGTGATGTAGGGGCGAGGGCCCGGCTGGCGCACTGTGCCGACCGGGCCCTCGCTCTGCGCACCAGGACTTTCCCAGGCGGCCCCTGCGCCGTGCCGCCTCTGCGCATCAACCATCTCCCCAGGAGAGCCAATCCCCGTGAAGACCATCGAAGACCTCGACGTCGCCGGCAAGCGCGTGTTCGTCCGTGCCGACCTGAACGTCCCGCTGGACGGCACCACGATCACCGACGACGGCCGGATCCGCGCCGTCGCCCCGACCATCGCCAAGCTCGTCGAGCGCGGCGCCCGGGTCGTCGTCGCCTCCCACCTCGGCCGCCCGAAGGGTGCGCCGGACCCGACGTTCTCGCTGGCCCCGGCGGCCGTGCGCCTCGGCGAGATCCTCGGCAAGAACGTCGCCTTCGCCACCGACACCGTGGGCGAGAGCGCCGCGTCCACCGTGGCCGCGCTGGGCGACGGCGAGGTCGCGCTGCTGGAGAACCTGCGCTTCAACGCCGGCGAGACCAGCAAGGACGACGCCGAGCGCAAGGCCTTCGCCGAGCAGCTGGCCGCCCTCGCGGACCTGTACGTCGGCGACGGCTTCGGCGCCGTGCACCGCAAGCACGCCTCGGTCTACGACCTGCCCGGCCTGCTGCCGCACGCGGCCGGCGACCTGATCGCCACCGAGGTCGGTGTGCTCAAGAAGCTCACCGAGGAGGTCGCGCGTCCGTACGTGGTCGTGCTCGGCGGCGCCAAGGTCTCCGACAAGCTCGGCGTGATCGACAACCTGCTGAAGAAGGCCGACCGGATCCTGATCGGCGGCGGCATGGCGTACACCTTCCTCAAGGCCAAGGGCCACGAGGTCGGCATCTCGCTGCTGCAGGAGGACCAGATCCCGGTCGTCCTGGACTACCTGAAGCGCGCCGAGGCGACGGGCGTCGAGTTCGTCCTGCCGGTGGACGTCCTGGTGTCGGCGGAGTTCCCCGACCTCAAGACCAAGGCCCCGGCCAACCCCTCGCTCGTCGCCGCGGACGCGATCCCGGCCGACCAGGAGGGCCTGGACATCGGCCCGAAGACCCGCGAGCTGTACGCGGCGAAGCTGGCCGACGCGGGCACCGTGTTCTGGAACGGCCCGATGGGTGTCTTCGAGCACCCGGACTACGCGAACGGCACCAAGGCCGTGGCCCAGGCGCTGCTCGACAGCGACGCGTTCACCGTGGTCGGCGGCGGCGACTCCGCCGCGGCCGTCCGCATCCTGGGCTTCGACGAGAACGCATTCGGACACATCTCGACCGGCGGTGGCGCCAGCCTCGAGTACCTGGAGGGCAAGACCCTCCCCGGTCTCGCCGCCCTGGAAGGCTGAAAGCAATGACTGAGCGTCTCCCGCTGATGGCGGGCAACTGGAAGATGAACCTCAACCACCTTGAGGCCATCCAGCACACCCAGAAGCTGGCCTTCGCGCTGGCCGACAAGGACTACGCGGCCGTCGAGGTCGCCGTCCTGGTGCCGTTCACCGACCTGCGTTCGGTGCAGACCCTGGTCGACGGCGACAAGCTGAAGATCAAGTACGGCTCGCAGGACATCTCGCAGCACGACTCCGGTGCCTACACCGGCGAGGTCTCCGGCCCGATGCTGGCCAAGCTGAAGTGCACCTTCGCGGTGATCGGCCACTCGGAGCGCCGCCAGTACCACGGTGAGGACGAGGCGATCGTCAACGCCAAGGTCAAGGCCGCCTACCGGGCCGGGATCACCCCGATCCTGTGCATCGGCGAGCCGCTGGACGTCCGCAAGGCCGGCACCCACGTCGAGCACACCCTCGCCCAGCTGGACGGCGCCCTGGCGGACATCCCGGCCCACCAGGCCGAGTCCATCGTGGTCGCCTACGAGCCGGTCTGGGCGATCGGCACCGGCGAGGTGGCCACCCCGGAGGACGCGCAGGAGGTCTGCGCCGCCATCCGCAGGCGGATCGCCGAGCTGTACGACGCCGAGCTGGCCGACAAGGTCCGCGTGCTGTACGGCGGTTCGGTGAAGTCGTCGAGCGCGGCCGGCCTGATGGCCAAGCCCGACATCGACGGCGGCCTGATCGGCGGTGCCTCGCTGGACGCCGACGAGTTCGTCAAGATCGTGCGCTACCGTGAGCAGGCAGTAGGCTAACGCCGCTGCAGCAACGTAGGCTTTGGGGCCGGACCGCCGTCAGCGGTCCGGCCCCGTCGCCGAAGATACGAGAGAGTTGGTCCCGTCGTGGTTCTCGGGTTCTCGATTGCCCTGATCATCTTCAGTCTGCTGATGATCCTGCTGGTGCTGCTGCACAAGGGGAAGGGCGGCGGCCTGTCGGACATGTTCGGTGGCGGCGCGATGTCCACCGGCGGCGGCTCGGCGGTGGCCGAGCGCAACCTGGACCGCATCACGATCGTGGTCGGTCTCGCCTGGTTCGCCTGCATCATCGTGCTGGGCCTGGTGCTGAAGTACAAGAGCTGACGTAACCCTGACGCCCCGTCGCCCGAGCGCCTATCCTGGGACGGTCGGGGGCGGAGGCGATGGCGGTGGACGCTTAACTCCTGCTTACACTAGGACGACTTTCGCCACCGACGCGCACCGCGGAGGGTCGGCGCACCAGCACGCAGGGAGTCAGACCGTGGCAAGTGGCAACGCCATCCGTGGCAGCAGGGTCGGAGCGGGCCCGATGGGCGAGGCGGAGCGCGGCGAGTCCGCCCCGCGCAACCGGATCACCTTCTGGTGTGCCAACAAGCACGAGACCCGGCCGAGCTTCGCCGCCGAGGCCGTCATCCCGGACACCTGGGACTGCCCGCGGTGCGGATTCCCCGCCGGTCAGGACGAGCACAACCCGCCCGCGCCCTCGCGCAACGAGCCGTACAAGACCCACCTCGCCTACGTCCGCGAGCGGCGCACCGACGCCGACGGCGAGGCGATCCTCGCCGAGGCGCTGGCCAAGCTGCGCGGCGAGATCTGACCCGGACGACAGACAGCGAAGGGCGCCACCGTCGAGGACGGTGGCGCCCTTGTGCGTTGCCGGGCCCGTTACGCCGAGGCCGGCGGGTACAGCTGGGGCGGGATCTGCTCCGCCGCGGCCCGGTCCAGCAGCCACAGGGTGCGGCTACGGCCGTACGCGCCGGAGGCGGGCGCCTGGAGCTCGCCGGGGCCGGACAGGGCCATCGCGACCGCGCCCGCCTTGTCCGCGCCGGCTGCCAGCAGCCAGACCTCGCGGGCCGCCCGGATCGCCGGGAGGGTGAGCGAGACCCGGGTCGGCGGGGGCTTGGGGGCCCCGCGCACGCCGATCACGGTCAGCTCCGTCTCCCGCACGCCCGGGTGCTCGGGGAAGAGCGAGGCGACGTGGGTGTCCGGGCCGACGCCGAGCAGCAGCACGTCGAAGGCCGGGACGCCGAGCCGGTCGCCCGGGCCGGACGCCTTCGCCAGCTCCTCCGCGTAGCGGGCGGCGGCGGCCTCCACGTCGGAGCCGTCCGCACCGTCCGAGGCGGGCATCTCGTGCACCCGCGCCGGGTCGAGCGGGACGGAGTCCAGCAGTTCGGCGCGGGCCTGGACGGCGTTGCGGTCCGGGTCCCCGGCGGGGACGAAGCGCTCGTCGCCCCACCAGAGGTCCAGCCGCGCCCAGTCGACCGCGTCGCGCGCCGGGGAGGCGGCGATCGCGGCCAGCAGGGCGTTGCCGTTGCGCCCGCCGGTGAGCACCACCGAGGCGGTGCCGCGGGCGGCCTGGGCGTCCACGATCCGGGTGATCAGCCGGGCCGCGGCCGCCTGGGCCATCAGCTCCTTGTCCCGGTGGACGACCAGCTGCGGGGTCGCGTTGGTCATGCGCTCCCCTTGGCGGCGCGCTTGGCGGGCTTCTTGGCGGGAGCCTTCTCGGCGTCCTCGGGCACGTCCTCGGACGAGGCCTCGGACGCGACCTTGGCGGTCACCCGGGCGGGGTTGGCCACCGCGGCCTCGGCGACCGCCGCGCGGGCGACCCGCTCGGCCGCCGCCGTCTCGGCGGTGTCCGGCTCGCGCAGCCGGTCGACGGGCGTGCGCACGGCCGTCGCGTAGATGTCGTCCGGGTCGAGCCGGCGCAGCTCCTCGGCGATCAGCTCCGAGGTCTCGCGCCGCTTGAGCGCCACCTGGCGGTCCGGGGAGCCGGCCATGGAGAGCGTGCCCATCAGGCCGTCCGGGCGGTCCAGGGTGATGTCGCCGTCCTTGGTGCGCAGGTGCACCGCGGTGATGCCGGGGCCGCCGGTGACGACCCGCTCGACCGGCACGTGCAGCCGGTTGTGCAGCCAGAGGCCGAGCAGTTCGACGCTGGGGTTGTAGGACTCGCCCTCGACCACCGCGGAGGTGATCGTGACCGGCCGCTGGTCCAGCGCGGCGGCCAGCATCGAGCGCCAGCCGGTGATCCGGGTCCAGGCCAGGTCGGTGTCGCCCGGGGTGTAGCTCTGGGCCCGCTGGGCGAGCTGGCCGACCGGGGACTCGGCGGTGACGGCGTCGGTGATCCGGCGCTGGGCGAGCGCGCCCAGCGGGTCCTGCGCCGGGTGCAGCGGCGCGTTGTCGGGCCACCAGACGACGACCGGGGCGTCCGGGAGCAGCAGTGGCAGGACCACCGACTGGGCGTGCGCGGCGAGTTCGCCGTGCATGCGCAGGATGACCGTCTCTCCCGAGCCGGCATCGGTGCCGACCAGGATCTCGGCGTCCAGCCGGGTCTCGGCGCGGGCCCGGGGCGAGCGCCCGGCGCGCTTGATCACCGCGAGGGTGCGCGAGGGGTGCTCGCGGGAGGCGTCGTTGGCGGCCTTGAGGGCGTCGTACGCGCTGCCCTCGTCGGTCACGATCACCAGGGTGAGCACCATGCCGGCGGCGGTGGAGCCACTGGCCCGGCGCGCCTCCATCAGCGCGGCGTTGATCTTGCTGGACGTCGTGTTGGTGAGGTCGATCTTCATGGCCGGCGCCAGCTCCTGCCGTCTCGTGCGAGCATCTCGTCCGCCTCGGCCGGGCCCCAGGTCCCCGCGGAGTACTGGGCGGGCTTGCCGTGGGTGTCCCAGTACTTCTCGATCGGGTCGAGGATCTGCCAGGAGAGCTCGACCTCCTGGTGACGCGGGAACAGGTTGGCGTCGCCGAGCAGCACATCGAGGATGAGCCGCTCGTACGCCTCCGGGCTGGACTCGGTGAAGGACTCGCCGTAGGCGAAGTCCATCGTGACGTCCCGGACCTCGAAGGAGGTGCCCGGCACCTTGGAGCCGAACCGCACCGTCACGCCCTCGTCCGGCTGGACCCGGATGACCAGGGCGTTCTGCCCCAGCTCCTCGGTCGCGTAGGAGTCGAACGGCAGGTACGGGGCGCGCTGGAAGACCACCGCGATCTCGGTGACCCGGCGGCCCAGCCGCTTGCCGGTGCGCAGGTAGAACGGGACGCCCGCCCAGCGGCGGTTGTTGATCTCCAGCTTGATCGCCGCGTAGGTGTCGGTCTTGGAGTCCGGGTCGATGCCGTCCTCGTCCAGGTAGCCGACCACCTCCTCGCCGCCCTGCCAGCCGGCCGCGTACTGGCCGCGCACGGTGTGCCGGCCGAGGTCGGCCGGGAGCTTGACGGCGCTGAGCACCTTGAGCTTCTCGGCGACCAGCGCCTTCGGGTGGAACGACGCCGGCTCCTCGATGGCGGTGAGCGCCATCAGCTGGAGCAGGTGGTTCTGGATGACGTCGCGGGCGGAGCCGATGCCGTCGTAGTAGCCGGCCCGGCCGCCGATGCCGATGTCCTCGGCCATGGTGATCTGCACGTGGTCGACGTACGACCGGTTCCAGATCGGCTCGAACATCTGGTTGGCGAAGCGCAGCGCCAGGATGTTCTGGACCGTCTCCTTGCCCAGGTAGTGGTCGATCCGGAAGACCTCGTCCCGGGGGAAGACCTCGTGGACGATCCGGTTCAGCTCCTGGGCGCTCTCCAGGTCGTGGCCGAAGGGCTTCTCGATGACCGCGCGGCGCCACGAGCCCTGCGGGGGGTCGGCCAGGCCGTGCTTCTTGAGCTGCTGGACGACGGTCGGGAAGAACTTCGGCGGGACGGACAGGTAGAAGGCGAAGTTGCCGCCGGTGCCCTGCGCCTTGTCCAGCTCGACGATGGTCTCGCGGAGCTTGTCGAAGGCGTCGTCGTCGTCGAAGGTGCCGTGGACGAAGCGCATGCCCTTGGCGAGCTGCTGCCAGACCTCCTCCCGGAACGGGGTGCGGGCGTGCTCCTTGACCGCGTCGTGGACCTCCTTGGCGAAGTCCTCGTCGTCCCACTCGCGCCGGGCGAAGCCGACGAGAGAGAAGCCCGGCGGCAGCAGACCGCGGTTGGCCAGGTCGTAGATGGCCGGCATGAGCTTCTTGCGGGACAGGTCGCCGGTGACTCCGAAGATGACCAGACCGGACGGCCCCGCGATGCGCGGGAGCCGTCGGTCGGCCGGGTCACGAAGCGGGTTGACGGGGGCCGGCGGGAGATCGTCCGCGTCCGACTCCGAGGTCAACTCGGGGAAATCAGTGCTCACTTGTTGGGCTCCGCTTTCGTGCGCTGGCTGTGTGAGCGAACGGTCACTTCTCGCCGGCGAAGGAGGCGAGCGAGGCGGTGACGGTGTCGAGCAGCTCGTTCCAGGACTGCTCGAACTTCTCCACGCCCTCGTCCTCCAGCACCTGGACCACGTCGTCGTAGTCCACGCCGGCGGCGGCGATGGCGTCCATCACGGCCTTGGCGTCGGCGTAGTTGGGGACGATGGTGCCGCCGGTGACCACACCGTGGTCGGCGGTGGCCTCCAGGGTGGCCTCGGGCATGGTGTTGACCGTGCCGGGGGCGACCAGCTCGGTGACGTACAGGGTGTCCGGCAGGGCCGGGTCCTTGACACCGGTGGAGGCCCACAGCGGGCGCTGCGGCTTGGCGCCGGCGGCCTCCAGCGAACGCCAGCGGGCGCTGCCGGCGGACTTGCCGTCGACCGAGCCGAAGACCTCCTCGTACGCCTGGTAGGCGAGGCGGGCGTTGGCCAGGGCGGCCTTGGAACGCAGGTCCCGGGCGTCGCCGCCGATCTTCTCCAGGCGCTTGTCGATCTCGGTGTCCACGCGGGAGACGAAGAAGGAGGCGACCGACTCGATCTGGGAGAGGTCCAGGCCCTTGGCCTTGGCGGCCTCCAGGCCGGTCAGGTAGGCGTCGATGACGGCCTTGTAGCGCTCCAGCGAGAAGATCAGCGTGACGTTGACGCTGATGCCCCGGCCGATCACCTCGGCGATCGCGGGCAGGCCGGCCTTGGTGGCGGGGATCTTGATGAAGACGTTCGGGCGGTCGACCAGCCACCACAGCTGCTTGGCCTCGGCCACGGTGGCCGCGGTCTCGTGCGCCAGGCGCGGGTCGACCTCGATGGACACCCGGCCGTCGCGGCCGTTGGAGGCGTCGTAGACCGGGCGCAGCACGTCGGCCGCGTCACGCACGTCCGAGGTGGTGATCATGCGGACGGCCTCGTCGGTGGTGACCTTGCGGACGGCGAGGTCGCGCAGCTGGCCGTCGTAGGAGTCGTCGCCGCCGCCGATGGCCTTCTGGAAGATGGTCGGGTTGGTGGTCACACCCACCACGTGCTTGTTCTGCACCAGCTCGGCGAGGTTGCCGGTGTTCAGCCGCTTGCGGCTGAGGTCGTCCAGCCAGATCGCCACGCCTTCGTCGCTGAGGCGCTTCAGTGCGTCAGTCATGGTGCTTCAGTCCTTTTTTCTTCTGCTTCGTGGGGTAGTCAGAGGGGGCCGTGGGGGGGCGGGGGGGGGGGGGCCCCGGCGCCCCGGCGGGGCGCGCGGTTGGGAGGGAGGCCGACGGGGGCAGGGGGGGGGGGGGGGGCCGCCCCGCCGCGCGCGGCCGCGGCGCGGA